>JANLIU010000004.1 GCA_024654305.1 Candidatus Parcubacteria bacterium
CTTATTTTGTTCCACCTCACTCGCACGCGTAGCTCAGTTGGTAGAGCGGATGTCTTATACACATCTGGTCCCAGGTTCGAGTCCTGGCGCGTGCACAAATCACTCCAAATGCATCTCTTTGTCGGCGGTGCGGGCGCGCGCGGCGAGGGCAGGGCAGTTCCGTAACTCCGGGTCGCTTGCGACGAGCGTGGCGGCCTCGGTGCGTGCGGCTTCCACAAGCTTCAGATTTTTCAGCGCTTCCATCGCGATGTCGGAGACGCCCCATTGACGGCCGCCCGCGAGCTCGCCCGCGCCGCGGAGCGCGAGGTCGTATTCGGCGAGCTCGAAGCCGTTCTTGGCGTTCTTAAACGCTTTCATCCGTTCGCGGGTCGTCTCACCGGCGGATTCTGGAAGTGCGAAGCAGTAGGACTGGTGTGTGGAGCGAAGCACACGACCGCGCAATTGATGGAGCTGGGCAAGCCCGAATCGTTCAGCACCCTCGATAAGTATGACGGTCGCGTTCGGAACGTTCACGCCCACCTCTACGACGGAGGTCGCGACGAGAATATCTATTTCATCATTCTCAAATCGTTTCATCACGTCTTCCTTTTCCGCCGGGCGCATTTTGCTGTGTAATATCTCTATTATGGCTTCAGGAAATATTTCTTTTTTCAAGCGCGCCGCTTCGGCTTTTACCGACTTCGCTTGGAGCGCAAGCTCTTTCGCCGGATCGGGTTCATCGATGCGTGGGCAGATGACATACGCCTGGTGTCCCGCCGCAAGCTCGGCGTGCACGCGTTCGTAGGCGCTTCCGCGCTTCTTAGGGTCAAGCACTTCGGTGATGACCGATTTTCTGCCTACCGGCATTTCGTCGAGCAGGGTGAGGTCGAGGTCGCCGTAGAGCGTGAGGGCGAGTGTGCGCGGAATGGGCGTCGCGGTCATGGAGAGCAGGTGGGGTGCGATAGCGCCTTTGGTCGCGAGCTTCTGCCGATGCATGGTGCCGAAACGATGCTGTTCGTCGATGATGGCGTAGGCAAAATATTTAAACGAGAGCGACTTCTCGATGAGCGCATGCGTGCCGATGACGATAGGTATCTCGCCGTTCGCCACCATCTTCTTGAATACCGCTTTTGAGAGCTTCGCGGATTCTTCATAGCGTACTCGGGAAGGAAATTTGCGGCATTCACTCCCCGTAATAAGCCCGATGGGGATGGGGTGGTCGCGGAAATACGAGACGAAGGTCGAGAAATGCTGTTTCGCGAGTATTTCGGTTGGCACTAGGTAGGCGACCTGAAGCGTGCCGGCGATGCGGCCTTTGGGGAGCGAGGTGGCGACGAGGTACGCCGTCGCCGCCGCGACCGCGGTCTTGCCGCTCCCCACGTCGCCCTCGAGTAGGCGGAGCATTGGATGCGTTTTTTCAAAATCGCTCACGATTGCATCGATAGCATGCATTTGTGCATTTGTGGCGGGGAAGGGGAACGATGCGATGAAATCGGCGAGTGCATGTTTATCCACCGTGACCGGCAATGCCTCTTCTTTCAAGAGCGCACGGCGGCGTTTCTGCATCACTATCTGGAGCGCGAACACTTCTTCAAACGCGAATCGCTTGCGCGCGCCCGCCGCGTCCGAGAGTTTCTGTGGTGCATGAATGAAAACGAATGCAGATGAGAGCGACGGCAACTTGTAGCGCGTGAGAATATCGCCCGGGATTGGGTCTTCAAGTTTTTCGTGCACGCTCGTCTCAAACACTTTCTTTATCGCATGCAGGAACCACAGCGACGAAACCCCCTGACTCTCGGGATAGATCGGGTACAATTCCGTCTCGGTCGTCGCGCCCTGTGCAAAAAGAGAATCGTGTACAGCCTCGGGCGCGACCGGGGACTTATCGATCGCCGGATTCGCGAGGTATATTTTTGCTCCTGCTCCTGCTACCTTTCCACTTACTTTAACTACCATGCCGTCGTGAAGCGTCTTTGCAATGTAGGGCTGGGAGAACCACATCATTTTAATCTTTCCCGAGGCATCTTCTAGCCACGCTTCGGCGATGGGCCGACGACTCTTCCACGTCTTCCTGATATCCGGCTTTCGTATCGTGCCATAGAGCGTGACCTCTGCACCGGCAGAGATGCCGGCAATCGTTCCGACGTCCCCGCTCGATTCATATCGAGCGGGGAAATGATACAGCAAATCGCGTATCGTCCGAACCCTTAGTTTATGCAACGCTCGTTTCTGCTCCGGTCGGAGTCGTGTGAAGTGCTGTTCAATGAGGTCGCTCGCGTTCATGCTTTGTAGTATACGCGCCCCGAAGGGGGCCCATCGGGGCGAAAATATATCGTGCATTGTGCGTTATAGTTGATGCATGCGGAATGAGCTCGTTTGGTTCGCGGCGTATGCGGGATGCGTGGCGTCGCTCGTGATGTTTTTTGCCGCAAACGGCATCGCGCCACTCCGCGCGGGAACGGTGTGGATCGCGAAGGAAGCGCAGACCGCCGCGGTCTTTTTCGTACAAAGCATCACTGCCGTCCAGATACAAAATAATTATCATAGCGTGCCGGTCGCGAATCTTGCGACGGCGACCGTAAGCACGACAACG
>JANLIU010000008.1 GCA_024654305.1 Candidatus Parcubacteria bacterium
TACAAAGCATCACTGCCGTCCAGATACAAAATAATTATCATAGCGTGCCGGTCGCGAATCTTGCGACGGCGACCGTAAGCACGACAACGTCCGCAAAAAGGGTCCGCGTTCTCATTGTGCCGGGGCACCAGCCCACCAGTGGTGGAACCGAATTTGGCGGCGTGAAGGAACGCGACGTAGCTTCCGACATCGCGAACGCGCTCGCCGGGCTTCTCTCGCAAAATCCGCATTACGACGTGATGGTTTCGCGCTCAACGACCGAATGGAATCCGATTTTGCAGAATTATTTTGATACACATATGCCCGAGATCGAAGCATTCACACAATCGCAGAAAGCTCAAATGCAAGGACATCTTGCCGACGGCAGTATTCTGCCCGCCGCTGACCAGGTGTATCACGACACGGCGCCCTCGAACGCCGCGTATCAGCTCTACGGTATCAATAAATGGACGAGCGACAACGGGTATGACATCACGCTCCATCTTCACATCAATGATGATAGCGAACACCGCGCGGGAGTTGCCGGCGAATACAGCGGCTTCGCGGTATATGTGCCGGACCATCAATACTCGAATGCCGTGGCATCGAAGACGATAGGGGAAGCAATCGCACTGCGTTTGAGCGCGTACCACGCGACGAGCACGCTTCCCAAGGAGGATGCAGGTGTTGTAGAGGATCAGGAACTCATTGCCATTGGTTCAAACAATAGTGCCGATGATGCCGCGCTCCTCATTGAATACGGATACATCTACGAGCCGCAATTCCAAGAATCATCCATTCGTCCCGTCGCGGTTGCCGATTACGCGTATCAAACGTATCTCGGCCTTCAAGATTTCTTCAAGGACCCGATACTGACGACCTTCGGTTCGGTTTCGTTCCCCTACGACTGGACGAAGGTGGCCGGAACAACCAAAGAGAAAGGCCCGGGTGTCTATGCGCTTCAAGAGGCGCTTCACTACCTCGACTACTATCCGCCGAAAGGAAAGAATTTCAGTGATTGCCCAATATCTGGCGTGGTGCGGGATTGCACGCGCGCATCAATTAAGGAATATCAACGAGCACGCGGACTGCCGGCAACGGGCGTCATTGGACCGGAGACCAGTGCGGCTCTTTTCTACGATACGGCGAAACCTTCCACACCTTCAGTTACGTTGAAATAAGGTATACTGCCGTCTCACTATGAACCCCGTTAGAAACATAGCTAAATAAACAATATGAACATTTCAGGAACAAGCATCCTTTCGAAACGAGTTTCTAACGGGGTGAATACTAAAAAAATACTGGATGACTTCAAGAAACAAGGTGCACGAATCGAAACCAGAACGCGCGTGAAGCTTTCCGGCAAAAAAGATTTTTCGCTTTGGTACACGCCCGGCGTTGCCGTTGCGTCAACGTATCTCGCGAAACATCCGAAGGAGGCGCGGGAAATGTCGGTCAAGAAGAACAGCGTCGCCGTGGTGTCCGACGGTTCCGCCGTGCTCGGTCTCGGCAACATCGGCCCCTATGGAGCTCTGCCGGTGATGGAAGGGAAGGCGCTCATATTTAAAAGCATTGCCGGCGTTGATGCCTGGCCGCTGGTGCTGGACACTCAAGATCCTGATGAAATTGTGCGTATTGTGAAAGCCATTGCGCCTTCCTTTGGCGGTATCAATTTGGAAGATATCGCCGCGCCGAAATGTTTTGATATTGAAAAACGCCTCGTTGCAGAATTGGACATACCGGTCATGCATGACGACCAGCACGGCACCGCCATCGTCGTACTTGCGGGGCTCATGAACGCCGCGAAGGTGGTGAAAAAAAATATGAAGGGTCTCAAAGTCGTCATTAGCGGTGCGGGCGCCGCGGGCACGGCAGTTGCGAAGCTTCTGCGGGCATCGGGGATTCGCGACATCATTCTGCTGGACCGTGCGGGTACAATCTATGCCGGACGTCCGGAATTGAATACGCACAAAAAAGAACTTGCAGCGCTTACGAACCCGCGCAAAGTGAAGGGCGGTCTTGCCGAGGCGATGGAGGGCAGCGACGTATTCATTGGTGTCTCCGGCAAAGGACTTCTGAAAACCGAACATGTGGCGAGTATGGCGCCGCGGAGTATTGTCTTCGCGATGGCGAATCCCGAGCCGGAAATTTTGCCGGACGAGGCGAAGAAAGCGGGCGCACTCGTCATCGCGACCGGCCGTTCCGATTTTCCGAACCAGATAAATAATGCACTCGTATTCCCGGGCATCTTCCGCGGCGCGCTTGATAGAGGAGTAAAGAAGATCACCGAGGCGACCAAGCTCCGCGCCGCTCGCGCACTCGCGGCGCTCGTCCCGAAACCATCGGTCACCAAGATAATCCCCGACCTCCTCGACCCCCGTGTGATGAAGGCGGTCGCGCGTGCGGTACACTAGTGCCATGAAGAAAAAACGCACCGGCCTGTATCACTCGCTCGTGGTACTTCCGGACCATTGCTACCCATTCAAGACCGAGATAGAAGGGCAGTGGGTGCGCGGCGTCCGTTCTTACAACGCCACGCTTGCACGAGTACAGAGGGAATATGGCGCGGGTCATTACGGATTCAAACTCGATACGTATCGACAGACCTTTCATCTTGCGGGCTCCATATTTTTCCTGGTGGTCGCCGCGTACTTGTCGCGGACCTTTTTTGAAAGCACTGTGGCGCTCTATGTTTTCCTCACCGCCGCCCTATTCCTCATCACCTTTCAGGAATTCTATCTGCACCGCCGGATGTACCAACAGCTCTGGAGAAAAGGTTTCGTTGACTGGCTCGCGTGGTGTGCGCCAATCGGGGTCTATTTTTGGCTATACCTTCTCCACTAGCGCAGTGATTTTTGCTATACTGGGGGATATGACTACCACCACCATCATTCTCATCGTCGTCGCAGTCGTCGTTTTGTGGGCAATATTCGCGTATAACCGCCTCATTACGCTCGTGAATCAGGCGAAGGAAGCATGGGCCGATATCCAAGTTCAACTCAAGCGCCGCTACGACCTCATCCCCAATCTCGTGGAAACGGTGAAGGGATACGCCGCACATGAGTCGTCAGCGTTTGAAAATGTGACCCGGGCGCGCGCGGCCGCGATGGGCGCGGGCAGTACCGCGGAGAAGGCTCAGGCCGAGAATATGCTCTCGGGCGCTCTCAAGACTCTCTTTGCGGTTTCCGAAGCGTATCCGGAACTCAAGGCCAATGAGAATTTCCTCCAACTCCAACGCGAGCTCGGCGACACCGAGGATAAGATCCAGGCCTCGCGCCGCTTCTATAACACGACCGTGATGACGCTCAATACTGCGGAACAATCGTTCCCGGGTAATATCATTGCGGGCAGTTTCGGATTCAAGCCGATGGACCTCTTTGAGCTCGCGAATGCCGCAGAAGCCGAACCGGTCAAAGTCAGTTTTTAGCCAATTATGAATTTGTACGCGCAACGCGCGTCAAACATCCGCCGGACGTGGGCGCTCATCCTCGGGTTCCTCGTCGTCGTTATCGCGGTTGGGTATGCGATTGCCTGGTACTACGGCAACCCGTTCATTCTCTATGTCGCGGTGTTTATCGCGCTTGCGACGAATGTCTACGCCTACTGGGAATCGGATAAGCTCGTACTCTCGCTGAACCACGCACGACCGGCAACTCGAGAGGAATTTTTTGATTTCTACACTGTTGTAGAAAATCTCGCAATAACTGCGGGCCTGCCGAAGCCGAAGTTGTATGTGATAGACGACCCGGCGCCGAATGCGTTTGCGACCGGTCGCGACGAAGCACACGCCGTCGTCTGCGCGACGACGGGGCTTCTCGCGATGATGACTCGTCCGGAATTAGAAGGAGTTCTTGCGCACGAGCTCTCGCACATCAAGAATCGCGACATACTCCTCATGACGATTGCGGTGGTGCTCGCGGGCTTCGTTGCCATCGTCGCAGACATTTTCCTGCGAGTATCTCTGTATGGCGGCGGCCGTAGCGATAATAAGCAAGGGAATGCAATTCTCATGGTTCTTGCCGTCGTCGGCATCATCCTCGCGCCTGTCGCTGCGAAGCTTATCCAGCTCGCGGTCTCGCGCCGGCGCGAGTTCCTCGCCGACGCCTCGGGTGCTCTGCTTACGCGCTACCCTGAAGGACTCGCCTCGGCGCTTACGAAAATAGGTTCGGCGAACATCCCGATGCGTCGTTCGTCGCATGCGACCGCACATCTCTTTATTGATGAACCCTTCGGCAGGCCGGAGGGGAGTAAACTCGCGTGGCTCGAAAACCTCTTCGCCACGCACCCGCCCATCGCTGAACGCGTTAAAGCGCTTCTCGGCTCACGGGCGTGAAATAAATTTTTCTGCTATAACAGTTCATATACGGAGAGGTGACAGAGTGGTCGAATGTACCACCTTGGAAAGGTGGCGTACGGGAAACCGTACCGGGAGTTCGAATCTCCCCCTCTCCGCCAAAATTGAAAATCGGAATCGGAAGCCGAAATGGGGTCGGCACGAAGTGCCGACACAAATGTATTCCCCCCAAAAAATCCTGAATCTGAAAGGGTTCGCCACGCTCCGCGTGGCTCAAAAAGTACGGTTCGAGCTTCAATAATAAAGTTCGAACCGACTTTTTTGAATAAATGAAGTTTCTCTTCATTTATTCCCTCGTTTGCCAATTCTATATTGTATTTCAAAAACTTTTCGGTAAGTTCGAACCGATTATTCGCTTTTTGCTCAAAAGCCGATAATTTCTCTTTGAGAAGCTGTTTTTCGTTCACTA
>JANLIU010000011.1 GCA_024654305.1 Candidatus Parcubacteria bacterium
GCCAGAGGGGGCTGCGCGAAAATTTGCGAGCCGAGAGTGAGCGCGACCTCCCGCAGGGGAGGTCGACGCGTGCTCCAAAATCACACACCGCTTGCGTAGTGCCAGCAGACGAGTACAATGCGCACATGTCTGACTCTTGGAAAGGTCTTTTAAAGGATCTTTTCACACTGGTACTCCTCATCGTGGTCGTGGTCATCCCAATCCGCGTGTTCATCGTTTCGCCGTTCGTTGTTGACGGTGAATCAATGCATCCGACATTCAAAAATCTGGATTACCTCGTCATCGACGAGCTTCTCTACAACTTCAAGACACCCACGCGCGGCGAAGTCATTGTCTTCCGTTATCCGGGCAATCCTTCCGTCTTCTACATCAAGCGCATCATCGGTCTCCCGGGCGAGACGGTCTCCATCAATCATGGCGTCGTCACTATTATTTCTGCAACCGGAGAAAAAATGGCGCTCACCGAGCCCTACATCGTGAACGAAGACGCGACCTATACGAAAGATGTCTCGCTGAACGCGGGCGAATACTTCGTCATGGGCGACAATCGCCCGAATAGTTCCGACAGTCGCGTCTGGGGACCGCTTCCGAAAAAAGACATCATTGGTCGCGTTGACCTACGGCTCCTGCCGGTACCCAAGATGGGATTCTTCCCGGGCGCCACGAGCTATTCGCTCGCTTCAACAACGGCACTGGCACCATGATGCGCGAAATTATTCCGGCGGACGAGTTGTTCAGCAAGGCGCGCGCCGTCGGCCAATATTACGGATTTACTCCGCTCACCGCACTCACGGTGAAAAAACGCGGGCAGCAGAAGGCAAAGGCCGGATACCCTGAAGCGCTCGCAACGCTTTCGCTTGATCCAGTTGCCGAAACCGTGGCAAGTTTCCTCAAGCAATGTCAGAACATCGACTACGCGCCGAATCCTCGGCAGCCGCTTTTCGTCTGGCATACCAACATTGCTCCAGGGCGTCCGGCACAAAAGAAAGCGACGATACAATTCCATGCGCTTGGAAGCGACCGTGCGATCGCGGACGCCGTCATCATCCGCGCGCTCATCGCGCTCGTCCGCGACCTTTACCACGAAGAGCCGGTCGTCCGCATCAATTCCATGGGCGATAAAGAAACACGTGCGCGCTACTCGCGCGAGCTCGGCAATTTTTTCAAGAAACGCGCGACCGTACTTCCTGAAGAATGCATCACGTGCGCCAAACAAGATGCCTTTGCCGCTGCCGAACTCGCCATTGCGCAAGAATGCGCGGAAGATTTGCCCGCGCCCACCGAGCATCTTTCGGACGCGAGCCGTAAACGCTTTGAAGACTTGCTTGAATATTTGGAAATGACGGAGACGCCGTACGAACTCGCGAGAAACCTCATCAGTCGCGGAAGCATTTGGAACGATACGTGTTTTGAAGTGCTTGCGGGCGGGCGTCGCGTCGCGTGGGGCAGCCGCTACAACGACCTCGCGCGCCATTTCTTCCCTTCCGCACCTTTCAGCGCGACCGGCGCAGTACTCCAAGTGGCGAGCGAGGGTATGGCGGTTGTAAAAACAAAATCGTCCAAACTTCGCTTTTCATTTGTGCACATCGGCGACGAAGCGAAGCGGCTTTCCATACAGCTCGCCGAGGACTTCCGTAAAGCGCATATTTCTTTGGCACAAGACATTGGTGTGGAATCACTCACCGAACAACTCCTTCTTGCGGAGCGGCGCGAGAGTCCGTATCTCCTTATCATGGGCCGCAAAGAAGCGCTCGAGGGCTCTGCCATCCTCCGCAACCGAAAGACGCAGGAAGAAACCATCCTCCCCCTCCTTGGCCTCACCGAGCGTCTAAAATCGTTCGCGTAGACATTTAGATAATCAAGTGGTATAAGTTCCGCTAGGTTCCCAGTGACGATTCGAAACTAACAGGAGGGTCTAATGGATATCGAAAGTGGTATGCAGCAGCTTGCGTACGCGAGACGAACACCGTTTCGTGAAGTATTCAAGAGCTACGTCGGCAAGGAGGTACCGGCCACGCTCAGCGACGAGGCGATTGCTCTTGTTCTAGTCGCCTCAACACAGCAGGATACGGAGAACGACAAAATCATGGGTGTTTTGTCCAGTGTCTTGACCTACGAGGGTGCTCCCGAGCACTTCAAAATCCTGCAAAAAATGGAAACCACGCGCGGGCAGTTCTTTACGCGGTTCGTACTTTTCACAAAGACGATTATCGACGGTTTGCTCGTCGGCTTCGGAACGGACGAAATGTACTACGTCGTGGCGACGTGGGACGGGCGAGGGTGCGACCTCTGGCAACCCAAACACGACCTCCACGACAGACCTGTTCTCGCTTGAAGAAAGTCTTCGTTCTTCTGCTTCGCCCGCCCGCTACCCACGCGGGCGTTGTTTTTATTCCATACAAATGTTAGAATCTCCCAATCATGACAGCAGACACACGAGTAGAAGTACGGCGCGGGAAGAACGAGAGTTCTGCCGCGCTTATTCGCCGCTTCACGCGCCGCGCGCAGACCCTCGGCATTGTGCGCGAGGTACGTAATGGTCGCTATTTCGAACGCACCAAGTCCAAGAACGTCGACCACAAGCGCGCCCTCATTTCCAAGGTTCGCCGCGAGACCTATAACGAGCTCGTGAAGCTCGGCAAGATAGATCCGGCTGCGAAGAAGGTTCGCAAGGGCGGCAAGCGCTAACTGAATGACAGGCGTCTCGATACGGAATCTCACGCGGCGTCCTACGGCGCCGCGTGCTGTGTTTACTACCGTTGCGGACGAAGTGCTTTCCGGCTGGGACATCTCTCTCGTGTTCGTCGACCCCGCAAGGGCACGTGCACTGAATGAGCAGTTGCGCGGCAAGGATTACATACCGAACGTCCTATCCTATGCGCTCGGCGACAAGAGTTGCGAAATTATTATCTGTCCCGCTGAAGCTGCGAAGCAAGCTCCTGACTTTCAACTTTCAACTTTCAACTTTCAACTTCTATTGTTTATCCACGGTTTACTTCATATAAAAGGAAGGGTGCACGGTGCTACTATGGAACGAAGCGAACGAAAGCTCTTGGCCAAATTCGGCAAGAGTGACGCGCGCTCCTTACCCAATGGCACGACGCATAGCAACCGGCATAGACATCGGGACGTACCAAGTAAAAATGGTCGTCGTCGAGGAACTCTCCGATAAAAACGGCGGGCGGCAGCTGCGCATCCTCGGTACGGGGCTCGCGGAATCAAAAGGCCTACGGCACGGCTACATCGTCAACAAGGAAGAAGTCTCCGCAAGCATCCTGAAGGCGAAACGAGAAGCGGAATCCGCCGCCCGCGTGCCCATTCGTGCCGCTTTCCTCGCGGTGGGCGGCATCTCGCTTGATGAGGCACGCGCCACCGGCAACGCTATCATTACCCGTGCTGACCAGGAGATAACTCTGCTCGATATTGAAAAAGCGGGAAAGGCGGCGCGTGAAGCGGCGGCACCAGGATTCCTTAATCGGCATGTGCTCCACAGCATTCCACTCGAATATCGCATCGACGGCACGAAGGTGCTCGGCGACCCGCTCGGCATGAAGGGCGTCCACATCGAGGTGGACTACCTTTTCGTTACCTGCCTCGCCCAGCATGAGGATGCGCTCGCTAAGTCAGTGGAAGACGCAGATATAGAAGTCATTGATCAGATGGCATCGCCCTTGGCAGGCTCCTATGTACTTCTTGAAGGCGACCAGAAGATGAAAGGATGCGTGCTCGCGAACATCGGCGCCGAAACTATTTCGATAGTGGTATACGACGAAGGCATCCCGGTATCGGTCAAAGTGTTTCCGATGGGCAGCAGCCACATCACCGACGACATC
>JANLIU010000032.1 GCA_024654305.1 Candidatus Parcubacteria bacterium
TGTCGATGACTCTTTCGTACGCGCATATTCACTGTATGCTGAGGGTATCCAAGCATTGCTCCCCTAATATATGTTCGTCATTCGCCGAGAACCGCATAATCCAATCCTCTCGCCCCGCCACGAGCATCCGTGGGAAACACTCGCAACCTTTAACCCTTCGGTCATTCGTGAGAGTGGTGGCTGGCGGATGTATTACCGCGCGCTCTCTAATCCGGCGGCGTTGGTCTCCCCGTATGCGGGACAATCGACCATTGGCGAAGCATTCTCTGAAGACGGCATTCATTTCGATGAACGCCGACAAGTGCTGATGCCCGAAGAACCGTGGGAGGAGTTCGGCTGTGAAGACCCGCGCGCAACGGTCTTTGAGGGCGCGACCTACCTTTCTTACACCGCGCTTGGCGGCTACCCTTTCAATAAGGACAATATTAAAGTCGGCATCGCGGTCGCCAAAGACGGCAAGAATTTCACCGAACGGCATTTGGTGACACCATTTAATGCAAAGGCGTTCGCAATCTTCCCCGAGCGCGTCGGCGGGAAAGTCGTCGCGATGCTTTCCGTCCACACCGACGAGCCGCCTACGGAAATATGTCTCGTCTATGCCGATACGATTGAGGATTTCTGGTCTCCAAGCTTCTGGGCTACGTGGTACGAGGACTGGCAGTCACACAAACTCGCTCTGAGGCGCAATGACCGAGACCAAGTTGAGGTCGGAAGTGTTCCGATTCTCACTCAGCACGGCTGGCTCATCTTCTATTCCTATATTGAAAATTATTTCAACAACGACCGCGTCTTTTCCGTTGAAGCGGCGCTTCTCGACCGTAATGACCCGTCGAAGATTATCAGTCGTACAGAATCTATCATGGTCCCCGAGGAAATCTACGAGCAGTATGGTATCGCGCCGAATATTATTTTCCCCACAAGCGCGACCGTTGGTGACAACGGTCGCCTCGATATCTGGTATGGAGGAGCCGATACCGTCTGTGCTAAAGCGAGCGTAAAGCTTCATGAACTTATGCGCGCACTCGATCCCGAACAGCCGGCACGCACCTTCAGACGCGCGGCGCAAAATCCGATTCTTGCGCCGCGCGGGACCGGTTTTGAGAGTCGCAGTGTCTTCAATCCTGCGGCAATTGACCTGAATGGTTCGATCTATATTCTCTACCGTGCGATGGACAATGCGAACACTTCTACCATCGGACTCGCAATTTCCAAAGACGGCATCGCCATCGATGAGCGATTGCCCGAACCTGTGTATGTGCCGCGAGAGGATTTCGAGATGAAACATGGAGGCTCGACCGGCAACTCCGGCTGTGAGGACCCGCGCATAGTGCGCATCGGCGATATACTCCACATGACCTACACCGCATATGACGGTGCCCGCCCGCCCGCCGGCGCGGTCTCCTCTATCAGCGTCGACGATTTTCTCGCGCGCAAGTGGCAGATGTGGAGCACACCGTATCTCCTCACGCCCGATGGTGTGGACGATAAAGATATCGTTCTGTTGCCAGAAAAAATCGGTGGAAATTATTTACTCTACCATCGCGTTCATAATCTCTTTTGTGCCGACCTCTTACCTGACCTCACTGCCGGCAAGCGCGTGAACCGGTGCATTGAAGTGATGGGTCCGCGTCACGGTATGTGGGACGGAACGAAGATTGGGAGCGCGGCGCCGCCGATCAAGGTCGGTGACAAATGGCTGATGATCTACCATGGCGTCTCGCGACACAATACGTACCGGCTCGGCGCCGCGCTCCTTGACTCCTCCGGCACGTCAGTACTTGCTCGTAGCGCTGACCCGGTCTTCGAGCCGATAGAAAAGTATGAAAAAGAAGGCGATGTTGCAAACGTCGTTTTCTCCTGCGGCGCCGTCATCCGCGGCGATACGGTGTACCTCTATTACGGCGCCGCCGACAAGGTCATCGGCGTCGCGACTGCCTCGCTCTCACACATCCTCGACGCGCTTTCATAATGTACAAATTAATTATCTTTGATCTCGATGGCACGCTTGCGGAGAGCAAACAGCCGCTCACTGAAGAAATGGCTGAGCTCGTCACGCAATTGCTCGAAACAACTCCCGTTGCCGTCATCTCCGGTGGCGCTCTGCCGCAATTCATCAAGCAAGTAGTCGCGAAACTGCCGAGCGCTGCGCACTTTGAAAATCTGTATCTGCTCCCCACCTCCGGCGCCGCGCTCTACGAGTGGCACGACTGGAATTGGAACAAAATCTACGAAGAACGTCTTTCAGAAAGAGAGGCGGGCGAGATTGAGGGCGCAATAAAAGTCGCAATCGCCGAAACCGGCGTCATCAATTTCTCGGATCTTGCATGGGGAGAACGTATCGAGTATCGCGGCGGTCAAGTGACCTTTTCTGCGCTCGGTCAGCAGGCGCCGCTCGCACTCAAAAAAGCGTGGGACTCCAATCATGCAAAACGGCACCTGCTCCAAGCGGCGCTTGCGAGGCGCCTACCGGAATTCCAGGTCAGTATCGGCGGGGCCACCAGCATTGACGTCACCAAGCGCGGTATAGACAAGGCATACGGCGTTCGCAAACTGTGCGAGCGCCTTGGCGTCTTCGAGCGGGACGCGGTCTACGTCGGCGACGAGCTTGAAGCTGGTGGTAATGACGAAGCAGTGTACAAAACGAACGTGCAAACAAAAGCGGTCAAAGACCCTTCCGAAACTACCCGCCTTATTGAGTCAATTCTAGCTACTACTTCATAAGTCGCATGAGGCGGATGGTTTCGAAGGAGTGGCAACTGT
>JANLIU010000043.1 GCA_024654305.1 Candidatus Parcubacteria bacterium
GTGAGCTGATATGTCGACCCGTTCATCCTTCAACAATGTTCAGGACAAACGTTTCTGAATGTAATTATCGCGCGTAAAAAAGATTTGTGTAAGAAAAAAATGTGAAGTGTGGATAACTTTCGCGAAATAATTTTTCGCGAAAAATTATTTCGCGTTTTCTACATTACCGACGTACTCCACTTCGCGTTCAAGACGGATGCCGAATAATTTTTCAACCGCCTTCTGCATGTCGGAGGCAAGCCGTGCAATATCTTCCGCTCGTGCATTGCCGACATTGATGATGGAGAGCGTGTGTTGCGGAGAAATGCCCGCCTCCCCGCGCACGTATCCTTTATGGAATTCAGTGTACTCGAGGAGAAATCCGGGAGCTATTTTATATGAGCCATCTGGCTGTTCCCATGCCCACGGACGCAGTGTTTCCGCCTTTTTCGCATCAAGCGCGCGGGCGCACATCTCGACCTGTGCATACTGCTCGGGCGAAACGAACGGCATATGGAAAAAAGAACCCGCGCTCTTGAAAGAACGGCGACCCTCCATAATGAGTGAACCTTTTTCTTCGCGCATCGTGAGTACCGCATCCCGGACATCGGTCTGTGTCGGCGCATGACCGAGTTTTTCTGCGAGCATGGTCATATCAAAACGGTTATCCCGATACGAGAGTTGCGCCGAAGGATCGCGCGAGAGCGCGAAGGTGGCGCTCACGACGACGTATCGTCCGCCTGTGTGGCCGAACATGCTGTCGTGGTAGGAAAAATCACACTGTTCTTTTTCAATCATCTTCAATCCGCCGGTTCGGTCATGCGTGTCCACTACTTCCGCATGCACGAACGTGTCACTCGTCTGCGCGCCATACGCGCCGAGATTTGCGACCACCGCTCCACCGACCGTGCCCGGCACGCCGGAAAGACATTCGAGACCGCTGAAGCCGTGCTCGATGGAATACACGACGAAGTCGTCCCACATGACGCCGGAACCGACCGTCACCCATATTCGGTCGCCGTGTTCCGTGCAGGTGATGCCCCTGATGCGCATGGCGAGCACTACTCCGTCAAAGCCATCATCGGCAATGACGATGTTTGAACCGCCGCCGAGGACAAACACGGGAAGAGCATGTTTATGTGCAAAGTTGAGTGCTTCCCTCACTTCCTCTACCGATTGTGGGGCAACAAAAAAACGCGCCTTCCCTCCCACGCCGAGAGTGGTGAATGGCGCGAGCAGGACGTTCTCTTGTACAATCATCATTTCCCTTGCAGTATCTGCTTTATCGCGGAGGCACCGGCGGATGCCGCATCGGGGAAGAGTTTTACCGCGGTGTTGATTGTGGCAATGGCATTTGCTCTATCGCCCGATGCGTAGTAGGCGGCTGCGAGGGAGAACCATGATTCGACGGTGGCATCGGGTTTGTTCGCGCGCATCTTCCATATGCGTATGAGATGCGGCCAATCTTTCGCGCGATAATACGCGGCCGCGAGAATGTCGCTATTCACATTCGTCGTACCGAAGGCCGCCATCAATACTTTGTCGGCCGCGGCCGAATCGCCGGCGGCAATGTCGCCGGCGGCGGCATAGAGGGCGAGGTCGGTAAACTGAGGGCCGAGCTGGTACGCCGTATTGAAATCCGCCTGCGCCGCTTTCGTGTTGCCCGCATCCCATTCGGTCACACCCGCCTCAATCCACATCCCTTCTTTCGAAGGCGAGAGAGCGATGGCCGCCTGAATCTCCGTAAGCGCATTCGCACTGTCTCCTGCAGCGCGATACACGTAAAAAAGTTCCAGATGCCCGCGCGCATCAAGCGGATAGCTCGCAATCTGCTTTTTCATTTCGCTCACCGCAAACGAGAACGCCTGCTGTTTTTCCGTATCGGTCGCTTGTGAACTCTGCACGACCGACATGGCAAAAGAGACCAGCTGTTCACGCATCTCCTGTGCCGCAAAGGCCGGATGCGCCGCGAGCTCTTGGAATGTGGCGAGATTCCCCGAGATGCCGACGGGAGAGGGCGAGAGCGCGGTAATGAGCTTGGTCGCCACCTGCATCCCGGGGACATTGACGAACCAGATGAGAACGCCAGCAACGGCCACTGCAATCGGAAGCGCGTAGGTCACACCGTCGGTAGACGTAATTTCAGGCGCATTCTCAAGCTGCGTGAGAGGCCGCGCGACTTGCGAGTCGATAAGCGCGAGGAGCGCAAAGAAATATACGTACGAGTAGAGATTATCAAAGACAAAAAGATTGTGGACGGCGTAGCCGACGAGCGCGGCGGTGAGCGCGATGCGTTCGGGGCGCGAAAGCTCGGAACTCCTCCAGAGTAGAACGATTGCAGAACCGAAGAGCGAGAGATACAAGAGAAACGCCGGCACGCCTCCCGCGGAAAGCCAGTCAATGAAGGCGTTGTGCGCCCTATCAAACCACTGCTCCTGATGGTAGAGCGACGGGTCATAGTATGTATTGAAGACATAATTGAAACCCTCTTGTCCCCAACCGACGATAGGCCGCTCAAGAGCCCCCTGAAACGCCATGTGCCAAATCGTGCGGCGTACCTGGAGGTCAGCCCATGAAATGGAAGCAACACGCTGGAGCACATGATTTCCTTGTACAAAAGAGGAGTTGCGCGCGAGATAGAAGCTGCCTGCGAGGATGACGATAAGTGCGAGTGCGAGTGCCGCTCCCTGCCGAGCGCGTTTCCCCGCGGTGACCGCGGTGAGAAGTGCCGCAAGCGCGAGCGCGAGAACGAGTCCTACGATGGTACCGCGCGTCTCGGTGAAGAAAATAAGTATCGCTTCCAGAACAGCGAGCGCGATTAAGGACCATTTGAGCCACGAGTATTTCTCGGTCAGCGCGAGCCAGAGCGCGATGAATACATTGAAGAGGAAATAAATGGCGAGATAGGCGGAATTGCCGAGCGATGCATCGATGCGTGTCGACCCTTGATGAATCGGAGCCCAACCTGCAAGTTGGAAAAGTGCATGCCCACTGATGTAGAGCGAGACGATGAGCGACCATAGGAACCATGCGCGCCACTTCTTTCCCACTCGCAATACGGCACCAGCGGCAAAGAAGAACCCAAGCAGATGAATGAGCATCACCCATCCCTCCATGCGCTCAAAATTGCTCCAGAAGGCTTTTGCGGCATTCAGCGCGAACGCGTCCGCGATGAACATCCACACGACAAAGGCGACGACCGCCGCACCGACCCACGAGAAGCGCGGACGGTATTCTTTATCGAGAAGCGCGAGCACCGCCCATGCGGCGACCGCTATCTCAACAAGAATGCGGAAATAGAATGCCTTGCCGGTGATAAAGGGGAAGAAATACCCGTTCGCGACAATGAGCGGCATAATCGGGACGAGGAAAAGCGCCCCGAGCGCTATCCATTTGGCAATCTGTTTCGCCATACCGTCACTCTGCATGATGTGGGCTATGATACCACAAAGCGCGGACGCCCCCGGAGGGGCGTTCGCGCTTTCTACATTCTATCTTCTATATTCTTCTGCTCAGAACCGCCAGCTGAAGAGTCCCCACATCTTCTGCTCTTTCTGGGCGAGGTCTTGGAGCCGCGCCTGGGCAGTCTGGAGCGCCGTTATCTGCGCCTTAAGTACTATTTGAATATCTGCCGAGACATTGGCTCCCTCGAGAAGCTTAGTGAGGTCGTCGATACGCTGCTGATTCTGCGCGACTGCTTGCGAAATCACGTCTGCGGCCGCGCTATCACCACCGAAGAAGAGGCGCGCAAGGAGACTGCGCGACTGTATCTTTGCCTCAGCGTTCGTCGTGGTTGCGACCGAGTCATTCATCTGCTTCGCAATTTCTGATACCTGCGAACCGATACCGCCAAGAAGGTCTTTAGAGGCGAGGAGACTATGCACCGCGAGGCGAACCGGGTTCGCGTTCTTCATGAGACCCTGGTTCTCAGGCGTCGTACTCGCCTCTTCATCATCGAGCTCGAGTCTGCGATTTTCAATCTTTTGCTTCAGGTCATCAAGCGAGAACGCTCGGTCCCCATCATCCTCAAGTTCGAGTTCGAGTTCGTCCTGATCTTCGCCCACTGCTTCATCATCATCTTGACCCACGTTCGCCACCATTGGTCGATCTTTCTGTTCTTCAACTTTATTCTCTTCGTCTCCGGATTCGCCGACACGAACAGTCCCGGTCGCCGAAGCATCCGTCCCGCGTGCCTGGATGCCCACCTGCGCCTGAATGCCGTCCTCGCCGCCGCCGTTCTCGGCGAGCGCCATAGCCGGCACAGCAAGCATTGCGAGCGCCAGCGCGGAAACCCCTGCTCTATATATATGTTTATTCATGTAGTTAATGACGTTACTCTGGGATAATGATTACCTCCCTAGTATACACCCCCTTATCGCATGCGTTATCGGTCCTGGAGCGCCCGGTTAATGACCCGCATGTAGCTTTGCACTGACAGCGGAGAGAATCATCTCATCTGAAATATCGTATACGCAGCGACGGTACGACTTGCCCTCTTCCCAAGCTGCACACACTTCCCCCGGTACACCACATACACAATTCTTCTTCTCGGAGAGGAGTGTCGCATTCGGGTTGTAGGTCGGTAACCACATCGGATCTTTCTGTTGGGCGAGGACGACGCTCGGCGCGTGGAGCACGCCCGCGATATGTGTGGGTCCGGTATCGACACCGATGTAGAGTCTCGCATGTTCAATAAGGCCGGCGACCTCCAAAAGAGGACGATTTATAGCGCAGAAGACACCTTCATCAACCGAGAATGCGATCTTATGCGCTTGCTCACGATCGACTCCAGCGCCAGTAATCACAATCCCGTAGGCAGGATATTTTCGGCGCAATTCCTGCACGAGATGTATCCACCGCCGTAGCGGCATCGTCTTGCTGGTCGCCATGTGCGGGAACGGATGCAACACGATATACGGCTTCGCCACGAAAGGAAAGTCAGATGGAAGTGACGAGAGGAGCCGCAGGTGCGGCGGAGAGCCAATCGGATCGGTCGACAGAGAAGCGAGCGCGGCGGCGGCACGGAGGTTATCAATGTACCGTTTATTCTGGTCATGAGCGATGACGGCGCTGTACGGCTGCCACATTCCTCCATCGGCAAATGCAATCACGCGATCGCCGCGCAAGATAAAGAGGAAGGAAAGTATTTTCAAAATGAACGGCCGCGCCCCCCACGGCGGCGGAGCGATAACGATGGATTGGGTTGCAAAAAGAGGAAGAATGGCCTTGAACGCTCCGAGAGGAGATGAAGAAACCGGAATGACCGTAATTGCCGGATATGCTTTGACCAGTTCAGCGATAAACGGCGCATTGCGCCGCACCAGATACGCAATCTTCACATGCGGCATCTCGCGAGTAATCTCCGCAAAAAGTGATGCGACCATGACGGCGTCCCCGATGTGCCCACCGGTCGGTAGCCAGATGAGTTGTGTCGGTCGTTCCATGTCGTTTAGGGAAGTGACACTTCGAGAGACTGCTTCAGGTTATATATTTCGGGCGCCAGCGACTTATGCATGGCGCCTAGTATACTATGAGCGATATGCCAGAACGAATACGCCGTGTCACCGTGCGCGCTCTGCGCTGGAGCGAGAAGTATACCAAGACCGATATGGTGTATCTCGCGAGCGTCGGGCTGTGGACCAATTTGAACTTCGTTATTACGACGGTTCTCGCCCTCCTGCTCTCGGTCGCTTTCGCCAATCTCCTGCCGCGCGAGGTGTACGGTAACTATCAGTACCTCCTATCGCTTTCTGCGCTCCTCGGCGCTATTTGCCTCACGGGAATGGGCGGCGCCGTGGCACAATCAGTCGCACGCGGGTATGAGGGCGACTTGCGGGCGGGCGTCGCCGCACAGCTCTGGTGGAATCTTGTTCCAACAACTATCGGACTCGCGGGAGCCGCGTACTACGCGCTCCACGGCAATGGGATGCTCGCGATCGGTCTCGTCATCATTGCGCTCCTTGCACCGAATATCAATGCATTCGGGACCTATAGCACTTTTCTCGCTGGGAAAAGAGAATTCAAACGCTCCTTCGTCTACGGCATCCTCATTAACATGGCTTACTACGCCGCCATATTTCTCTCTATCTATTTTTTCAAGGATGCGACGGTGCTTATCTTCGTCAATCTCGCAGTAAATCTCGCGGTGACAATATTCGCGTATGTCCGAACGCTCCGCATCTACGCTCCGAACGATCGCACCGACCCAGAGACCATCCCGTACGGCGCGCATCTCTCGGTCATGAATGCATTCAGTACCATCATCTCCCAACTCGACAGCGTCCTCGTCTTCCATTTCCTCGGGCCGGTACAGCTTGCTGTGTACAGCTTCGCGACGATGATCCCCGAACGCTTCGGAGCGGCGCTCAACTTCATTGGCACCGCCGCATACCCCAAGTTCGCAACTCGCACGCTCGTTGAGTTGCGCGATACCATCATCTCCAAGACATTCCGCGCCGCCCTTGCCGGCGCGGCGGGCGCGCTGGTCTACATCCTTGCGGCGCCGTTCTTGTTCGGGCTCCTGTTTCCGAAGTATCTCGATGTCATTCCCTATACGCAGTTGTATGCGGTCATCATCATTCTCTTACCAGCCAATCTCGTCTCCATCGCCTTGCAGGCCCAGCGGCTCAAGACTGAACTGTATGTGACGAGTTTCGTGAGCCCCATCCTGCTCATAACGCTCCAGATCCCGCTCTTGCTTGCCTACGGCATCCTGGGCATGCTCGTCGCACGCATCATCACGGACGCCGCTAATGTCGTTATCGGAATCGTACTCCTCTTCCGGGCGACGCGCCGGAATGCTCTCTAAGAGAAAAGGGAGCTCGACGCAACGAATGCAGCTCCATGTTCGCGCGCTTTCTCTATCAAACGAAGCAGGCGTTCCTTCTTCTCATTCGTGTAGAAATGCAAGTGCGTAACGACGACGAAGATGCCGTCCTTCTGCTTCGCATACGCGAGCCCGTCGAACACATCAGTATCTTCAAGCCGGTAGGAACATGCCTCTTTGTGCTTACCGAAATCGAGTACGGAGGGATACGCGGGAAATGATGTCTGGAATGCGTGCACGAGCCGAAACAAAAGCATCATGAAAAAAATCCGCAGGTAGGCAAAGCGCGGTATCCAGTTGCGGAGCCCTGCCCCGCGGCCGCGGATGATATTCATGTGCGTCGCCTCTACGGCGCGCACGCCATGGCTCCCTATCCAATCATGCGGAGGAACAAAAATATTCTTGAACTGCGCGCCGAATGTTTTTTGCAATTCTTCTTTCCCGCGCCGCGTATCATCCACGAGACCGCTCGTCTTCGAGTATTCGTAGCCGTTGTTTGTCTCGTGCGTCGTGCCGTGCTGGAGTATCTCAATGAGCGGGTTGCTTCTCACGTACGAGACGAGTTCCGTGTTCCCATGTATCGGATACTCTTTGTTTTCTGCTTGAACCCCCGCTGTATACACATCGCTCACCGGCTTCACAAACGGGATTGCCGAGAAGCCGACCGGAATGCCCTGCGCAAAAATATCGGCATACCACCGCTCGATATCGGCAGACTTCGAGAAATAGTTAAGGTCGTCGTCCCGGATAACGAATCGCATTCTGTTCAGCATACTCCTATAACTGATGATGATACAATCTCGTTACATGGCGCTCCCAACCCGATTCCGGTATGCCCTGCTCGCTGGGCTTCTCCTATTCATCACGGTTGCCACACTCAATCCGGACCCTTTCGGGAATAATCCCAACATCATCGGCGACGAGAGCTACTTCTTGACGAGCTCTCTCAATGCGATACAAAAAGGCACGCTTCCCGGGTGGGAGTTCTCCAAGTCCGGCAATTATTACGGTGGAGTGCAGACCTATATCGACACGACCGTGCTCGTCCCCGCCATCGGCGTTATGCTCGCCGCGAATCATTTCTCGCTCGTGGACACGAAGATGCAAATCGCGCTCCACACCGGCGACCTGCTCGCCGTCCTGCGCTTCGTAAATGGATTGTTGTTCGTCGCCTTCTGCGGATTCTTTCTCTTCTACTTCGCGCGACGGAAGATCCCTTCGCCTCTCGGGCAGAGTCTGCTTTTCCTCCTTTTCCTGCTCCTCGGCAATTCACTCGTTATCGGCTTCGTCCATACAATGAAGGTGTGGGTGCTCTATATGATCCTCGATGTTGCGGTTGGTGTTCTGTTTATCGCACAAGAGTATTACCTCTCGCGCGGATTGGATCCTCTCATCAAAAAGAATGTGTATATCGCGCTCATGGTCTGGGCCGCCACTGCCGCGTTCTTTCAGAATTATGTCGGGGTGTTCCCTATCCTGCTGTGGATTCTCTACGCAATCCTCTTGAAACATGTCCGGCTGCGCGAGGTATGGGAGTACTCCATTCGGCACTGGTATCTATTCATAGCGCTCTTCGTACTCAATATCTCTTTCCTCTATCGCGCTGCTTTCGTGAAGGGTCATGCCGTTTGGTGGGATCCGGGAGTCGTCGCTGTTATGACGCCTAGCGACGGAATTGACTGGTTTCATCGCCTCTATGACCCCATCGCGTACGCGGTCGGCAGCCAGCCACTCGTGCTCCTCTACATCATAGGGCTCATTACAGCACTCTTCTTCTGGCGAAGGGCCGACCATCGTAAACGGCTCTACCTTGCTATCGCGTGCTTGCACCCAGTCCTCATATACTTGATCTTCCATGCCCTCCTCGGATTCAGTCTCTTCCCGCGCTACTCGCTCCCGCTCACTATCGCTGTCTCCTTCGCCATCATCATGCTGCTCGGTGAAATACGGGCTCTGCGTATCGCCGGCCTCGCCATAAGCGGCGTGCTCGCCCTCGTCGTGATGACCCACGCCATAGGGCTCTATTGGAAACCATCTTCCGAGACTATCCTCACGAATCAACTCGAGACGCAGTTCAATTCACCGCACAATGTGTTCATCTTCGAACCGGTCTGGCCGCAAGCAACCCGTTTGAGCCTGCCACTCAACAGCACCTCGCTCCCTTTGTTGAACGAACGCCAACAGAACATGAGCCGCAATCAATTTCAGCTCCAGCATCTTGACGCCGTTGACCGATTCGTCTCTTTCAAGCCGGTGGTTGTTATCCCCGACACAGCAGAAGAAGAAGCCGCGTATCTCTTGCATTTCCCAGCGCCCACCTACACCGCATGGACCATCTCCTCAAATTGCAAAGCCCTCTGCAGCGAAGCGGAGATGCGAGCAGGAACCTGTATCGAAATAAACGCCGTCATTTGCGGCGCGTACCCGCAAGACATTCATACGCTCAAAGATTTCCTCTCATATACCCAACTCGGGAGTGCGTATATCGTGCGACGAGCTAACTGATCACGCGTTCACGCTGCGATTCTTTAAGGAAACAACCACGAGCCCGAAGGTAAACATACTCATGCTGAAAGCAACGGAGAGGAAGAGAAAGAGTGCAACCCATGGGTACCAGAGGGCAAGCGCACTCGCCGCAAGGCCGGCAACGAACACGACCGCAGCGATGAGGAGGAATATCTTGAGCGGGTTATAGGTCGCAATGGCCTCGACGATAATCTGTGCCGAACGCAGTGTATCGCGGACATAGCGGACCTTGGAATTGCCTTTGCGCTTATGATACTCGATAGGGATGTAGGTGACGGAATACGCATTCAGCATGAATGCCAGCGTGATAGTGGTCGTAAAAGAGAATCCGCTCGAGAGCGTGTGGAAGAAGAGGATCGCAACGTCTTTGCGGAATATCCGCAAGCCGGAATTGATGTCTGGTATCGTGCGTCCGGTCGCGAACTCAGAGATAATGCGGAAGCAGACCCGCGCGACACGCTTCAAAAACGAACCTTTATAAAATGCGCCCTGACGGGCGCCGACCGCCATGTCGAATCCTTTTTCATATTCGTGCATGAGCGTGCGGATAGCGGCAACCGGATAGGAGCCGTCCGCATCGAGGATGATGATATGCTCGCCCTTCGCTTCGCCTATGCCGCGCTTGAGCGAATAGCCATAACCGAAGTTCTGTACATTGGTAAGGAGAGTAACAGAGTGCTTCGCCACTGCTTCGGCGGTACCGTCCGTCGATGCATCATTGACGACGATAATCTCTGCCGCCGGAAACGCAGTACGGAGCTCAGCGAGCACAGGACCGACTGCGTCGGCTTCATTGTAGGCAGGAACGATGATGGAATAATTATATTTCATGGGATGCACGAAAAACAAAGCGCGAGAGACTCATGAGCGCCCAGAGCTTCTTCGCATGGTCCTCTCGGCCCGCAAGATGCTGTTCGACAAGTTCTGCTACGGGAGCGTACTGCAGAAATCCAACCTTGGCAATGGCGTCTTCCGAAAGGAGTTCGCACATGAGCGGCTTCAATTCCTTCATGAGCCAATGGGCCAAGGGCGGGACGAAACCGCGTTTCGGTGCTCGTGCTATAGAACGCGGAAGAGCACGAGCGAGCGACTGCCGAAGCACTTTCTTGGTATGGAACGGTGAAGCCTTCATCTCTCCCGGCAGGTTCCAGGCGAAGTCGATGAGTGCTTTATTCAGGAATGGTACGCGCAGTTCGACGCCGTGCTGCATCGAGGCGATATCACTCTTCACGAGACAATCAGAGGTGAGGAAGGTCAGGAAATCGACTTTTGAGACGAGATCTGCAGCGTCAGAACTCGCCTCACGGACCATATCGAAAAAAGCGGCAAAATCTGGTGCTCCTCTATTAGTAAGCGTATCTGGCACAAGGATCTCTGCGAGTTCGTTCTCGGTGAAGACGCTCTTCCAGCGTGCATGCGCCGCTTCAACCGGATGGCGAGCGCCCTCAAGAAATCGCGTCAGCTTCTCGCGGTTCCCCAGTTTCGAAAAATCGCGCGGGAGGGCGCGCCGAAACATATCGAGGATCGCGTCCGCTGCGCGAGGCATCTTCTGATACCATGCTGCAAGTTTCGGGAGATAATGCGTCGGGTATCCGCCGAAGAGCTCGTCGGCACCGTCGCCGGTGAGCGCCACCGTGCACCCCTGTTCGCGCGCAAAACGGCTCAAGTGATCAGTAACCAGTGCGGACATATCGGCAAACGGTTGTCCGAATGAGTCGAGGACTCGGAGCGCCTCGGGTACAATATCGCTCCCCCGCACGATCACCGTCTCGAGCGGAAAGCCGAAATGCTCTGCGATACGAGCGGCATCTCTCGATTCATCAAACCCTTGTTCATCAAAACCAATCGTGAATGCTTTCATCTGTGCCCCCGCTTGCTTCACTTGATAGCCGACAAGACTGCTGTCAATGCCGCCCGAAAGAAAGAGTCCGACCGGAACATCCGCCTGCAAGGTCGCCTGAACCGAATCTGCAAAAATCTTTTCGAATTCATCAACTGCCTCTCTGAGCGTCTTCGGCGGAGTGTGCCGTTCCGGGATGAAATGGGTCTCGCTTGTAGTGGAAAGGTCTGGTAGCGAGATTGTCAGAGTTGTCGCCGGCGGAACTGATGTAATTTCTCGATACATGGTATCTGTACCGTAGATATAACCGTGGGTGAGATATGCGCGCATCGCCATTTCGTTCATCGCTAATGAACCCTGCGGGGGCACGCGAGCAAGCGCTCCTATCTCAGACGAAAAAGCGAGTGTTGTGCCTTTCTTATAGAGATAGAGCGGTTTGATGCCAGCCGGATCACGACTAAGGAACAACTTCCCCGCGCGCTTATCATAGAGCGCGACCGCCCACATTCCGTCTATTTTTTTGAAAACATCACTGCCCCACGCACGGTATCCGTGTACGAGTACCTCGGTATCGCTTGTAGAACGAAAGGTAAAGCCCTGCTGGCGTAATTCTCCCGTCAGCTGTTTATAGTTGTAGATTTCGCCATTGAAGACGACGACAACCGAACCGTCCTCGCTCGCCATCGGCTGATGCCCCGCTTGAGAAAGGTCAATAATTGAAAGCCGCCGATGCCCGAGCGCGACTCCCCGATTAGCGTCATAATATTCGCCCTCATCGTCTGGCCCGCGATGTTGTAAGGCTCCGAGCATCTCCGTAAGAGCTCGATTGTTTCTAATTCCAATAGTGCCCGCGACTCCACACATACTTATGTCGCATCATTCACCTGGCGAACGAAGATAAAGCGTCGCGAGATGATGAAGGTCACTATAGCGAGGCCAAGCGCGATGGTGAGTTCCGCGAGAATGTACCACACGCCCAGATACTCGACGAGCACGTAGAGAAGAGCGGCATTCACGCACACATAGGCGAGTTGAAGCGAGAGGTAGCGCGCCATCTGCGATGCGACACGACCGGTCGATACGTCACTAAAGGTGAAGAACTTCTGGAGGAAGAAACTAACGAGGAATGCAACACAGAACGCAAATACAGCCGAAATGAGATAGTAGATATGGAAAAACTCAGTGAACGAATACAACAGGCTTACGTTGATCATGACGACCATACTTCCTACACACACATACTTGAGTATCTGGTAGTGCGTCTCGCTCATGTATACCGATCAGTATATACCGTTAGGGACTATTTCGTCCTTCTCGTTGCATGATGTCTCGGTAGATTTCTAGCATCTCTTCACCGAAGGGTTTCTTCTGTTCTACTGCTTTGCGC
Organism: Candidatus Parcubacteria bacterium; assembly: GCA_024654305.1. Taxonomy (GTDB): domain Bacteria; phylum Patescibacteriota; class Minisyncoccia; order Phycocordibacterales; family Phycocordibacteraceae; genus C7867-001. The sequence continues at coordinate 12,559 of JANLIU010000043.1, forward strand.
GCTTCCCTTCCCATCTCTTCGGCAATATTGCGGTGGTGATACAAGTATTCTATTTTCTCTTTTATCGCCTGCGCATCCCGCACCGGCACGACGAAGCCCGTCTTCCCATTTTCTACGATACCGGGGGCGTGATCGGTCGTGATGACGGGCAGTCCGCACGCCATCGCCTCGATCGTAACGCGCCCGAATCCTTCGGTGAGTGACGGGAAGACGAGCACTGATGCGTCGTGATAGTACTGCTCCGGCGTGTGCGTACCGGCGGTCCACTTGATGCGCGGATTACTCTGGATGCGATTGATGTAGCGCTGTTTCAACTCCTCCGGCATCTCTCCAAATCCTCCGATAATGACGAGTTCGGCGCCAGGTAGGTCGAGCGATTCCCATGCGTCAAGCAGATAATGCAACCCTTTGAGGGGCTGCGTATGCGCGAGATAGAGCACACGGAAGGGCGCACCATTTGCGCGCGCCTGCGGGGCAAACCGTGCGGTGTCGATATCGAGATGCGCCATGTATATATGATCTGCAGGGTATCCTGCCGCAATGTGCGTCTGCCGAGTGAAATCAGACATCACAATCAAATAATCAAAAAAATTGAGATGTGTTGCCTCGCGCGCAAGCCGAGTGTATGTCCCTTCGTATTCGGGGAATCCGAGGTACGGCAATTCTTCTTTTTCAAGCGCTACATTCGTCGCGAGGTCAGCCGATACGGAAATATCGACCGCGAGCGAGCCGAGCACATGTGCGCGCCGCACCGTTGTCGGCATCGTGAAGCCGCCGTGCATAAGGGTGACATCGGTGCGCACGAGCCGGTGCGCGGTGAAGAAGTCGAAGAGCCGCTCTATCATCGGCCGCGGGAACGCTTTGCCGGATACTTTCTCGAGCGCGCGCATCGGATAGCGCAGCCATGTGGGAATCGCCGAGTAGGTATGTTTGAAAGGGAATCCTGCATTGATCTGACATATGATCTGCCGGAGCTCTCCCGACGCCGCAAATGCCTCGATAAGCGGCAGCATATCGGTCGTTCGGAGATTCTGTTTCCTTCCGAGATTTGCAAAAGTTATGATTGACGCGGACATGCTAGAGGGCAGTCATTTCTTCTTGAAGGTGGCAAGTTCGGCGCGGACTTCAGACAGGGAGAGTAGGAGCTTCTTCACTTCTCCCTTCGAGAGCCGCTCAGTATTCGTCGAAGTGTATCCTTCCTCGCAAATATCAGCCCTCTTTGCACCTTCAACTTCAAAATACGCGCTCGGATAATCGTGCCCGAGCTTCTCGGGCGAGATGCTGTAATAGTCGCCGTGATCGACAGCGCGGAGTCGTTCTTCGCACGATATGAGATATTCATCAACGCTTTCCCCGGGACGAGCACCGATTCTCTCGATCGGCTTTGTGTGCGAAAAAATCTCCGCCACTGTGGACACGAGGTCGGCCACGGTCGTCGCAGGCGCTTTGCGTACATATATTTCGCCTGGCTTCCCCATCGTGAGTGCAAAGAGGACAAGATCGAGCGCCTCTTGAATCGTCATGACAAAACGCGTCATCAGCGGGTCGGTAATGGTCACCGTCTTCCCCCGCTTGATGCGCTCAATGAGATACGGTACCACCGACCCTCGTGAACAGAGGAGATTCCCGTAGCGCGTGGCGCACACGATCGTTTTCTCGCCTCCCCGATGAGCGGTTGCAACCATTTCGCGCTCCATCAAGGCCTTCGTCATCCCCATGACCGAAATGGGGTTACTCGCTTTGTCGGTCGAAAGGAGGACGACGCGTTTGACCCCGTGGTCGATTGCGCTATGGATAACATTGTGGCTCCCGAGCACATTCGTCTTCACGAGCTCGAGCGGGAAGTATTCCCCGGTCAGAATCTGCTTCAATGCCGCCGCGTGGAACACATAATCGACGCCTTCCATCGCGTAGTCGACCGCCTCGCGGTCGCGAACATCTCCGATGATGAAAGAGAGCCGTGGATCGTCAAAATAGTTCGCGAGGTCAAACTGTTTCTTTTCATCACGGCTGAAAACGATGATCTTTTTCGGCGCAAGTTTAAGGAGAACCCCGGTGACTGCCATACCGAATGAACCGGTGCCGCCGGTTACCAAAATGGTCTTGCCTTTTATCTTCGGGGCGTAGCGGGCATACCGATCCTTTTCTGCCATATATAGAGGTAACCTAGCAAGAAAGACCTAAGGTTTCAAGCCGATTGCGGTCCACGACATTTCGTTGACCCAGATAAGCGTAACATTGGCGAATCCTGCTTTAAGCATCAGCGATTCAACCTCAGCTCTGGACCAGTAATTGGCGATGCGCGGCAACATCTGATCGAAAACGATTGATCGCAGATGTGCGAAAGAAAACCGGCGAATCAAACGAAAATACTCAATCTGGTTGAGGCCGAGGCGCAGAGCGACCCAGAGGGTTGCTGTCGGGAAGATCGATAAGAAATGAACGAGACCTATCGGCATTCGGCTGAAAAACACCTTGCGGAGTGGATTGAGTAGATACACGACCCAGCCATTGTTCTCGCGTCCGTACACCCAGATCAGGCCGATGCCGCCGAGCTTCGTCGCACGGAACATCTTCGACAGGGCAAGATCAGGATGCTCCAGATGGTGAATAACGCCGATCGAAAATACGATGTCGAATTCGTCAGAGAACGCGATATTATAGGCACTCATATGCTCTACCGAGACGCTAGGGAAGTCTTGTAGGTTGCGGCGGGCGTGCGCGAGCGTGCGGTCGTCTAGATCGATCGCAACACCTCCAGATGCTCCGCTCCGCATCGCCCAATAGCTATTGCGCCCCATGCCGCATCCGACATCAAGGAATCTCGCACCCTTCCATTTCCCTTCCTCCAGACCGACCGTCCAGCGTCGGAACTGCTCCTGATAGTTATCGAGCATTTCGCCATAGGTGTCCCATTCGTAACCGAACCGTTCTGAAGAACCGGAATGTTTTGGAGAAGCAGTAGTAATCATTTTTTTCTTTGATGAACTAGCGGGTACATTGATGTGCTGTATGATAGCCTATACAGATACAGGATTCTAACATGACTCTTTCGTATATCATCGTCACTTATAATAAGTTGCCGTATCTAAAAACGGTCATTGCAGATCTGCTCGCCCATAAAAAAGAGGATGAGGAAATTATTGTTGTCGATGGAGGCAGTTCGGACGGCACACCGGCATACCTTGAAGAGAGGTTACGGTGTGGAGATATCGAGCGGTATGTTTCTGAACGAGACCTCGGACAAAGCCACGCGATCAACAAGGGCATGCTCATGGCACGCGGGACACTTTTTAAGATTCTGAATGACGATGATACATATTATTTCGACAAGATCGAAGTGTGCAAGGAATTCATGCTCAAGCATCCAGAGATAGACGCGCTTGGAACAAACGGGATAAGCCACGATGGGAAAGAGTATCACCGAGAAGAAGATTTCCTTATGTGGAAGACATTGTCATACCACCCCTTCCAAATCGCCGAACAGGGGCTACTCCTGCGCCGCGATTCAATACCGGTGTTCGGGCTTGCAGACACCGCTAGCAGATTCTGGGAAGGTGATTTTACTCTCCGTCTCACTTCTGGCAAGGCCCGTCTCGCATGGTACACCGGTATCACCTGGAAACATGTCTTCAACCAAGACAGCGTAAGTGTCAATGCCGGGAACGGTTGGGTACTAGAGTCGGCGGCGTTGCGGCGACGACACCCGGGTCTCTACAGCAAATGGAAGCATCTCGTCCCAAAACCCATTCGCGATCTCATACGATTTTTTATTCCAAAAAAGCGTTTAGTGGCGGCTGAAAAAGTAACCGAACCGACCTTTCTATTCTAATCAGCGTTGTGCGGAGAAAGGCTCTTTATCATCGATGAAGGGACCGTTCTTAACCTCAATAACTTCAGAATCCTCCAAGAACTCAACACCGTGAGCGCCCGAGAGCGTCAGACAGGCTTCGCCTGCCGCGATGTCGACATGGGTGAATGCTTCCTCGTCGTTCTCAAAGAAAGAAATGCGGAGCTTGCCGCTGATTACGACCAAGCACTCCTGAAGAACATTTGTTTCTCGCCGATGCGGCACATGTCGGTGCGGGGTGACATGTCGCCCTTTCGGGTGTTTGAGCGTCATCACCTGAAGCGCTTCTTCGGGAGAGGTCATCGGTATTGAACCGTCTGCGAATGCATTAATTTTTAGCGCGACGAGTTTTCCGTTGTGAAGAATTTTTTCCATTTTGGAGACCATAGCTCATAAATTTCCTTTGGTTGGCGATAGTGTTGTGCAAGATCGCTTCACGCTCTGCATAGGCGAAATCCTCTTCCGTCATAAGGGCGGCGAGCTTCTTGAATGTCACCTTCGGCTTCCACTTGAGGACTTTGCGCGCCTTTGAGGAGTCTCCGAGCAGCATATCAACCTCGTTCGGCCTAAAGTACCGCGGGTCAACTTCTATAATAGTCTTCCCGGTCTTTGTATCGATACCTCGTTCTTCCATACCCTTTCCTTTCCATGTGAGCGACATGTCAAGATTGTGCGCGACCTCCTCGACGAATTCTCGTACCGTATGCGTCTCGCCGGTCGCAATGACGAAATCACCCGGCTCTTTGTGCTGTAGGATGCGCCAAATCGCCTCCACATAATCCTTGGAGAATCCCCAGTCGCGTTTGGCGTCCAAATTCCCTAGGCGGAGAAGAGGTTGGAGCCCGAGCTTGACCCGCGAGAGCCCGAGGGTAATCTTGCGTGTAACAAAATTGACTCCGCGGCGCGGCGATTCATGATTGAAGAGGATGCCGTTCGAGGCAAACAGTCCGTACCCCGTGCGGTACTGCTTAGTAACATTGAACGCGAACACTTTTGATGCGCCGTAGGGCGATTGTGGATTGAACGGGGTCGTCTCTTTTTGCGGCGTCTCGAGGACTTTGCCGAACATTTCAGACGAGCACGCCTGATAAAAGCGAATCGGAAAATCGACATTGCGAATAATCTCGAGGAGTCGCAGGGGGCCGAGCGCGTCAATGTTGGCGGTGTACTCGGCCTTGTCGAAGCTTATACCGACATGACTTTGTGCGCCGAGATTATAGATCTCATGCGGCTTCACTTTGTTGATGATGCGGAACAAGTTTGAGCTATCAGCAAGGTCGCCATAGAGCATGACAAAATCTGGATTTTCTGTGTCCTCGTAGAGATGATCAATGCGTGCGGTATTCGGCAGGCTTGCCCGGCGCTGAAGACCGAATACCTGATACCCTTTTTCGAGAAGCAATTCGCAGAGGTAGGAGCCGTCCTGGCCCGTGGCTCCGGTGATAAACGCCCTCTTTTTTTCTACCATATACGAGCCAATACTATACTAGTTCACGCGCACGCTCAAGCAGAGCGCAATCGCTCGATATCTTGTGGCGATAGTTCCCAACCGAGTGCATCGGCATTTTCTTTGATATGTGCTTCGCTACTGGATTTTGGAATGGCGACGATGTCTTGCGAGATAATCCAATTGAGTGCGATCTGATTGGGTGTCTTATCGTATTTCTTTGCAAGTTCCTCGAGCAGTACATTTGTATGCTGTGTGAGTGCGCCTTTCGCGAACGGTCGATAGGCAATGAGGTCGATATCGTGCGCGCGACAATACGGGATGACCTCGTGCTCGGCCTCGCGCGTGAGCAGATTGTATTCGAATTCATGCGCGATAATCGCCGTATGCTTCAGATAGCTTTGTGCCTCTTCCATGAGCTGTGGCGAGAAATTGCTGACACCGATCGCTCGCACAAGATTTTCATCCACCAGGTGCTCCATAGCGCGCATAGTCTCAGAGAGCGGCATCTCCTCACTCGGCCAGTGGACTAGATAGAGGTCGAGATAGTCGGTATTGAGCCGTTTGAGGCTCCCGTGGGCCGCGCGAAGCACATCGTCATAGCGAAGGTTGGTCTTCCACACTTTGCTGATAAGGTACGCCTCTTCGCGCCGCCCCGCGATCGCGCGGCCGACAATCTCTTCACTCAGTCCGCCTCCGTATAATTCAGCCACATCGATGATTTTGAGTCCGAGAGAAAGACCGAAACGCAACGCCTCGATTGAGACATCGATGTTATCGGGATTGCGCTCCCATGTGCCACCCATCCCCCAGGTACCCATTCCTAGATATGGCTGCGGGAGGTGCATATTACTCTATACATTTCGGAACCGGATTTGGAATGATGAAAACGCCCTTATACCCTTTTTGGCGTATCTTCGGCACGAGTTCATCGGCCAAGTTCCAAGAAAGAAGGAGCGCCGCTTCGGGCTGTTCTTCGAACAGGTATGCCTCGTCGATGACCGGAATATGCATACCAGGGGAATAGAGGCCAATCTTCAGCGCGCTTTTCTCCGTCAGGCATTCAATAAAGGTGCCGTCGAGCTTGCAATAGTTCAGCAGGGTATTGCCCTTAGCGGGCGCTCCGATGCCCGCGATACGCGCACCTTTTTTCTTGAAGGTATAGATGATGTCGAGCAGAGCGATCTTCGTAACGACGACCTCGTTCGCGAATGTCTGATACCGCGCAAGCGAAGTGAAACCGTGCTCTTTCTCAAGCTCACAGAGTGTTGCTACATTCTCTGAGACCGGGAGCGCGCCTTTGTGTGCGGCGTACACCCGAATCGATCCTCCATGGCTCGGGATGCGCTCGACCGAGACGACCTCCATCTCGTACCGCGCGAAGAGTGCACAGAGCGCTGTCACGCTGTAGTAGCGCAAGTGTTCGTGGTAGATGGCGTCATACTGCATACCCTCAATCATATCGACCACATAGCCGTTCTCTGAAATGAAGACGCCCTTCTCGTCGAGCAGACCCTTGATACCGCGCATGAACGAATCAAGTGCCTTCACATGCGCAAAGACATTCGTCGCAGTGATGATCTTCGCCTTGCCGTGTTCTTTGCAGACCTTTGCCGCTGTTTCGACATTGAAGTAATCAACCAGCGTCGGGACGCCCTTTTCAAGCGCGAGAGAGGTCGCACTCGACGGATCGATACCGAGCACCTTAATCTGGTACGGGAGGTAATTCTCAAGCAGCGTGCCGTCATTTGAACCGATGTCAATGACAAAATCCCCTGCAACCAACTGATACTCGCTGATAATTTTATCGACCAGTGCTTTGAAATTCGCCTTAAGACTGTTGTTGGTGCTCGTGTTGTAGACATAATCGCGGAAAAGGATATCGGGGTCAACGGCGTATCCGAGCTGTACGAGCGTGCAGCTACTACAAAAGAAAAGATCAAGCGGGTAGGTAATCTCTGGCTTCTCCAAATCTTCTTTCTTGAGGAAGGCGTCACTTGGCGGCTGGTGTCCAAGGGAGAGGAACTGTGTCATTCCCTCCTTCCCGCATAATGCACACATCATTCGCATATCTTAGAATGTTCTTGGTCATGAGGCAAACCGCTCCCTTACTGGCATCAGTCGCATTTGTTATACTGACCCGCATGCAAGAAGATAAGCGGGCGCTGATGTTGGAAGCGCTTGGGAGCGACCGTTACCGACAACGCCTCGATAAGGTTCATCGATTTGAAGAGATCAGCGGAGGCGGTGTGCTTAAAATGGTTCAACGGCTTTTTACCGCGCCCAGTATTTACCTTCCCTATGTGTTCTACGCAAAAACTGGGTTGGCCCACAGATACTCAACTTCTGCCACCCTCTTTTGGGACAAAACCATACGCATATCCTTGAAGGACTATGATGCCTTGATACTCTCCATGTACGGAGGCCTCTATGGAGCTGAATTGAACTTGACGAAGTTTCTCATAAAAAATCTGGAATCGAACGATGTCTTCTATGATATCGGGGCAAATCGAGGCTATTACACTTTCGTGGCGTCGGAATTATGCAAAGAAACGCACGCCTTCGAGCCGCTATCCGAGCTTGTTGATGTCATACGAGAGAGCGTACAGGGAGATGCGTCGGTCACCGTCAATTCTGTCGCACTCTCGGATATTGACGGTGCTATAGATTTCTATGTCATGGACTCTACGATGGTTAATACGATCAATGCCTCGGTTGCCAAACTCCTTTCATCCCAAGACTATACTTTATCCAAAAGAGTCACCGTACCGAGCATGACCATTGATGCATATATCAAAACGCATACTAAACCGACATTCTTAAAGATAGATGCAGAAGGAGCAGAGGAGCAGATTATCAAGGGAGGCAAGCATTTCTTTTCTTCAAACGCACCCGTCATCGCAATGGAGATTTGGGGCAAAGAAAATAAATGGGAGCTTTCAATGAGCGCCGCAGAAAGACTACGAGCGATGGGTTATCAGTCCTACCGTCTTGATAGTGAGGGCACGCCACAGAAAGTCGATGGCGATCTGTCAGTGGGGGTCTCTCCGGCCGGCGGAGAAGATTTTATATTCAAAAAAGGAGACTCATCACTATGAATACAAGAAAAGATAAACGGACACTTTTAATAGAAGCTCTCGGGAGTAAGGATCACCAGAAGCGGATCCGTAGGGCACGTCGTTTTGAACAGCTTGGCGGCGGCGGCGTATTAAAAAAAATTGAAAGAGTCATTCTCACTCCGGGCATTTATCTTCCGTATGTGTTCTATGCGAAAAGCGGGCTGGGAGGCGATCGGCTCTTCACCACGACCCTTTTCTGGGGCCGCGCCATACAGATTCCTCTTCGGGACTATGATTCTCTCGGGCTCCATATGTTCGGCTTCGCGGGCGGGAACGAAGCTGAATTGAAACTCACGAAATATTTCTCCAAACACCTAGGGCCGGACGACATCTTTTATGATATCGGGGCAAATTGCGGTTTTTATACCTATCTCGCGTCGGAATTATGCAGGGAAGTACATACATTCGAACCCATATCGATCCTTGCTCGCGCTATCGAAATGAATTCTCGCGGTTATGCGGGCGTCACCGTGAACTGCGCCGCCATCTCCAACGCAACCGGCAAGATGGATTTCTATATCGGAGAATTTTCCGGCCTCAGCACGCTGAATGCCGCCGTGGTTAAAGGCCGTTCTCCTGCAAGCGGTACATTCAAGAAAACGGCCGTGCCGACTATAACGCTTGACGACTACACGGCGACTCATACAAAGCCGACCGTCCTGAAGATCGATGCAGAGGGCGCGGAAAGAGACATCATTGAGGGAGGCCGCCATTTCTTTACCGAGAACGCGCCGACTGTCGCTATGGAAGTATGGGGAGAAAAAGGCGGTGGCCGTATATCGATGGAGGCCGTAGAAGAATTGCGGAAACTGGGCTACCAATCCTACCGTCTTGATAGTGAGGGCGCGCCGCAGAAAGTTGACGGCGATCTTTCAGATGGGATGACCCCGACTGGCGGCGAGAACTTTATATTCAAAAAGGATGGAGAGAATATCTATGAGTTCTGAATCAGGAACTATTTGCTACGAAGGAATATGATTTTAATTACGGGAAGCAATGGATTTGTTGGTAGACACCTGAAACTAGAAAATTCTAAACCCTTGCATGGCGATGTTCTAGATGTAGAAACAATGCGCCCTCAGTTCAAGGGAATTAGTGTTGTAGTTCACCTAGCAGCAAAAGAAGAAAATTGTTTTGAGACAAATGTTATGGGTACGTTCAATGTAATCAAATTGTGCATAGAAAACGGATGTAAACTTATTTATATCGGTTCAATACAAACTGTATATGAATATGGTATATCCAAACAAATCGCCGAGAACCTTGTAAAACTATACTCAAAAGAAGGACTCAAAGCGGTAACGATAAAAGCATGTTCTTTGAGAGACGGAACACTTGGTTTCTATCAACTCAATAAAGTATTGAAAGAAATAGAGAACGTAATCAAAAAAGATCGGTGGGATTATAGAGTGATAACCCACTATTCGTTGGAAGATAGTTTGTTATTAAGACTATACAGAGCACTTAAACGAAGGAATCTCATTTGAACGAAATATGAAGAAGGATTAAGAATCCCTCCACTCCATATAGGCCGCATGACTTGCGAGATACCAGTTATTATCGAGGTACCACTGCACGCATTTCTTGAGACCTTCGTCGAAGGAATGCTGCGGCTTCCATCCGAGCGCTGAGATCTTTGTGCAATCAACTGAATAGCGTAAATCATGGCCTGCACGATCTTTCATAAAGGCAATCTCCGGTCTTTTTCCGAGCTCCTTTCCAATGCGCTCAACCATCTCGAGATTCTCAAGCTCAAAACCAGAGCCGATATTGTAGGTCTCGCCGATAATCCCTTTTTCCATAAGGAGCTGAAGCGCGGAGCAGTTGTCATCGACATAGAGCCACTCGCGCATGTTCTTACCATTGCCATGTATCGGGACCGGTTTCCCGCCAAGCGTGTTCGCGATTATTCTCGGTACTAGATTACGCGGGGGCTGGCTGGGACCATAATTGTTGCATGCACGAGTGATGATATATGGTAGGCAGTGCGTCTCTCCTGCTGCGCGGACGATGAGCTCTCCTGCCGCTTTTGATGCCGAATAGGGATTGCGAGGATTCATCGGCGTTTCTTCCGTCCATGCGGGTGCTCCATGCGTCGACTGCCCGTACACCTCGTCGGTGCTGATGTAGATGAATTTCTCGACATTATATTTGAGTGCCATATCAACCATTATCTGCGTCCCGACGACATTCGAGTGGATGAACGGGCCCGCACTCTTTATCGAATCGTCAACGAAACTTTCGGCGGCTCCGTGGATGACAATATCCGGCTTCTCGAGCATGAACACATTATTAATAAACACTTCGTCGGCGATGTCGCCCATGTAAAAAGTGTGGTCGCGGTTTAGCGCGACATTATATTGATTGTACGGAGCAATTACTTTATCGACACTAATGAATGTGTAGGGAGCCCCTTCGCGCATAACTTTGCGCATAAAATTGCTGAAGATGAAGCCGCAACTGCCCGTGACCAGTACTCGTTTCATACAGCAGTGTGTGTAGAAGTTGATAGCATGTCTCGGTACGCCTGTATATACCTCTCCAAGCTATAGGCCCTTGCGGTTTCCATCCCGCTCACTGCGAATGAATGAATCTGTTCCTCTGAAAAGTCAGCTACCTTGTTCATCTTTTCAGCGATATCTGCAGGATCAGAATCGACAAAGAATCCATTCTCTCCGTCTTTCAAATATTCGCTCACGCCGGCAACACGCGTCGAGAGTAGCGGCATGCCGAACGCAAGACCTTCCATAGCGGTAATGCAAAACCCCTCGTGTCTTGATGTCAGCAAGAAGAAATCGCTTATACAATAAAACGTTTCGACATCTTTTCGTTTTCGCTCGCCCACAAGAAGGACTTGTTCGTCCAATCCCAAGCTCCTGATTTGTTCTCTCATAGGTTCCCTGTTGTCTCCATCTCCAACAATAATCAGGCGGCAATCGTTTCGTAATTGGTTCAAACGAGCGAATGCATTGATCATCAATTCGTGATTTTTCTGCCAACTCAATCGTGCGACGTTCAGAAATACTTTGTCACTGGAGCGAAGTCCGAATTCTCTGCGTATGGATTCTCTATGCGGCCCATACTGCAACTTCGCTCTCGCGATCGTGTCAATATCAATGCCATTATAAATAACCGTGTATCTTCCCCGATCAATGTGCTCTGTCTGTGATAAGTAGTCAGCTACCATGTTCGAATCAACTACCATCGTCTCTGCGATATGCATCAGTATTCGGTTCAGGAATATTTGCGGCTTTGTTTTCCGCACAAATGTATTGTGTTCGGCGACGATCAATCGATATCCGAAGAATGGCTGTAGGCATCCGAATATGATATTACTGAAAAACAAGCTGGATTTGACGATATCAGGTCTCACCTTTCTTATGACCCGTACCAACGCCATCCACGAACGTACGTCCCAAAAGTTTTTAAAGTTCAATCTCCATACATCCACCCCGGGTGGAACGAGCTCATAGAAGTCCCCCTGGTTGGGGAACTGGAATAAGGTGACGAGCGAAAAATCGAACGATTCACGATCGAGGCGCTGTAGCTGGTCGATAATCAACTTCTGCACGCCTCCTACCAATAAATCGTTCGCCCCTATGAGCACCTTTTTCCGTTTTTGAGTCATAGAGGAGGTTTGCGCATACTAAAGATAAACCCGAGCGGATAGCGAGTGGTTGCAGATGGTCGCAGGGCGAGAAAGAGCCGGTCGAGCCCTGCATATATGGGATATAGGAGCACGCGCATAACGCGCGGCACCGAAAGGATCAGGTTGTTGAAGTTTGCTACAAACGGACCGCCACCGATCTCTCTGACTTCGATATCAGTAAAACCAGCATCGGCAAATAGGCGCAGAAGTGCCTCTTTCGTATACCGGAAATAATCATGTGGGTCGGGATGATATTGGATAAGGAACGGTACGAACCCGACTAGCATTCCATCCCTCTTCAGAATCCGCTTCATTTCCCCAATGAGAAAGCGATGATTGTAAACATGTTCAAGCACATTCGCGCACACGACTGTGTCGACGCTCTCATTCCTAAACGGGAGCGCATCTTTCTCAAAATCAATGCCGGAGAGGGAGCTATCCACCGGCGTGACGGATGTCGCCTGCGTCATATTGAAATAGTCAAAGTAGTCGGGCTCGCGGCCGCCACCGATATCAGCAACCGCCCCCGACAATCTATATTTCTTGAAACCGAGATTCATCAGAATCCGTAGCAAGGTCTGTCCGGCATATATTTTTTTGAGTTTGAAAAACATAGCTAGGCGGGCGACTGGCGAGAGATAGCGACGATTGAATGGTCAGACCCTCTCTCCTTCCAGGTGAATGAGCATCCCGGGAAGAGGGTCCCAAATTGCTCTCGCGTCTTGCCGATGAGCTTGTGATGGACCTCGCCGATAGAGAGTCCGACGATCATCGTCGCGGCGGCGAACATCTCGTTTTCTGCGCCCTCGATATCGAATTTGATCATATCGATTCCTCGGCTGATGACATCATCGAGGAGTATAGACGAAACCTGGATTTCTCCGCGCGAATCTTTCATAGGTATAATCGACGCCCGAGTTGAACCTCCGGCATTCGGATAGAACGAAATTGTCCCGGCTCTGCCAGCTACGGCGGCATTCACACACTCGACCTTGGGCAGAGCACCGACATTCTTGGCGAGCAATTGAAAATTCTCCGGGTCAGGCTCATACGCGGTGATGACCGCATCCGGATATCTGGAACGGAGAAAGAGCACGGAGGTGCCGATGTGCGCACCGATATCGGCGATGTGCCGCGGAGAGACTCGCGACAGCTCGTCAAAAAGGTATTCCCCGTCGGCGAATATCTCCCGCAGTGCGGAAATATCGGTCCCGTCACGAACGAAAAAAGGGACTGTCTGACCGTCTATGGAGAGCAGTAGTTTCCTCGGATGCCGCCCCGAAATATGTTTGAGGACCGGTATCGACAGTAGAGCAAAAAAAAGACGGGCCGCCCCGAGAGAGGATGACGACAAAGCCCGCGCAGTCGGCCAGTACCCTCTCAGAGAATTCCGATAATAGCGAAGCGAATTCATGTCGTATGGGCTCAGTGTATCGCTTGTGCAAGCTTCTCCGCAAGCGCGGCAAGGCTGTGCTCCGCGACGAACGGCGCCTGGTGCGAAGCGGGGTTACCGAGTACGAGCGCAAGCCGTGCGGCTAATGTTTCAGCAGAATCGAACCAGGTATCCTGGCCGGCGAGCAAAGCGAAATCAACACTCGACGCGACGACGAGCGCGCCGCAGGCCGCTGCCTCGAAGAGCGTCTTATCAAACATCCCGGACGGCGAGCAGTTCACGAAGATTTCGTGTGCGCGAAAGATATCGGGTGTCTGATAATTCGGCGGCCCGGGATAGAATGTGACGCTACTTGCAAGACCGAGCGCGCGTACTTTTTCTTTGAGCTTTTCGTAATAATCTCTCGTCTCGGGGAGCGGCGAACCGTAAAAATCGGCGGTGAAGGTCTGACCTTCACGCGCGAGGATAGCGAGCGCGTCGACCAATACCTCCGGGCGTTTCGAAGGCCACATCCCCGAGAGGAAAAGTATGGAGCGCGGGATGCGCGGGATGCGCGCATCGGGAAAGAACCGCTCGGTATCAACACCGACCGGCATAAGTTCTGTCTTCTTGTTTTTCGCCGTGTATGAATATCGTGAGGTGCAAAACACCTTCGTACAAAAAGCCATTGCGATGTCGGTAAGAAAATTCCCCCCGTGATAATTACGCCACATATAGACGCGCTTGCCGAGCAGTTTCCAAAGCCAACCGGCGATGACAATATATTCCTGATTCATGTGTACAAACACCGCGTCGTACTCTTTCCGCAGTTTCCACGCAAGCGAAAGAAATCGAAAGGTATAACGAATTCTACTGCCTACTGCTTTCTGCCTACTGCTTTCTTTCTTTCCTAACGAATGTACACGTACGTTTACCGGGAGCGCATGCTTTCCTTCTTTGAGGCATATAACTTCGACTGACTCGACGCGCTTCGCAAACTCCTCCACCCAACGGCAAAAGAACCCCAGCACCGGGTCCTCGGTATCGACTGTCTGCGTCACAATAAGTAATTTCAATTTCATATTATTCAAAAAGATCGCTATGAGTTCCTGTGCGGGCGAGTATCACCTTTGTATCGCTCATTTTATATATAAGGAGCCAATCGTGTTCAAGGTGACATTCCCATAAACCTTCATACATCCCAGAGAGCTTGTGCGGATAGAATGCCGAGGTCAGCTTTCCATCTCTTGCCAGAAGAAAAGATACGATGTCGACCTTGTCTAAATCTTTGCCTCTACGTTTCTGTCGTACTATATCCTTTTCAAATCGCCGTTCGAAACTAAGTTCTCTCTGCATGGTTTAAATTGATCTCAGGTAAGCAGAAAATTCCTTATGCGTCTTAAATGTCTTTAGATTCTTTCCTAACCTAATATTCTCAATCACCCTGCGTGTTTCTGCATTCGGGACGTTGAGAGAAAATGGCATTCCTTTGTCATTGGCAATGCGTCGATAAAATACATTGATCGCTTCTGACGGGGACATACCGATCTGAGACAGTACCCTTTCGGCCTTCTTTTTTATCGAAGGCTCCATACGGGCGCGCACGAAAGCTGTTTTTGTACTCATACGGGCATTGTAGCACGTGTGTGCCACATTACAAAATACCCTCTATTCATAGGGACACAAGCTTCTCGAGGTCCGCGGCGATGCGAGCCGGGATGTCGCCGACGGAGGCGAGATGCGCACGCGCCGCGGCTTCAGCGTGGATAGGAAGTTCAAGCCGTACGCGCGTATCTTCGATGAATCCAACGATATTGAGAGAGAGTGCCGTTGGGTCGGCGACCGGTGCGGCAAGCACGTCTTCGTATCCTTTGAACACTTCACCCACAATGCCAACATCGGTCGTAATAATCGGCACTTTGGCGAGTGCCGCCTCGATAAGCGTGCGGCTATATCCTTCATACGCGCTCGCCTGAATGTATGCTTGCGCGCTTGGCATCAGTGCTCGCGCATCGGTGCGTTGCCCTAGAAAAACAACACTGTCGGCAAGCCCGAACGAACGCGCCATGCGTTCGAGCTTTCTACGCTCACTGCCTTCACCCACAATAAAGAGCCCGACCATAGAGTAATGCACCGCCACGAGTTTGAGCGCCGCAAGAATATCTTCAATGCGCTTTTCTGGCTCCAATCGTCCGACGGTAATAAGCGCAAAATTGAACGGGTGGCTTGGTAAGCGCATGGGCGGCGGCACCGCGGGGTCAACTGCCACCGGAATCACGACGGGTTCAGGGATACGAGAACCATAGTGTGCCACGAGTGATGCTTTCACGCGCTCCGAAACAGTCCGGATGCCGGATGATGCCGGCAATACGCGATCGGCAATGCGGCGGCGCCAGCGATTCAAGAGCGGCATGCGCACGGAAGGCGAACGCCAGTTGCCGCTCCGCACAAACCACGGGGAAAGAAAATCGGTGTGCACCTGGATATGCAGTTTCGCCCGTGTGCCGCGTACGGCGCGGAGCGCCGTGAGACCCGCCTCGAACGGATCCTGCGCCGAGACGACCTCGATGCCGTACTTGAGAATAAGCTCATGTGCACGCCTTGCGACCGCATGCATGCGGAAGATATTCCATACAGGCGCTGCCTGAAGGTACAGGTTCCCGCTGCGCTCATCGTGCGTATCAGGATCATTAGAAATGAAAAGTACTTTCATAATGAGGAGTTTGGTCGACTGTGTCTCACTATCATCGCATAACAATCGCGGACGGCAGTGAGATATACCTCTTCGCTCACGTACGATTTCAGCGTGAGGACGCCCGGCGCCCGCGGGCCCTGGAGCCAGTCTTGAAGTGCCGCTGCGTAATCGCCATGGGCGATGACCGCGCCCGCGCCACGTGCGATGCCTACATCAGTCGAGAGTACTGGTACGCCCGCGGCGAGTGCTTCGACCAGCGCCATCCCGTAGCCCTCATAGGCCGAGGTGACGAGCATGAGGTCGGCGCGAGCGAAATACGGCGCAACATCTTTCCACCCCGGGAATGATACCTGTTCGGCCACCCCGAGCGTTGTTGCGAGCGACTTGAGCGATGGCTCCAGCAGGCCCACCCCGAGCATCGTGAGCCGAGCATCGATGCCCGCCCGCCGCGCGGCGGCGAATGCTTGAAGTGCGAGCACCGGATCCTTCTCCGCTTCGAAACGGCCGACCCAAAGCAAATTGTTTCTTTCCGGCGCGCGGACGAGCGCGCGGAATCGGGCGAGGTCGACGAATATCGGTACGACCGCAAGCGGCACCGCCGGATGATATCGGCGATTGAGTGCTTCAGCGACACGCGCCGAAACGGCATACCCGCCGTCTGCGTGAGAAAGAACGAACCGCGCGATAACGACGCGAATGCGATTCAATAGCGAATGCCGGGTGAATGCCGGCGAGAGGAAGTCGGTGTGCACCTCGACGGCGAGCGGAATGCCGAAATGATGCGCGATGAAGAGCCCTGCGAGACCCGTCTCAAAAGGGTCTTGTGCCGAGACGATGTCCGGTCGCGGCAAACGACGCGCAATGCGGAGCGCATCCCACATATACAAGAAACGAGAAAAAGAATTCGTCGGATGGGCATGGATATGCGGAGCGATCTCTGCAACCACCCTGATGCCGTGTGTGCGCGTCGAGAAGACGATGCTATCAAGCGCCTCAAACTCTTTCCCGAGTCTCGTGAGGCGCGTTCGCACCGCGCTCTCCGGAGCGAACAGGGTTCGATCGGTGCCGACGAGCATTACGCGCATATTTTTTTCAGCGCCTCTGCAAACAGTTCGGCCGTGCGCTCGGCGGTGAAAGTATGCGCTCTATGCATCGCCGCTTCGGTCAGCTTCTTCCATGACTCCGGTTCGCGCTCAATACTCATGAGTGCATTCTTGAATGCAAGCGCACCGTCCGGTGCGCACAGAGCACCCTCGCTACCATCCGTAATGAGCTCGGGGATACTCCCGACCGGCGTCGTGATTATCGGTGTGCCGCTCGCCATCGCCTCAAGCAATTGATAGGAAAAGCTCTCAAACGAGGTGTTGAAAGCGAATGCGTCAGCCCTCTGGAGCCAGCCGAGCACCTGTGCACGCGGGAGCGCGCCGAGAAATGTCACGCGGTCGCTCACCGCAAGCGCACGCGCTTGTTCGAGAAGCACCCCGCGCAGAGGACCGTCGCCTGCGATGACCAGATGCCACCCCGCCAGTTCCGGCATTATGCGTATCAGCGTCATAAACCCTTTCCACGGCACGAGCCGACCGACTGAGAAAACGATCTTCCCTTCTGGCACATTCTGCGGCGCTTCAGCATAGTCGTCGAAATCGAGTCCAAGATAAATGCGCGTGAGCCGCTCCGGCGCCACGCCCCATGTGGCGACGATGCTTTTCAAAAAGTCGCTACAGGCAACCACGAGATCCGCCTGTTGCACCGCAAAGCGCTGGAGCGTGCGCAATGTCTCTACTCTGAAGCCGTACCGCTTTTGTTGAAATACCTCGATGGTATCAGTCACGCCGAAGCGCTGTACTGCCTGTTCCCATACGAAATCGCCAGGAACACGGACGACGAAACATTTCCTGGTGACACGAGCAACCAGTGCTGCTGGCAGGCACACCGAGAATGTATCCATGGCGACGATGACATCAGCTCCCCGCGCACGTCTCCAGAGACCATACGCGTAACGCACGTGGCGGATGCCGCGCGGGAGATGCCGTACGAGCCCAAACGAATACACTTCGACTTCGATGCCGTGTGCCGGAAGATGTTTCGCGAGGAGCGCAGCATCGGTCGCCGGGCCGCCTATGTCTGGCGGGTACAGGGGCGTCGCAATAACGAGTCGCATACGTATATTCTAGCGCTTCGCGAGCGCGCGATCGAAAGCCGTTCGCATCTCGCGCGCGATGAGGTTCCAATCGTATTTCTCGAAGGCCATTTTCTTCGCCGCCGCTTTTACGCGCGCAACCTGCTCAGGGTGCGCGAGAATATCCTGGACCGCTGCCGCGATCTGCTCGGGCGAATTTTTGTCCACGGCCCAGCCGGTCGTCTCCTTGTTTGGGTTCCGCTTTGTGTCAAAAAGGAAGTCCGCAATGCCTCCCTCCTGCGTCGCGATGACCGGCAGGTCGGCTACCATTGCTTCGATGAACGAAATACCGAACCCTTCCGAGCGCGACGGGCGGATGAATATGTCAGACACCTTCAGGTACTTCGGCATCTCGGCATGACTCACTTGTCCGAGGAAGAACACGCGACCGTCCACTCGCTTCTCGCGCGCGAGTGTGCGGAGCATTTTTTCGTCCGGACCGATGCCGAGTATGAGGAACTTCACTTGCTCAGGAAGGAGCGTGAGCGCGCGTATAACGTCGTCCACTGCGTTTTTCTTCACAAGCCGCGAGGTCGTGATGAGATAGACATCGCCTTCTTTCTTCCCGAGCTTTTGTTTGAGCGCATCAAGTTCTTCGAGCGGGTACTGCTTTGAGAAGTGTGCAGCGTTCACGCCGTTCGGCACGATAGCGAGCGGACCGTGGTATCCCATGGAGCGTACGAAATTCTTGAGATAGGACGATGTCGTGATGGCAAAATCAGCCTTTGTGAATACGCGCACGAACAGCGGATACACCATGCCGGCGCGCTTTTTCAGATAGTCTATCGGGTCGCCGTCGTCAGAACGGACGATGTACGGCACCTTCGGGAACAGCATTTTGAAAAAGAGCGGCGCGAAGGAAGCGTAGCCCGTCATCACCGAACAGACGGCGTCATAGCGCTTCCGGCGATGGAGCACGACTGCCACGGCGAGCGCGAAGAACGGATACAGATATTTGTTCAGCACGAGCGGGAATTTGTTGAAGTCTTGTATCTTTGCACCCGGACGCGTGAATCCGAAGCGGAACACGTCGATGTTGCCCACGCGCTCGAATTTCGGCAGTGCGCTATCGAACCGAAGCGTGATCATGTCGAACGAATAGTCCTGTTGAGATATCCGGTCAGTCGTCTCCTTGATGGCGACCTCTGCACCGCCGATGAAAGGGTGGTACGTGAGCGAAAAGAAAAGAATGCGCTTCATACGGCTAGCGTCTCCAGTCAGGCTTGAATTCGGCCGCAGACTCCTTAGCAGATATCGTTCCTATAAGAAGCGCATAGGCACCAGAAAGATTTGCGACCGTATGGCGTTTGTCCGAAGAACTCACGACGGCGTCTCCGGAACGAAGAAGTGTTCCTTGTTCTCGGATTGATCCAACATCTTGTTCAGTAAGCGTCTCGCTTTCTATGAAATACACTTCACCGGCGCTGATGAGATTTATCTCGTCGACGTTCGTGTGGCTATGAAATGGCTGCACATGCCCCGGAGGCACTTCGGTGATGACATATTTGAGGGGAATGACGCCGCCATCCTCCGCTACAATATTCTCCACATACCGGCGGATTTCCATATTGTCCGCGCGCGCCTGCGTGAGTATCCGTTCGAGATTAGGATAATCCCCGCGATACCGTATATACTGCCCCTCTTCGTCAACCCTCTTCTGAGGGTCAATGACCGCGGCTTCAAGCGCCTCTTTTCGGAAAATATGCATACAAAAATATGGCCTGAGCCTTCGTAGTTTCTACAGTATCAAAATCCCTGGTAATTACTATCTATAACCAAAGAAAAAGGCCAGCGGTTACGCTGGCCTGTGGTTGCCCGGGAGGGCGCTTAATCGGTCCCAACGGGTGTGCCCAAGGTAATGCCGTGCTTCTCGGCGTACGCCGCCGAGTGTTCGGCGTCGGTACGGTACGTTGCCTTGACTGCCTGCTCAAAGAGCCACCGCTCTTCAGAACCACCACGGAACCGGAGGGTAATCTCTCCCCCGGCTTTCGAGACAATCTCCGGCTTACAGCCGAGTATCACTATCGTCATGACGTCCTCCAGAATGAACTTAGGGATGCTTCGAATACCAATATACCACACGCACTAGGGATTACAAGCCGACCAGTTTTGCCGAAATGTCCCAGAGCTTGTCGGCGAGCGCAGTATCATCAGCGAGAGGCGATGCGGCCGCGATTTTCTTCTTGTCGAAATATTCGCCGGTCACGCCCGCAACGTCCGGCGAAGTGGCGAGGTACACACTTGTCTTTGCACCCTGTGCCGGAGTAATCAAGGTGCGTTTGAAGAAAAAGGCGGCGATGGGATTCATCGTACGCACATTTCGCATCGTCATCTCAGTGCCGATAACACCGGGATGAAGCGCATTCACGGTCACACCGGTTCCCTGCAATTCTTTCGCCAATTTCTTCGTGAACAAGAGCAATGCGAGTTTCGACTGCGCATAGGCTTTATATTTATCGAAAGCTTTCTTGCTTTCCAAATCATCGAAATTGATATTCCCTTCCGCATGCATAGAGGAAGACACATTGATGATGCGCGCCGGTGCGCTCTGCTTCAGTAGCGGCAGAAGCAGATTGGTAAGGAGAAATGGCGCAAGGAAATTGACCGCGAAGTTCAGCTCGATACCATCCCTTGATTCTTGCCGTTCCTGCGGCAGAACGCCCGCATTGTTGATCAAGATATCAAGCCTGTCCCATCGTTCGGCAAATTCTCTTGCACAGGCGCGGACGGAGGAGAGCGATGCAAGGTCGCACACCAGATAGTCGACGTTGTTGTTATTCGTCTCTTTTATTATTTCTCTTTTAACCTCTTCTCCTTTCTCTCTGTCGCGCGCGGTGAAAACGACCGTTGCGTCGGTTATAGCAAGGCCTTTTACCGTTTCCTTACCGATGCCGGACGTGCCGCCCGTCAGTAAAATAATGTTCATTAGAGAAAAATGAAAGCGCTACCCGCAAGAACGACAACGCCGAGGAAACTGAGTGCCCACGGGGACTTAAAAATCCCAGAAAAACGCGAGGTGGATGCCGGCGATTCATAAGTCAATGCCGCCCCCGCGGCGGCGAGCTCTGTCGTCGCTACGGGGGCGCTTACTGCTTCTGCATGTACTTGAATGTTCGTCTTCGGGTTAATAATCGTCGGCTCGACCGTCTGCACTTCATTAAAACCAGTCACGGGTCCGGAAAGTTGCACGACTGCCTCCACCGGAGACACTGGTGCTGTATAGCGAGCCGCGATGCCGCCGCCTGGATACGCAAGCGTCACCTCAGGTGCCGTCGGCAACTTAGTTATGGTTGAAGAAAAGAGAACATTCGCCTTCGGCAACAGGACCGTTCCATTCGGAACGCGAAAAGAACTTTTGTCCGCAAAAAGTGCCCAACTCGAGAGATCAAGACGTTCATTCGTGTCATTGGTAACTACAATTCCCGTATCGGGAATCTCAAGAATACGCACCTGCGCAGGCCGTACCGTGACAATGAATTCATCGCGCCCGGTCGCCTGACCATCGGTCGCGGTGACCACGACGAGATAGGAACCGGCATAGCGATAGGTCTTCTCGACCGCGCTGCCTTCTGCTGAAGAAGCATCACCGAAACCCCACACGATTTGTGCAGATGGATCAACCGCACCGCCCTTGACCGTCGCACGCGCGAAGAGATGCAACGGCACTTCCATAACGGCATCTTGATTATTTCCTGCATCCAAAGTAAGCGCCGAAGGCGACGGCGGGCTTGTCGTCCTACTCCCTGAAGAACTCGAGCTCGTCTGCTCCTGTGTCGATGAGTCGGTCGTCGACGCGATCGGGGTGTCGGTAGTGTCTGATGCGCTCGTATCACCAACTGTGATGAAATCTTTGAGACCGGCGTAGGTGCTCGGGCCGATACCGGTCACTTTCTGGATGTCCTCGATAGACGCAAATGAACCATGCTGAGCGCGGTAGTCGATAACTGCTTGTGCTTTTACTCCAGTTCCGCCCAGCCCGGTCAATGACATCAACGTCGCCTTATCAGCCGTATTGATGTTCACGAGCGCAGTTGCCCAAACGAATGCAGGGAAGAAAATGGCCAGTGCGAGCAATCCGGCAGTGCGCATAGAAATAATTATGATTCGCCTTTGAGAACTTTCCGAAGCGCGTCCTCGGGAACTTCAAACGGAGCCGATGCTCTGGTCGGCTCCCCGACCGCTTCGCGTCGGGGCTGTGCCTCCTGCTTACTCTTCTCTAACACTTCTGCGAGCGTGCCTTTAAGCGACTGCTGATTCTGCGACTGTTTCTGTTCCCTTTCCGCTCCGCTTTTTTCCGTCATCTTACGAAGAATTGCCTTCAGGTCTTCGGCGCTCTTGCTTGGCGGGGCCGGGCGTTCCATCGGAGGGCGTTGAATGAATGGTTGGGCGGGACGCTCATCCGCCGGGCGTTTCGAAAAGGTCCTCGGTTCTCCCCGTCCGGGCTCCGCCTGGCGGGGCCAGACCATTTTCTCCTCGCCCGCCGGCTTTGCATCCCTACTTTGCGAGACGCTCGGCGGCATCGCGCCTACAGGTTTGGGTTTCTTCTTCATACGCGCGTCAAAGGGTGCGGGAGCTGCGGCGCTCGCCATAAGCTCGTCCACGATGGATTTCTCAATACCCGCGCGCGGCGTAGAAAATTGTGCGCGCGATGCGGCGATGACCTCATTTCGGTGCGATACCGGCGGCGCCTCTATTGGCGGTATCGTGACTGCGGAGAATGGCGCGGAGCCTACCCCGTCGATCATGAGTGTCATATACACCTGTGCAAAGCCTAGGCTCATAATATCTTCCTTGAGAAAGCGCGGGAAGAAAATCGGTTCGAGCACCTCGGCATCAAAGGGTCCCATGCGGAAGACGACCGTCGTACCCACGTTGCCGAAGACCGCATCACGAACCTCTTCCTCCATCTGCTCGATATACTGATTTGTGATGATCAGATTCAATTTATATTTACGCGATTCAGAGAGGATCTCTGCAAATGTTTGGTTTGCAAAGTTCTGAAATTCGTCAACGTAGAAATAAAAATGCGGAAGCTTCTTGAGTTCTGGCGCGGGGAGATTGGCGCGACTCATGGCACCAAGGAAGAGGCGCGTCGTGAGCATCGAACCCAAGAGACGCATATTGGTCTCTCCCACAAGCCCCTTCGAAAGATTCATGATAAGGATCTTCTTCTCATCCATCATCGTGCGGATATCAAACGAAGACTTCGCCTGACCGATGATATTTCGGATAAGCGGGTTGCCGGTGAATTGGCCAATTTTGTTCTGGATGGCCGGCGTCGCTTCCTGCGTATAACGGTCGCCATAATTAGCGAATTCCTTCGTCCAGAAATCTTTCACAACCGGGTCCTTCACGTTATCCACCACCTTCTGCCGATATTCTTTATCGGTATACATGCGGTTCACGCCAAGCAGGGTCGCGTCCGGATATTCGAGCAGGGCAAGAAGTGTGTTCGTAAGAATGTATTCCATGCGCGCGCTCCACGCGTCTTCCCAAATCTTCTTGAAGGTCGCCATGAGCCCGCTCACTACAAGGTGGCGCTTGTCGTACCCCACGTCTTCCATCACGTTAAAGGCGATGGGGTGCTCTAAATCGAAAGGGGCGAAGTAGACAACATCTTTGATTCGATCTTCTGGAATATAGTCGAGAAGCCGATCGACCGTTGCACCATGCGGGTCGAGGAACGCAATCCCCTCACCGTTCCTGAGGTCTTGTATCGCCAAGTTCTCCAGTAGGGTGGACTTGCCCATGCCGGTCTTCCCGATGACATACATGTGGCGATCGCGGTCCTTTGATTTGATACCGAAAGGAATGTATTTCCCGCGCGCATCGGTGGCGGCGAAATAGGTCACGCGCTCTGGATTTTCCATCCCGTTAGAAATAGGACGCGGACGAATCTTTCGATTGTCCGAACCCTATCCGACTATGGCAAATAATATCGATCGCTCGAGTACACGAGTCGTGGCGTCCGCGATTTCTAACGGGATCCATCACTGTGAAGTATACCCGAACACTAAGAATGCCGTAAATCAGTTATTGCGTCTGGAGGCTCGTAAGTCCTACACAGCACCTCTTGATTCGAAACACTCATTCAGATATCGAGGCTGATTTAAGGACGCAACGGCATTCTTAGTGTTCGGGTATAGCAAAATCCCGCTTATGCGGGATTTTAAAGTGGTACCAACGAGTTAGATTTGCGGTGGCGGCTGAATGTTCCGCACTTCACGCGCGCGCATCGAAAGGCCGATACCGAGTACGCATGCGCCGAAGATGACCGCGAGGAGGTCGCGGAATGTTATCGGGAGCCCCGAGAAGGGCGCGAGGATGACCAGAATGCCGAGAAGAATGAGGGTGCTTGCGCGGGACATTGGGTGAAGTGTATCACACTGAACCCAACCCTGTTAAATACGATTTGAGGCGATTACGAAGGAATAGTTTGCCGTGGTGGGTCTTTAAATATCGCTCACGATGCCGGGCGTCTCGTTCATCTAGACATGCTTCGTAATAAACGAGACTTAGCGGCAAACGGTCTTTCGTTGACTTAACCTTTCCTTTGGAATGTTCCTCAAATCGTCCTTTCAAATCCGAACTATACCCTGTGTAGAATTTCCCATCTTTCTTCGAGAAAAGAATGTAAGTGTAAAACATACGGTTATTTGAAAGGATTTAACAGGGTGGTTACTATTTTCGCTTCGCTTCAATAATAACCACAAATTCTCCCCG
>JANLIU010000058.1 GCA_024654305.1 Candidatus Parcubacteria bacterium
TAGAACGCGAGAAGTACCGAGACGAGCTGGCCGCGGCCGATATACCACGCGTACAGGAAGAAAATAGCAACCAGTATAAGGATGATGAGAAAATCGCTCATACCGTTCCAGACCGTGAGCGCCGTATGCGTCGCGAGCGTGTTCACCTGCGCAAGTCCTTGAGTAGCGTCCATATGCACTAGTGTATAGGCGTTAGGCGTTAGGCGCTAGCATGCGAGGGGGATTTCCCTAAAGCCTAGTGCCTAATTCCTAAGAACTAGTTTAAGCTCCCCCGCTCTGCCGCCAGAGACTTTCGAAGAGAACCTCCATCGTGTGATGGATATCTTTGTTTTCGATTAAAATACCAACTGGCTGTTTCGTTTTCATTGAGATGATGGCTACTTTATTGCCATACATAAAATTTGAATTATTAATCGTAATCGAATCTGAAAAAAATTGCGTTATTCGAAGTTCCTTCGAGTCTTTTTCTTTGAGTGCGAGAGTCATTTTTGTTTTCGGCACAAGAAGTCGAACATGCATATGCTGTCGTATACGGCTTTCTATAAAATCGTCCATGTAGGACCGTCCGAGAAGGTCGACCCAGTCATCCCACAAATGGATTGCCGAGAAATGGTGCTTTGTTTCGAGAATGTCGTTCATTATCTGCTTGATCTCTTCCGCCCCGTTATAGGTGCGTACGGTAAATTTCGCGTCAACATTGTGCTGAAAGGACCGAAGTTCAGGAAGAATTACTTTCAATGCGGCTTCACGTTCTTTGAGGCGCATGAGCAATTTATTTGGATTTTCTGCGGTCCATATTTTCCTTCGATGTTGAAGGTAGGCATTCAGCAATCCTTTTCGGTGCAATGAATCGATGATGAGATTGACAGTCGTGCGTGGTATCTGTGTCTTTTCAGCAATGTCGGTCGCCGTGCTTTCGCCGAGCTTGAGTACTGCGAGATATACCTTCACTTCGTGAGGGGAATACCCTAATTGCTCTATAGCAGATGGGATATGCATTCTGTTGGTAACTTCATTCTACCACGAAAACGAAAAAATGATGACGGAATTGCCGTCACTTAGAGTGTGTAAAAAGGCTGTGGAATAAAGGGTTTCTTTAATATGGCTTAAAAAAAGACAGTGATTTTATTGATTTTTTGGATGAGGGGTTGAAAATGACCCCAATGACTTCGGTGCAAGAAATGCAATTACAAGAAACTCTGACGGAGGCGTATCGTCGTTACATGAGAGAGCTTCGCAGAAGTGCTTTTTACAAAGTACATGATCAGGCGATAAGTGAGGACTTGGTACAGGATACCTTTACGAAAACATGGATGTATTTGATTCGAGGAGGGAAAATCAACGTGATGAAATCTTTTCTCTACCACATCCTCAATAACCTTATCGTGGATGAATACAGAAAACATAAAACGGCTTCACTCGATGCTATTGCTGAGAAAGGATACGAGCCGAGCGACGATTCGTCTGGACACCTCTTCAATTTCTTAGATGGTAAGGCTGCCTCGCTCTCAATAAAGAGTCTTCCGAAAAAATATCAAAAAGTGATGTGCATGCGATACGTACAAGGATTGTCACTCAGAGAGATGTCGCTCCTTTCCGGACAATCGAAGAACACGATGGCAGTTCAAGCACATCGAGGGCTTGAGAAGCTTCGATTGCTTCACAACGCTGTGTAATCCTAGAGCCCTTCGTTCTTCAAGTCCTCAACAGCCTTCTTGGCTTTACCGGAGAGCTTGTGCGGGAGCGCGACTTCGAGCCGGATGATGAGGTCGCCGCGGCCGCCTTCTAGGGGTATCCCTTTCCCTGCTACGCGCAGAAGTTCTTCCGCGCGCTTCATCGGCGGTATCTTTACTTCAAGCGTCTTCCCTTCCAGCGATTCAATCGACATCGTGGTGCCGAGGAGTGCGTCGGTCATCTTCACCGGCAAATTCATGATGAGGTTGGAACCCTCGCGACGAAAAATCGGATGCGGCTTCACATGTATCTTCACGTAGAGATCGCCTGCGATACCGGCCTTGATGGCTTCGCCCTGCGTTTGCATGCGTATCATTTCGCCGTTATCAACGCCGGCGGGAACATTGATTTTGATTTCTTCCTGCTTGCGCACGACGCCGTGACCTTTGCATTCCGCGCACTTTTCCTTCGGCACTTTGCCGGTGCCTTCGCAAATCGTGCAGGGACGCACGCTCGAGAACTGTCCGAGTATGGAATTGCGCGTCTCGTGAATTTTGCCGCTCCCGTTACAGGTTGTGCAGGACTCCAGTTCGGTACCCGGCTTTGCTCCAGAGCCGTGGCAAAGTGAGCAGGTGGAGACCTTTGCGATAAGCACGCTTCGGCTCGTGCCGAACGCCGCTTCCTTAAATGAAATTTCCAAGTCAATGGAGATGTCGCGCCCGCGTGGTGTGCGCGCCTGACCCCGACTGCCGCCAAAAATGTCGCCGAAAATATCGCCGAAGTCGAATTCCACGCCGCCTTGCCCCCCGAAGGGGCCTCCTTGGGGGAAGCCCTGCTGGAATTGACTGAAGTCGAATCCCCCGAAGGGGCCCCCTTGGGGCGCCGAACCAGGACTCCCGCCCGCAAATGCCTGGCCATAGGTATCATATTCGCGGCGCTTCCGGTCATCGCTCAACACTGAGTATGCCTCAGTTATCTCCTTGAACTTGGACTCGTCGGTACCGCCCTTGTCGGGATGGTATTTGTGCGCGAGCTTACGGAACGCTTTCTTGATGTCGTCCTTGCTCGCTTTCGAATCCACGCCCAGCACGCTGTAATAATCCTTTGTTGCCATTGTAGTTCGATTATACGCCTTAGTGATTTTGTATGCAAAAACAAAATGGCGCGATTTAGTTTCGCGCCACTTTGTTTCATTTTCGAGTTAGGGTTTTTCTTTAAACTCGGCGTCGGTGGGTCCTGCCGGAGGAGCATCCGGTGGAGGTGTTTGGCCACCTTCAGGAGCCGGAGGCGTTTGGTTCTTCATCATCGCCTCTCCTATCTTCATAAGTGCGGACGAAAGCGCTTCAGTTGCAGTTTTGATGGTGCCGGCGTCTTCGCTGTTGCGAGCGACTTTCAGCGCTTCTATCTTGTCCTGCACTTCCTTTACTACTTCCGCACCGGCTTTCTCGCCATTGTCCTTCACCGCTTTTTCTGCGGTGTAGACCGCTTGGTCGGCGATATTGCGCGCCTCGACGAGCTCCTTACGCTTTTCGTCATCAGCAGAGTGCGTCTCGGCATCTGCTTTCATCTTATCGATGTCAGCCTGTGAGAGACCGGTCGAGCCGGTTATCTTGATGGATTGCACCTTGCCGGTGGTCTTCTCTTTAGCAGTGACAGTGAGGATGCCAGAAGCATCGATATCGAAGGTCACTTCCACTTGCGGAAGCCCGCGCGGAGCCGGCGGGATACCATCCAGCATAAATTTACCGAGCGACTTGTTGTCAGCACTCATCGCACGTTCGCCCTGGGTCACGTGTATTTCCACTGAGGGCTGATTGTCGGCGGCGGTGGAGAAGGTCTGCGCACGAGAGGTTGGTATCGCTGTGTTGCGCTCGACGAGTTTGGTCGCGACGCCGCCCATCGTCTCGATAGAGAGCGAGAGCGGAATGACGTCCACAAGCAAAATGTCCTTCACGTCGCCCTGCAGAATGCCGGCCTGGATAGCCGCGCCGATGGCGACGACTTCATCCGGATTCACCGTCATATTCGGCTTCTTGCCGAAGAACTTTTCTACGGCCGCTTGTATCGCCGGCATGCGGGTCTGACCGCCCACAAGGATGACTTCGTTGATATCAGGAATCTTAAAGGGCGACGCTTCCATCGCGCGCTTGGTGATGTCCATCGCGCGCTCAATGAATTCTCCCGCGAGTTCTTCGAGCTTAGCGCGGGTCATCTTGATGAGCAGGTGACGTGGACCGGAAGCATCCGAAGTGAGGAATGGAATGTTTATTTCCGTCTCCATCGCACTTGAGAGCTCTATCTTTGCTTTCTCTGCGGCTTCGTCGAGGCGTTGGCGCGCGAGCGCATCTTTGAGCACATCGATACCGCTCTCTTTCCTAAATTCGTCCGCGAGCCAGTTGATAATCTTCTGGTCGATATCCTTGCCGCCCAAGTGCGCATCGCCGTCGGTGCTCTTCACCTCGATGACATCGCCGCCCACTTCAAGCACGGAGATATCAAACGTACCGCCGCCGAAGTCGAAGACTGCTATCTTCTCATCTTTCTTTTTGTTGAAACCGTATGCGAGCGCGGCAGCAGTTGGCTCATTGATGATGCGCTTCACCGTGAGGCCGGCAATTTCTCCCGCGGCTTTGGTTGCACTGCGCTGGTCGTCGTTGAAGTATGCCGGCACGGTGATAACCGCCTCGGTTATCTTCTCGCCGAGCTTCGCTTCGGCATCCGCCTTCAGCTTGCCGAGTATCATCGCGGAAATTTCCTCCGGCCGGTACCACTTCTCGGTCATCTTCACTTCGATGCCACCGTTCTCTGCTTTGCGCATTTCAAATGGCACGGACGCCTTGTCCTTTTGCACCGCTGGTTCGTCAAAGGAGTGGCCGATGAAGCGCTTGATCTGGAAAATTGTATTCAGAGGATTCGTCACCGACTGGCGCTTCGCAAGCGTACCGACGATGCGCTCGCCGCTTTTCCCTACTGCGACAACGGAAGGCGTCGTGCGCGAGCCTTCAGCATTTTCAAGAACGCGCGGCTCGCCGCCTTCCACAATTGCCATCGCGGAATAGGTGGTGCCCAAATCAATACCAAGTATTTTTGCCATGTGTAATAAATTAAATAACGAAGTGCCCTACGCGCACTTTCGCCGGCCGGATAACGATGTCGCCCACTCGCCAACCCTTCTCGAGTATGACGGTAATTATACTATCTTCTTCCTCTGTTTCAACCTTGTCCTGTCCCAACGCTTCGTGATACGTCGGGTCGAATTTCTCACCAACCTTCCCTACCTCTTCGAGCCCGAGCGTCGCGAAGGCGGTCTCAAGCTGTTTCGCGATAGCCATAAAGCCTGCAGGTATCCCACCATGCTCCTTCGAGCGCTCCAGCGCATCAAAGGCCGGTAGAAGCGTCTCGACCGCCCGCACCTTACCCCGTAACTCCGATGCCTTGGCGTCGGTTTCAAAGCGCTTCAGGGCATTCACATAGTCCGCTTTGGCCCTCTGCCAGCCGTCCATATATTCCTGCTTTTCCCGCCGGCAACTCGAGAGCTCCTCGCGCATCTTCGCGATCTTGTCTTCAGGCCGTGCCTCTCCCATATCTTCGCCGATTTCCGACTCGATTTTTACATCATCTTCTTCATCCATTTCTCCACTATGCCCGAAATGTTGTGCGTAGTCAAAAAGAAAACCGCCCTCCGACGGTTTTCATCAGGGGCGATTATTTATTGACGATACGGCAACATTTTCGGTTGTGCTCGTACGGCGTTCAGCACTCTTTCAAGAAGATGAAAGTACACGGTCACTTTATCGTAGAATCTCCCTCGTTCCGGCCTCCCAGTTACGAGAAACTTTACGGCAAGATTCGCATACGCGGCTTGCCCCATACAGCGGAAGTACGAGGAGCTGACATGGAGCCGCGAAGCTCTCTCGGGAAAAAGTCCCGCAAGAAGCAATGCCGCGTCTCCAGTGCGTTTGAGTACGACATTCCCCTGCTCCCCGAGCTTTTCTGCAGAACGCAGAAAATGCAACGCGAGGACATAATGGGCAATCTCGCGGTCGCGCACATGTTCTACAAGGCACTGAACGAGAAAAGTATGAAGTTGGTAAGGAAGCGCGATAAAAGAATCTTCCTCTCCTGCTTTAACTAAGGTATCAAAGATCGAAGTTTCGCCTGAGACATACGAATTGCTTTTTGGTAACAACATGTCTGTCTCCTTTAACAAAAGTACCCAAACGAGGTCGCTGGGTTCTAGGTATGGGTATAACACACTCCATCCCCTTTTCCTCCGTTTGGAAGGTGCATAGCCAAAAAGAAAACGCCGTGCCCGTGGGCCGTGCGTCTTCGCATGAGGAACATCGCCACATGTTCAAAGGTCATACAGTCCTTTTTCTTTCCGCTCGCGGTTCCGTTCTTTTTGCTCCGCTACATATTTTGTCAGAATTACCGGAACTACCCGATGGGCTCCGACCGGGGCTTTCACGCGCTCTTCAATGAATTTCAGAAGCGCCTGTTGCCACTCTTGGTCGGGATCGAATTTTTCGAACTTGCAGTTCTCTATGTCGAATTGCCACCAAATCTTGAAAACCGGTACGGGCCTTTTGCGGTACCAGATCTCTGCGGTATTCCCTCCCAGTACTGATGAAGCCTTTTCGATACGGAAGGAAAATTCGCCGATGAGATGTCGTTCCCCGTCTTTGCCGCTAGTCTTGATGAAATTGACTGCAGTTTTCGCAAGTGCGATTTTTGCGACCTTCTCTCGGGCAAGCTCTACTTCCGTTACATCCTTCTTCACGGTCATGCGAACCTCCGTAGGTTATGAAGTTATGTCCAATAGGTAGCGTACGCTCAAATCAATGGTTCGCCAAGCAGAAAAGGAACGCCGCCCGAAACGGGCGGCGTGTAAGTGGAAGCCATGTCAGCACACGAGCTCCAGGTTTAATTCGTAAAGAAATTCGAGAAACCGTTTTTTCTTGTCTCGTGCGAGTAAGCGCCAGTAGGCCAGCAGTATTTCCTGCTCCTTTATTCCACGGATACTCCCGCAAGCTTGGGGGTGCAATCTCTGCAAAACACTCCGGATGCGGAACAATATCTCCTTCTCAAGTGCTTGAGGCACTGCATCGAGCCAGTTGCATGTCTTTCTTGTCGCCCAGGTTTCTTTCTCGATCTTGTAGGCGACGGCAGCGACCGTAATCATATCCCCGTCGTCCCTGAACATTTCCCGTATCAGTGTGCTATTCATGGCCCTCTCCCGGTGAACAAAAAAGGTCTCCTTGTGAAAGACCGCCTAGGCGGGATAGTATCACAATTTCCCACGCCTCCCCTCTGTTTGAAGGTGGGTGGGTAAAAGAAAAACCGCCTCAGCAAGCATGGTTTTCCGTTACTGCTGAGGCGGTACGTCTAGGTATTGTCGCTTGATCCCGAGTCCGATGAGCTCGGAGAATCTGAAGCGGCCGGTTCTGACGCGGGCTCACTTGGTTCGGATGCCGTAACGACTTCCGCAACAGGCTCCGGTTCGGCCGCACGCTCCTCGGGTTTATCCCATGAGCCGCTTGCCCCCGCGCCGCCGCCTTCACCGCCGCCACCCTTGAAAGGGGCTTCTTCCAGTTGCGACTCAACGGCACTTTCTCGGTCCGAACTTAATGCATCGACCACAAGTGCGATGCCCACGACGATGTCGCCATCGTCGCTTGTCGGACCAGCGGGTGCCGCTGACTGCTTTTTCTTTTTCTTTATCAGCTGCGCGACACGCGGAACTTCTTGTCGTGATCTTGTGATGATGGTTTGAGGTACTTTCCCTTTACCACTACACGACGGGCAATCTTTCGTCCCGAAAAACCATCTAGCCTTTTTACCGGTCCCGCTGCATGCGACGCACGTAGTGTAGAGCTGCATGATTAATCCTCCGTTGTGATTAGGAACATCTCTCTAAAGTAGAGAGTAAACCTCTGTAAGTACAATACTATAAAATATGAAATAAGTCAAATTCCTCGTCCTGCTGAGGATTCATGTCGCCGGTGCATGCAGCGAGGTTTTTTGTTTGGAAATGTATGCGTAAGGTGTCACCTCGCGGATTTAAGAAAAAGCCACCTCACTTTAGGTGGCCTTGATATGCGAAGTCGTTACAAACATTGGGTGCCGGCATTTTTGCGAATCCGTTTTTCGTCCAGAAACGTTCACTCGGTCGTTGAACTTGAACGGCTTGTATATCGGCGAGGTTGTTTTCGGATGCCCATGTCAGTAGCGATTGCAGTGCAGAGCTGCCGTACCCGTTATTTTTTGCGGTATCGGGCAACGTTGTCATGTGCGTAATGACCATATCTGCACCGCTGTAGTCATGCAATGAGATGCGGATCGTAGTTTTCGCATTCGCAAGAAGGAACGTGAGTATATACGCTCCTGCTGTGTGGCTATCGGGCTCGATAGTTGCACCGTACTTCGAAAGTAATGCGACCTTGTTGTCCACTTGAATGCCTCCAAGAATGATCTACAAGTAGACTAACATAAATAATCAAGATTGTCTATTCAGAAATTGAAAAAATGATGCCGAGGATCCATGTCGCCGGGGGCATGGCGAGGTTTTTTGTTTGGGAATATACGTAAAGTGACACCTTATGGGTTTACTATTGGACGAACAAGTCTCTTTTCAAAGTATCCCCATCCATACTCTTGATTGTTATTTCAACATAACCTTCCACCCCTTCGAGTGCTCCTTCGTAGTAGTAGGAATTGGATGCTTCCTCTTTCAGATTGTTCGGATATAACTCCCCGGTTTTTACCCAGAACCAGCCAGTTGATTCCTCCACTTTCCCTGAAGGAGTGAGAGTTCCTTCTGAAAGAACAGTGCTGGCGAAATCAAGAGGCTTATTGGATTCCACTCTAAATGTTTTCTTCACTACATCGAAGATACTCACTGAGAGTGATGATGTTATGGCTGGTTCAGGTACGCCAACGAGAGGAGTTGATTGGATGGCGACACAGACATTTCCTGTCGCAGTCATTCCGCCGGGAACTGTCGTTTGTACACCCTCGATATTTGCGCACACGTCCGGTGCCGAAGTGGCTGGCGGTGACGGTGTTTGTGCTATTTGCGTGTCATCGGTAAAAGAGGTTAAAAGATCGACGAAGGCACTCGCGGATGCGCCAAGAGAGGATTGAACAACCGTAATGAGGCTAGTGGCTTGATTCACTGTGATATTTGAGAAGGATGTTATGAGATTAACAAAAGCGCTTGCTGGTGTATCGGGAGATGACTGGACAACTGTAATGAGACTGGTCGCCTGCTGTGAAGTGAGGGCTGCTGCAGAGGATGCCAATGGCAACATAAGGAACAGTATGGTGAGCGCTGGAATGGATATTTTCATATTCATTGGTTATTAATTGAATGGTACTCCTAGCCGGAAGAGGTGCAATAGGGCTGTTGCATAATCTAAAATTTGGTTATCCCCATGGGGTTTACAGACCACTTGCAAACGCGGTAACATAACCTCATTAAAGAACCATGTCGACGGGAGTATGCTCTCATTCATTGTTTGTCGAAACCCTTAATTGGGCTATTTTGCGTTCTTATTAGGTGAGCAGTTGGTCGGATAAATTCCGATCCACTGCCCACCCCGTAAGGGAGTGGAAATCAAAACCGCCCCTTTCGGGACGGAGTTGATTTGAAAGAAAACTGCTAAGAAATCTTTCCGTAAGGAGACGGTACAGAAGTTGTCTTTATGACGTTCTGTGCCGTCTTCTTCATTTCACGCTCCATGATCTTCTCAATTTTTTCGTCTGAAACTCCAAGTTCTTCGACGAGGATACGTCGGAGTGCAGTGAGTTGTGCATCCTTGAGAAGACCGATCGCATTTGCCGGTCCCAGACGCATTGCGATTGAACTCATGAATTCAATGACATGCGCTGGCGGCTGATTATTCGTTTGCATATAGCAAATAAATTAATCGTGCACGCTGGTAACTAGCACTTTAATTATTTCCGCGGGGCGTCACCTCATCGAATTCGCCTATTCGATGAAGCTGGCAGAAACACTGTCGTTATAAAACGAGCAGTCAAAGCCATTATTTCAAAGGGCAAAAACAAAGCTCACGAACTGATTGTGAGAAGCCAGAGTACAAGTCATCGTTAGAAGACGAATACCCGAACTTTGTTGAGACGTTCAGGGTCGTCCCTGACTATCTCACAATCAATACGCGAGCTTTCTACCGTTAAAAACTCCAATAATGACTGTATCGCACCAAACGTCTCAACGATTAAATATTACCACAGCCCTCAATACAAAATACAAGAGATGTGGATAACCAATGGGTAGCAGAATTCCTGACGTAAAGAACGCCCGAGGTTATCGAGCGTTCTTTTTGTTTTACTACCGTTTGGACCACTGAGGAGCTTTTCTCGCTTTCTTGAGGCCTGGCTTTTTGCGCTCCTTGGCGCGCGGGTCGCGCTTCATAAAGCCTGCCGTCTTGAGGACCGCGCGAGTCTTCGGCTCCACCTTGGTGATGGCGCGAGAGATGGCGTGGCGCACAGCGTCTGCCTGCCCCGCGATACCGCCACCCTCCACGTGTGCGTGCACTTCGTAATTCTCTGCGCTCTCCGCCTTAGCGAGTGCCTCAATGGCAACAAGTGCGCGGAGGTCAGTCTTGAAATACTCCTTCGGGGTCTTGCCGTTGACCATCAGGCTCGACTTCGGGGCCTTTACCATACGCACACTCGCGATGGCGGTCTTGCGGCGCCCGACTGCGGTGATGAAAGTTTTTGATGCCATATCCCCAAATGATTACTTACGCGGTGAGCGCGGGTTGGTAAAATCTGCGATTGCCACTCGCGTGGGCTTGAATTCGGCAGACGAACGAATGTGGTGAGTAATCATACGGGGCAAGATTATTCGGTGACGATGAGATTCTTCATCCGCGGCTTGCGGAGTTTGTTGCGCGGTATCATACCGTCGACGGTCTTCTTAACAACCTCGCCAATGCCCTTCTTCGTTATCATCTCCTCCATAGTGGTGAAGAAGAGGCCTCCCGGGTGGCCAGTGTAGCGAGTGTATATCTTTCCTTCCACGCGGCGCTTGGGGAGGTGCATCTTGCTCGCGTTCATCACGGTGACGGTGACCGGTATCGCCTGATTCTTGGCGAAGTGCACGGACTTCTTGCCGAGCAGTACGCTCGCCGCCTCGCTACACACGCGGCCGAGGGTGCGGTCGGTCGCGTCGATGGTGTAGGTGCTCGGAGCCGGTTTAATGTTGGAAGTTGCCATAAAGGTAATGAATACTAGACGAAAGCGATGTACGCAAGTTTGCGTGCATCGTTGAAGCCACGCTTCGTGCGCTTCACGATGCGCGTGTAGCCGCCCTTTCGGTCTGTGTAGCGCGGGCCGATAGTGCTGAAGAGCTTCTTCACCGCCTCCTTATCGTGGATGCGGGAGATGGCAAGTCGACGGCTTGCGAGCGTATTCGTCTTCGCGTAGGTGACGAGACGTTCAATGTACGGGCGAAGTGCCTTCGCCTTCGCTTCGGTCGTCGAGATGCGCTCTTCAAGCACGAGCGAACGTGCGAGCGAACGGATGAGCGCCGAGCGCTGTCCGGTCTCGCGATGAAATGTCTGTGCTTTTTTAGTAAATGCCATACCAGTAGTTATTCCGCCTTGAGCGTGAGGCCGTGGCCGGCAAGCGCTTCGGAAATTTCCTCAATCGCCTTCTCACCGATGCCGTCGAGCTCCTTAAGCGCGCTCGCCGACTTGCGTGCAAGACCTGCGGCGCTCTTGATACCGGCGCCCTCGATGGATGCAGTGACCCTCGGGGTGAGCCCGAGGTCAGCGACTTTTATCTTTGCCGGCTCAGTGACGCCCTCTTCCTTGGCGGATGCCGAAGATTCCATTGGTGCGCTCTCCTGGAAGCCGATGACGGCCTTGAGCTGGTGGATCATCGTCTCAATGCTGGCCTCAAGCGCCTGCCTTGGGGCTATAGTGCCGTTGGTCTCAATAAGGATGCGCAGGCGATTGAAATCGGTGCGATCGCCGACGCGCATATTTTCTACTTCGTAATTCACGCGGCGGATGGGGGTGAAGGTCGCATCAAGAGCGATGGTGCCGATGTCCGCTTTATCCTTCGTGAGCACTTCGCGAGAGACGTAGCCAAGGCCGCGCTCAATGGTGGCTTCAAGTTCAAGTGTTCCCTTTCCGGAGAGGTCACAAATGTGCTGTTCCGGATTCATTATCTCAACCTGGCTTGGCATGTTGAAATCTTTTGCGGTGATTTCCTTCGTACCTTTCGCCGTGAGCGAAATGGTTTGCGGCTCATTGCCGTGGAGGACGAAGTGCACACGCTTGAGGTTCAAAAGAAGCTCCATAACGGTCTCGCGCATACCGTCAACGGTGGCGAACTCGTGCGGAACGCCCTCAATCTTCACCTGCGTGACGGCCGCGCCGGGTAAGCTGGAAAGGATGATACGGCGCAGAGAATTGCCGAGCGTGTGGCCGTAGCCCGGATACAGCGAATCTATTTCATAAACACCCTGTAGTCCTTCTTCAGAAACGATACGGGGCTTACTCGGAAGTGTGATGTGGTATTCCATAACTCAATCGTAATT
Source organism: Candidatus Parcubacteria bacterium (assembly GCA_024654305.1). Classification (GTDB taxonomy): domain Bacteria; phylum Patescibacteriota; class Minisyncoccia; order Phycocordibacterales; family Phycocordibacteraceae; genus C7867-001. Next base: position 12,245 of record JANLIU010000058.1, read on the forward strand.
ACCAATAATTAATACTAAAACTAACGTGTGTAGAACGAAAGCACCGCGACAAGGTCGCCCGCCGGGTCCGCCGACGCGGCCGTCGGGCGCTCCTTCACGCCGCCCTCCATCTTCTTCGCATCCCAGACGAGCCAGGACGGAAGCGGGCGCTCCGCGAACTTCTCCGCGAAGCCCACGAGCACACCGTGCTCCTTGGACCCCTCGCGCACGGAAATCTTGTCTCCGACCGCGAGCATGTGTGAAGGGACGCGCATCTTCTTACCGCCAACCATCACGTGACCATGCGCGACCATCTGGCGCGCGCCGCGCCGCGTACTCGCGAGGCCGAGGCGCCAGATAACGTTGTCCAAACGGAGCTCGAGAAGCTCGTGCAGGCGCTCCACCGGGGTCATAGTACGGACCTCAAGCGCCTTGTTCACGTAATTGCGGAACTGCCGTTCAGGGAGTCCATAGGTGATGCGCACTTTCTGCTTCTCGAGCATTTGCTTGCTGTACTCGCTCTGGCGCCCGCGACCACGACGCTTATTCTTCGCAGAGCGTTCAGCAGAAATAGCAAATTTCTGTGTCTGTGCTTTTTCAAAGACGGTCGCGCCGAGGCGCTTCGCTATTTTGTATCGTGGTCCTGTTTTCATACTTTATATGCGACGCGGCTTCGGCGGGCGCGGACCGTTGTGCGGAACCGGCGTCACATCCTTGATGGACTTGATCTGGATGCCCTTACCCGAGAATGAGCGGAGCACCGATTCGCGACCGGCGCCCACGCCGCGGATGATGACGGTCGCCTCCTTGATGCCGATCATCAAACCCTTCTCGCCGAGAAATTCGCCGACCTTCGCCGCCGCATACGGCGTGGATTTGCGGGCGCCGGAGAAACCGAGCGCGCCGGCGCTACTAGACACGACGGCATTGCCCTTCTCGTCCGTGAGAATTGCCTTGGTGTTGTTGAAGGTAGCGTCGATGTGAAGGATAGCCTTCTCGAGGTGACGCTTCGTGACTTTCGACATGGCGCGCTCCTTCCTTCCCTGGTCCATGCCTTTGCCGCTCTTCTTGATGATGCGTTTTTTACCCATAATTATGTCTTTTCAAGCTTACGGCGACCGGAGGTCATCGTCTTCCTGACATTGCCGCGGCGCGTGCGCGAATTAGTCTTCGTGCGCTGATTTCGTACCGGCATGCCGCGCGCATGACGGTCACCGCGCTTGGACTTGATGTCCTTCAAGCGCTTGATGTTCTGCCCGATCTCGCGGCGGAGCTCGCCTTCAATGGTGAATCCTTCCGCGAGTAAACGAATTTTCTGCTCTTCATCCGCAGTGAGCTCACTCCCTTTCTTACTCGCCGGAATGCCGACTTGTTTCAAGATGTCGCGTGCACGTGTCGGACCGATGCCAAAAATAAGCGGCAATGAATACGCAATTTGTTTTTTATCGGGAAGTGTGACACCGGCGATACGCATAAGTAGAATTTAGAATGTGGAATTATAGAATATAGAAATACCTAGCCCTGGCGAGCCTTGCGGCGCGGATTCTTCTTGTTGATACGATACAAGCGCCCGCCGCGACGGACGAGCTGGTCTCCTGGTTGCTGGACTTTGATAGAAGCACGGACCTTCATCCCGTTAGAAATAGGACGCGGACGTTTACATCGCGCGGAGCCCACTGTTAGTTGTGATTGATAATAATTTTTACGGTTGTACCCTATCTGCACGGCGTCCGCGATTTCTAACGGGATTCATTTTTAAAATCTCTTTACGTTAGGTTAATCGGCGAACTATTCTTGCGCGGCCACCGTACGGATCGAGCACCATTTCCACTTGATCGCCCATCAGGACGCGGATACGATGCAAACGCATTTTCCCTGCAAGGTAGGCGAGAACCAACGGACGCTCCACTGCTTGGTCGTCCTCCTTCGCCAAGGCTTCGGAGGACGGGTTCGTCTCTGCGAGACGAACTCGAAAAAGCGAGCTAGGCAACACTTCTTCAACGGTTCCTGTCACCGTCGTTTTTGTTTCTTCGCCGTCACTCATTTAATTTTCCATGCAGTACTTCTTAAATCTAGCAGGTATCCGGAAAGCCGTCAATCCACGCCATCGACGGGACTACGGATTCAGTACCACGACCTTGATTGCAGCCGGGTCCTGGGGGAAGGTCTGCCGCCAAAATGGCCGGAGGACGACGACCGCCCTCTTGA
>JANLIU010000061.1 GCA_024654305.1 Candidatus Parcubacteria bacterium
CATCACCGACGACATCGCACTTGGTTTCCGTATCTCGCTTGAAGAAGCCGAGCGTGTGAAGCTTGGACGACTCTCGGGACAAATGTATCCGCGCAAGAAGGTGGACGACCTCATCGTGAGCCGATTGAATGCAATGTTCGCGCTTATAGATAAACATTTGAAATCGCTCGGGCGCCGCGGCCCCCTACCCGCCGGCATCATCATCTCCGGCGGCGGTGCCGGCATCGGGAACATCAGCGACATCGCGCGCGGTTCGCTAAAGCTCCCGTCGCGCCTCGCGGAGTTCCGCCTTTCTTCCGACGCAAAAATCCGCGATGCGACCTGGGCGGTCGCGTACGGACTCGCGCTCTGGGGGCTCACGGGCGACACCAATGCGCCGAAGAAAAGCCTCGGTACCTCATTTCGGAAATTCCTCCAGCAATTTTTGCCTTAAATAACAATCCGTATTCTTAGTTTGTCAATATTTGCATATTAGTTTGTTCTGGTAGTATTGTGGCACCAGTATGAGTAAGCGCATTGACCCGGAAATAGAGACATTCGCCCGCATTCGCGTGGTCGGCGTTGGCGGTTCCGGCAAGAATGCCATCAACCACATGATAAATTCGAAGGTGCGCGGCGTTGAATTCATCGCCGTCAACTCCGATGCTCAAGACCTCCACCGCTCGCTCGCGAAGCGCAAGATCCACATCGGCAAGAATCTCACGCGCGGACTCGGCACCGGCATGAATCCGGAACTCGGCAAGCGCGCCGCGGAAGAGACGCGCCAAGAAGTGCAGGAGGCGCTCGCCGGCAGCGATATGGTCTTCATCACGTGCGGTATGGGTGGCGGCACGGGCACGGGCGCGGCACCTATCGTCGCAAAGATAGCGAAGGAGATCGGCGCGCTTGTCATCGCGATCGTCACGAAGCCGTTCTCATTTGAAGGAGCGCAACGCAAAGAGATCGCCGAACGCGGGCTCGCCGAACTCAAGAAAGAAGTGGACGCTTTCATCGTCATCCCGAACGACAAACTTCTTTCTATCGTCGACAAAGATACCTCCGCGAAGAACGCTTTCGCGCTTTGCGATGAAATTTTGCGCCAGGCGGTGGAAGGCGTGTCCGACATTATCACGACCCCGGGCGACATCAATACTGACTTCAACGACATCAAGGCAATCATGGAGGGCGCAGGACCCGCGCTTATGGGTATTGGTGTCGCTGAGGGCGATGCGCGTGCACACGATGCTGCAATCCTAGCGGTCAACTCTCCTCTTCTTGATGTTTCTATCAGCGGCGCGAAGGGAATCCTTTTCGTCGTGGCAGGAAGCGACGACCTTGGCATCATGGAAGTGCAAGAAGCGGCAAAGGTCATCAACGAATCCGTCGACAAGAATGCGAAGGTCATCTTCGGCATCATGCGCGACGAGAAGCTCAAGAAAGGACAGCTCCGCATCATCGTTATCGCGACCGGCTTCCCGGAGAGCTCTGCACATTCTTCACACGCCGGACCCGAACGTTCGCTTTTCGCCATGCCGGTTGATCAGCGCGAAGAGGAGCGCGGCCGCATTTATCATGAAGTATTGAAGCGCGATGAAAGGCAGACGGATGATAAGGACAAAAAGGAGGAAAAAGTAACACCTGCCGAAAAGGAAGAACCTATCGTGACTGCGATGCCTCATAAACGCGAAAATACGCCGCCCGCACCGGAAGATGACGAAGCGTGGGGCGCGATACCGGCCTTTTTGCGAAGGCACAAAAAGTAAGAAACAAGCCCGCGAAAGCCGGGCTTTTTCTTTCTCCCGGCGCTCGCTCGCAAAAGAAAAATCTGAATTTCTCTTTTGACTCACTCGCTTGGTAGTAAATCCGAAGCACCAAATTCGAAACAAATATTAAATAATAAATTAGAAAAACAAAATAGTATTTTAATGCTTTGAATTTTGTGCTTGTTTCGTGCTTCGTGCTTGTGATTTCGTGCTTTTCTAGGGTACACTAGTCCTATGTACGACCTCATCATCATCGGCGGCGGCCCGGCCGGAGTCGCTGCCGCCATTTATGCCGCGCGCAAACACTTGCAGACCGTCCTCATCACGGAAGATAT
>JANLIU010000044.1 GCA_024654305.1 Candidatus Parcubacteria bacterium
TGTCTTCGTGAATCCCGGCAAAGTAAATGACCTCGCGATGCACAAGCTCGCACGCGACATTGCGAAGCGTATTCAGGAAGAGCTCAAATACCCGGGCGAGATCAAGGTGAACATCATTCGCGAGAACCGCGTTGTTGAGTTTGCACGTTGACAAGACAGGTCAGATATGCTATGCTAGCACTAGTTCTTTGAAAGATTCAGAACACATGAGACGAGCTTTTTACGGCTTATCTTTTACAATTGACTTCCGCAAGATAGTCTAACTAGGCCGTAGAAAGCTCGTCTCATGCGAGACATAGCCGCACACCCGACGGTTCGGGGATAGGAGATGACGATGACCGCAAGGATCACGTCCGAGCAACAGAAGCAGTTCAAACGTTTCGTCGAGGATGCAAGCGATCGCGCCCTCAAGGAAATCAACCCCGACAAAGACGGCCTGCAACGGCTGCTCGAGAAAGGTGGCGAGTTCCAGACACACGTCATGGACGGCATCCGGCGGTTCACCGCCAAAGTGCCGAACTACGACCTCGCCAAGACCATTCTCGGCAAGGGTTTCATCTCGCCCGAGGAAATCGCCACCGCACGCGGCCTCACCTACACTGACGAGCAACTCGCCAAGTTCGGCGATACGCTCCCAGCACAGGAAGCGCTCGAGTGGTGCCGCGACAACGGCATGATGCTCGTCGCAGGGCCACCCAAGGCGATGTCGCTCCTCGACATCCGCGCCATCAAAACCGACTACTTCTACTCGAAGCAAGGCGGCTGGTATGCGGAGAATGCACAGAAGTTCGCACGCACCGACAAGGCCGAGACGGTCTGGATCGCGCTTCGCAAGGAGCCGGTCGCAGATTCGTTCAGCAAGAACTGGTCGGAGCAAAGCGAACTCATCGCCGAACCGATGGTGGTACCGAACGCGGCCGAAACGGTCTGGGGTCTTACGGTCTACAAGGCGGTACGGGGCAAGTATCTGCTCCCGAACCTCTACGTAAGGACTTCCAGCATCGACTCGGTCGGCGGTCACGTCATCGTCGGCTTCTTCGACGCCAGGGGTCTCAGCGTCTGCAGCCGCTGGGACAGCGGGCGCTACGACAGCCTCGGTCTCGCGTCTGCCCGGAAGTTCTGAATCTTGAATTCTTGAGGGCTTGTCTCTTTCGAATTCTTGAACCTTGAATCCTCGCTTTTCGGAGCGGGGATTTCTTTTTATATACATAGATCTATAATGAAGAAATCTCGCTCATGCAAGTTGGGCTACGGTTCAGCTTCGCGGGATGTCTCACTGGAGATTCGCCGGAGTATTGTCGGGTGACTCGCTCACGATAGAGTGCGAAACAGGATAGAGATTCTAACTTCTTGCCCGTTTCTGGAGAAGGTATCTTTCGGGACTGCTTCCACAATACATTCAAGATCGAGAGGATATAGGAATGTGGGGAAACTCCTTCGGTAACCCTCGAGGTCTGGTGCCGCGTACAAGCGGGTCATGGATGGGAGCGGGCAAATAATCGACTCGGACGGCAATCACGTCAACGTCGGCAACTTCGACGCCAAGGGTCTCAACGTCAACAACAACTGGGACAACAAGCGCAACGACAACCTCGGTCTCGCGTCTGCCCGGCAGTCGTCTCTCTACCCGACTGAAATCCCGCTTGTAGCGGGATTTCTTTTAACGTTCTTTCGTCGAACGGATCCATCCGCCGAGCATCCGGCCGATTTCGTCGACGTTGGTTTCGAGCGCAATATACTTCTTGTTGTCGATGGCTTTCACATCTTTGGTGAGGCGGATGAGAACGCGTAAGACATTCAACTTTACACTTGCCGTTTCCAGCACTGGTAACTTTTCCGCCTTGCTCGACTGACTCGCGAGAAGAATCGCCTCAAGCACGTCAAGGATGGTGTTCTCAGAGCGTTGCCATATCGTATAGCGGTCTTGCTTCGAAACATCGGCACGATACCCATAGAAAGTCTTATAAAGGTCATAACATTTCTTGAAAATCGGTATGTCTAAATCGTTGTTCATATGAAGGTATACAAGAATTTATATGGGAAGATAATTTCGACAGAAAATCTGTTTGAGGCATGGAACATTTTCAAACGCGATAAGCGGAATAGACCAGATGTGGAAGCATTCGAGAAAAATGTTGAGTACGAAATCTTTAAGCTCGGGCGCGAGTTGCGCGGCAAACAGTATCGCCATGGACCGTACCGAATGTTTTTGGTTCATGATCCGAAACTGCGTCGCATACATAAGGCAACGGTGCGAGACCGAGTGCTCCACCACGCGATATTTAAAGTCCTCAATCCGATTTTTGAGCCGACTTTCATTCCAGCTTCGTTTTCGTGCAGAGTCGGCAAGGGTACGCACAAGGGTGTGGAGTATTTGAAACGAACGCTCCGCACCGTGAGTAAGAATGGCACGAGTCCCTGCTTTGCTTTGAAATGCGATGTGCGAAAGTTTTTCGATAGCGTCGATCACGATATCCTGCTCAACATCCTCGAGAAACGAGTAATTGATCCGGACACGCGCTGGCTTATAAGAGAAATTATCGAAAGCTACGAGGCGGCGGGCTTTACGAGAGAGAGAGTAAAAAATGCGCCGAGAAAAGGAGTGCCGATCGGCAATCTCACGAGCCAGCTTTTCGCCAATATTTATATGAACGAGTTCGATCAGTTTATGAAGCATGGATTACGAGTGAAGCAGTATATGCGCTATACGGATGATTTCGTGATTGTATCAGAAGATCAATCTTATCTTCAAAGTCTCATACCAAAAATCAGTAGGTTTCTGCATATACAACTCGCACTCTCGTTGCATCCAGACAAAGTATTTATCCGTAAATATCGGCAGGGTATCGACTTTCTTGGATATGTGGCTTTATGGAAGCATATTAAGGTGCGAAAAAAGACAGAAAAGCGGATTTTTCGGAAGTTGCGCAAGAGAGTGAAAAGTTTCAAGGCAGGGATGATTACCGAAGTGACATTATTTTCATCCCTCAAGTCGTATCTCGGCGTATTGTCTCATGCGGACGCACACGAAGTAGCTCAGGAATTGGAAAATAGTTTCTGGTTCTGGCTGAAAGAGTAAAATTATGTGATTCCACGCTATCCACGTGAGGTTGGCAAGCCCTATTGCGTAAAATGGCGCATTTCCTATACTTTCCCCCATACCCACCCCTATGAGGTCGTGGGGATTAACAAATAACAGAAACTCATGAACAAGGCAGATATCGTAGATAAAGTTCACGGAGTGCTCGGCACGAC
>JANLIU010000012.1 GCA_024654305.1 Candidatus Parcubacteria bacterium
ATGTGCTACTCCTTTGTTCAGTTAAAGAACAGGCAACTATGCCTGGGAATCCAGCTAATTACTGGGGCCACACTACGCAAAATCAGGCAGAAAGTCAAAACGGCATATTTTCTGTTATCCTATACTTGGGTCGGTCTACCAAAAGGGAGGGGATATGCAAACCCATCATTATGTTTTCGTTTCAGTAGTTGGTATCCCAATCGTTTTCAATTTCTTTGTCTTGATGATATGCGTGTGCATTGCCATCGGCATCTGTATGTTTTGCGACTACAGGAGCGAAGCCAGACGGACAGGGAGTTGGTGGCCATAACTCGACCGAATCGCCCGCGTGCTCACGCCCGGGCGATTCTTATGTTAAGGAGCTAGGGTATACTTTCACCTATGACCCTCGTCGAATATAAAAAGGCATTCTTAAAATACGCCCCGCTTGAACATTTTGCGGCGGGTCTCGAACTATTGGGTACTGAGGTGAAGGCACTCCGAAATAAACTTGGTTCGCTCGATGGCGCGCGTGTGGTGGTGCGTGGTGGCGAAGCGTTCATCGTTGGCATGACCATTCCGCCGTACCAAATGGCGAATACCGCGAAGAGCTACGACCCCGAACGAGCGCGACGCCTCCTCTTGGCGAAGAAAGAGATAGCGACGCTCCTCGCCGCCGAATCCAAGAAAGGGTTGACAATAATCCCGCTTGAGGTGTATACTGTCGGGAGACTCGTGAAGGCGCATATCGCTATCGTCCGTGGCAAAGGTAAGTTCGATAAACGCGAAGACTTGAAGAAGCGAGACGCCGAGCGCGAGACCGGACGCGTGTTGAAAAATCGCTAGTCAGTCACGGAAAGCGCAGAAATGGTATTCTGCTTTCTCCGGGGGTGACCGGCTTTGACGGTCTGTTCCTTGAAAGACGTGCGACGCAGTGCACTCCTGTCCAACACTTTAAACTGGCGGGAAACCAAACTTGCCAAGAACACTCTTGCAAGCGTGAAGTCTCCGTACTTCGGTATGCGTGACTTCGCGTTCGCGTTTGCGAAGGTCTAACGACTAACGCCGCGCGACGTCTATCCTCCCTTGGGTTCTACAGCAGGAGGGATGGGCGGAATCATTTGTAGAATCGATGCCCGGCTTCCCGCCCGGTGCATCTAAATAAGGGATCGGGCAGGAATGGTTTCGTCTGCGTTCCTCGCATCCTGCCTTAAATGTAACGCCGACTATGCGTCGTAGACTCTCTTTCATAAACAGAATCGGACCGGAGTTCAATTCTCCGCACCTCCACAAAATAACGAGCCGTAATCGGCGACTATATTTTGTGAGAATGCCCGTATGGGTACTCCACAAAATAACGAGCCGTAATCGGCGACTATATTTTGTGAGAATGCCCGTATGGGTACTCCACAACTTCGTAAAAAGCTCCCCAAGGGAGCTTTTTGCTTCGTATTACGCTATAGTACCCTTCATGGCAGCTGCATCTCCGAAGAAACCAAAAGGGAAGAAGCCCGCCGCGCCGAAGACGGCGCGGCGGGGCTGGAGAGGAGTACTTGGCGGTCCGTCTTTTTTCGGCAATCTCGTCACGACCATTCTCATTTTCCTACTCCTGATGAGCGCGTATTCGCTCGTTGCGAGTTTTTTCCAGCCGGCGAATGATGTGCCGCTTTCGGCAGTTGCAGCTGATGTTGCGGCAGGGAAGATACAAACGATTTCGGTTAACGGTGATTCACTGAACCTCACGTATGCCGACGGCTCTACGAAAGTCTCGCGCAAGGACCCTTCATCCGGTTTGCCCGAGACCTTGGCGACCTACGGCGTGACGCCCGAAGAACTTTCAAAAGTCGCCATTACGATACAAGGGCAATCCGGATTCCAATTCTGGTTCCTCACACTCGCGCCCGTTCTTCTGCCGCTCCTTTTCATAGTATTCCTTTTCTGGTTCCTTTCGCGGCAGGTGAAGGGCGCGGGCATGCAGGCATTCAGTTTCGGACAGTCTAAAGCGCGCGTCATTGATCCCGCCGATATGTCACAACGCGTGACGTTTGCGGACGTCGCCGGTGCGCGCGAAGCGAAAGAAGAATTACTTGAGATAGTCGACTTCCTCAAGAGCCCGAAGAAATTTTTGGATATCGGCGCACGCATCCCGAAAGGCATCATCCTCATGGGCGCGCCGGGCACCGGCAAGACATTACTCGCGCGCGCGGTCGCCGGCGAGGCGGGCGTGCCGTTCTTCTCCATTTCCGGTTCCGAATTTGTTGAGATGTTCGTCGGCGTCGGTGCTTCTCGTGTGCGTGATCTCTTCCAGCTTGCGAAGAAAGCGGCACCCGCCATCATTTTCGTGGATGAGATAGACGCAGTCGGGCGCGTGCGCGGTGCGGGCGTGGGCGGCGGCAATGACGAGCGCGAACAGACGCTGAACCAGATACTTGTGGAGATGGACGGTTTCGAACCGACTGAAAAGGTAGTGGTCATGGCGGCAACGAACCGTCCGGATGTGCTCGATCCCGCCTTACTTCGCCCCGGGCGCTTTGACCGGCGTGTCACCATCGACTTACCGGACCGTCGCGACCGCGAGGAGATATTGCAAATACATGCTCGTCAAAAACCGCTCGGCCCCGACGTCGCACTCGCAGTCATTGCCGAGCGCACACCGGGCTTCTCGGGCGCCGAACTTTACTCGCTCATGAATGAAGGCGCAATACTCGCCGCGCGCGAGAATCGGAAAGAAGTGACGCAATACGACCTCATTCGCTCCATTGAAAAAGTGATGCTCGGTCCGGAACGAAAAAGTCATCTACTTTCCAAAAAAGAAAAAGTACTCACTTCATATCACGAGGCCGGTCACGCACTCGTCTCTTCCGTGCTCGAGCATGCCGATCCGGTGCACAAAATTTCCATTATTAGTCGCGGCCGCGCGGCGGGATACACGCTCAAGCTTCCGTTCGAAGACCGGAAGATGCAATCGAAGAAGCAATTCCTCGATGATATTGCGGCGACCTTGGGCGGCTACGTTGCGGAGGAAATGCTTTTTGATGATGTGACGACGGGACCCAGTAACGACCTTGCGGTCATCACCGCCATCGCGCGTGACATGGTCGTGCGCTACGGCATGAGTGATAAACTCGGGCCCATCGCCTTCGGCGACCGCCAGCTCGGGAATGAACCATACTCGGAACAGGTCGCGGCACAGATAGATGCCGAAGTCTCGCGCATCATCGACGAAGCGAAAGTGCGCGCGAAGAAAGTCATTAGCGAGCATCGTGGCGCACTCGATGCCATCGCGAAAGAGCTGATTGAAAAAGAAACCATTGAGCGCAGTGAATTTGAAAAGATTCTGATTGCAAACGGCATCACGCCGAAGAAGAACGAAGAAGAGGTCGCTTCCGGCATTACTATAGCTCCGCCACTTATATAAGCTTTGCAGACAAAGCTTCCTCCCTGCGCTTGCCTCGGACGAATCAAGTAAGAACTTGTTCGTCACTCGGCTCGCTTGGTAGTAAAAATACGAAACCCCGGCGCATTGCCCGGGGTTTTGGTTATGAGACCTTTCTTCTCATTCTTCTTTTTTCAACTGCGTAGCAACGTCTGGGGCGCGAGGCTTCTGTATTAATTTGAGCCAGGCTAAGTACCCTTCGCCACCTCCAGTCCTAAGTCCGAGTGTGTGGCGAGTGTCTGGAATTTGTTTCCGGGCTATTTCGAGGTTCGCCTCGCGTTTTGCCTTTCTTGGGACAGCCATTACCTCTCCTCTACTACGGTTAGTTAAACAACAAAATGTACAGCAACAGCAGATTGCACGATAGCATTTTCAATCTAATTTTTCAATTCTGTCATGTACCTTAGTTTACGCTATAGCGTAAACTAAGGTACTTCGGGTTTGCGATAGAAGAAGGTGTATGATTCCATAGACGCACGCACGCGTATGGATTACCATACTGCCTGCTCGTTCGGCGGGAACATAATCAAGTATACTTATTTTGTTCCACCTCACTCGCACGCGTAGCTCAGTT
>JANLIU010000034.1 GCA_024654305.1 Candidatus Parcubacteria bacterium
AGGAGTACCTGCTACGGGGCATCAGTCCTCTCGAAGACTCGAGGCTGAAAACAGTTCCTATCTCAGAGTTACTGAGATAGGACAGTGGTCGGAGCCGTAGATATCGGGGTGGATTGAGGCGCTCTTAATGCGCTTGATGAACTCGCTTGCAACGAAGAAGTAGTCGATGCGCCAGCCGACATTGCGGTCGCGGGCGCGGGTAAATAAGTCCCAGTAGGAGTAGGCTTCCTTGGTATTAGGGTGGAAGTGACGGAAGGAGTCGATGTAACCGGCGTCGATTACTTCATCGAGCCAGGCACGTTCTTCGGGGAGGAAACCGGTGTTGCCTTCGTTCTCTTTCGGGCGCGCGAGGTCTATCTCTTCATGAGCGGTGTTCACGTCGCCGCAGAATATGACAGACTTTTGCTTACGCAGTTTCTCGACGAACTTGAGAAAGGCGTCATAGAAACGCATCTTGTAGTCCAGACGCTCGGGGCCCTGACCGCCGTTGGGGAAGTAGGCATTGATGAGCCAGAAGTCCTCGTATTCTGCGCCGATGAAACGCCCCTCCTGGTCGAATTCTGGTATGCCCATGCCGTAAATCACTTTGAGAGGTTCGACCTTAGAATACAGAGCCACGCCGCTATAGCCCTTCTTCACTTGGCAAGAAGAAAAGAATGCCGAGTAGGGAGCCCCGACGCTTCCGGTCGGGGGAGACAGGAATTGTTCAGTAAGCTGGTCCGGATTGGCCTTGGTCTCTTGGAGGCAGAAGATGTCGGGCTTCACGCCCGCGAGAAACGATTCCCAGTAGCCATCCTTGGCGAGCGAGCGCAACCCATTTACGTTCCACGAGGCGATTTTCATACTGGCATTCTACACCGAACTGACGACCTAATTGCGATTTTTGCCGTGGAATTTCTTATGGATTTCTTTGAGGTGGCTGTCGGTGATGTGGGTATAAATTTGGGTGGTGTTGATAGAGGCGTGGCCGAGGAGTTGTTGGACCGAGCGGATGTCGGCACCGTTAGAGAGGAGGTCGGTGGCGAAGACGTGGCGGAGCGTGTGGGGCGTGACGACGTTCGTGATGCCCGCGCGAGCGACGTATGACTTCAAGTGTCTCTGCACATCCCTCGGAGAAATGCGATGCAATTTATTCGGCCGTCCGTCGACGAACAGTGCCTCTTCCATATCATTTCTCGCTTTGAGATAGTCGCGCACGGCCTGCTTTGCAACAAGGGAGAGGAAGACGACCCGCACCTTCTCTCCTTTGCCGCGCACCGAGAGCTCGTCGCGCGAGAGATCTATATCAGAGTTGAGTGCACAGAGCTCGGACACGCGGAGCCCGGTTGAGAACAAGAGTTCTAGAATGGCAGCGTCGCGCATAAAAGCCCGTGCCTTATCGGGGTCCTTCTCCTTTCCGTATGCATCTTTCGGCGCCCGTATGAGCCGTTCCAGTTCGGCAGAGGTAATAAGATCGAGCTGGCGTTCCGGGAGCTTTGCGAGCTCTATCTTTTCCGGAGAAATGGCGTCGATATCGCGTTTTCGAAGGAATTTCAGGAACGCGCGGAGCGCAATCATGTAGTAATTCTGGGTGCGGCGCTTCATGGAGTCGGCTTTTGTCCCTTTCTGGCGGTTCAGCCAGAGGCGGAACTCGCGAACATTCTGTTCGGTGATGTCACCCACGCTCTTAATTTTCATCTGCTCGAAGTAGCGGGTGAGGTACCTATCGTAATTTTCAATAGTCTTCACCGCGCGCCCGCGCTCTATCTCTATATATTCTAGGAATTGTCGTTTTGCGTCCTCGGCTTTCATACCTGTATTCTAGCATCAACATTGTGCGCACTTCATTATTTCGCGATACTTGCGCGTTTAAGCAAGACGTGGTAGGGTAGAGGGACTCATGCTTACAACTCGGAAAAAGGCGGCGGTAATGAAAACTATCGCCCGGCACGACTTGGACACCGGCTCACCGGATGTTCAGGTCGCGCTCCTTAGCAAGCAGATTGACGAGCTCGCGAAGCACCTCAAGAAGAACCCGAAGGATTTCCATTCTCGCCGCGGACTTCTCCAGATGGTCGCCGATCGCCGCAATCACTTGCGCTACCTCGAGACGAACGACAAGCGCCGCTATAACGCGGTTATCAAGAAGCTCGGTTTGAAGAAATAAAAGGAGTTTTTCTTTGGTATCATGAGTAAGCGGCTATGCCGCAATTTAATAGGTTTGTTTTCATAAGCAAATATTTTTATGGCAGTTATCAAACATCCAGCCCAGCGTGTCGGTGTATTCATTGACACACAGAATCTCTATCACAGCGCGAAGCATCTCTACAAAGCGCGCGTTAACTTCGCGAAAGTCCTTGAAGAGGCGGTAGGCGGGCGCATCCTCGTCCGTGCTATTGCATATGTCATCTCCACTGAAAGTGGGGAAGAGACGAATTTCTTCGAAGCACTTACCAAGATAGGCATCGAGACGAAGGTGAAAGACCTCCAGGTCTTCGCCGACGGCGCAAAGAAAGCCGACTGGGACGTGGGGCTCGCAATAGATGCAGTGAAGCTCTCGGAGAAGCTTGACACAGTTATCATCGCTTCCGGCGACGGTGATTTCGTGCCGCTCATCGAATATCTCGATATGCATGGCATGCAAGTGGAGGTCATCTCCTTCGGCAAATCTTCTTCAGCAAAATTGAAAGAAGCGGCGCACGCATTTACCGACATGGACATCGATCCGCGGAAATTCACTATCACTTCGCGCGGATAACCTACTCGCAACCCGCTCTCATACGTTAGTATAGGTAGTGAATGGCAACACCTCCGACAACTACGAACACTGCTTCTAATGCGGAACAGCCCCAGCCTTTGCCCCTGCCTTCGCTAAAAGCTACGGAGGGCACAGTGGAAAAGTTCATCCGCACTTTTGCGACTGATTTCGAAACCCTGAAAAAAGGCGGTCGACCTGATCTTGCACCGCTATCAGAAAAAAAGGAGGAGATGTCGTTACCAGTAGTAGCTCCGGCCGATCGGCCTGCACTGCCGGCGCCACTCAATCTCGCCTCCCAGAAATCAACCGTGCGTCCCGCGGTGGAAACTCCTGCTCCTAAGCAGGAATCGGCGCCTACCCGCGCATTACGTCCCGCGGTGACCATACCGCTTCCTTCTCCAGAACCGGTACCCGTTCGTACGCCCACACCGCCGACAACGGCGCCTCTTGAAACATACGAAGGAGATTTTACTGAGCGAATGAGGAACCAAGGAGCCTCAACGGCGACCGTTCTCGCGGCCGAGCAAGATTCGGCTCCGGTGCTTGTGCAGGCGCAGTCGCCGAAATTTTCGCGTAGCAGTATTCTCTACAGCATCGCCGGAGGAATACTTATCATTGCAAGCGGAGTCGGCGCATACATCGCGTATATGCGATACATCGCTTCATCCGCGCCTGTCGTATTGACTCCCGGTGCAGCGGCACCAATATTCGTTGATGACCGGAAGACCGTCAGCGGCATCGGTACGGTGCTTCTGCGAGCTATACAACAATCGATTGCGAGCCAGCTTGCTTCAGGATCCGTGCGGCTTCTGTATCTGGAGACGGCAACCTCCACAAGCGTTTTCTCCGCACTGCAATTACCGGCACCTGGTGCGCTGTTGCGTAACATCAATGCCGCGCAAAGTATGGCGGGTGTGGTGAACACGGGCGGCGTACAAAGCCCATTCTTCATACTTTCGGTTTCGTCGTACAGCACCACATTCGCCGGCATGCTGCAGTGGGAAAAAACGATGCCGCGCGACCTCGGCACACTCTTCCCGGCGTATCCGCCGCTCTTCGTCGCAACCACGACCACGGCGGGGCAGGCGACGACGACGATGGTGCTGGTCGCGAACACGAAGCCGGGATTCTACGACGAGGTCGTGAGCAACCACGATGTGCGCGTGTACCGCGACGCCGCCGGACGGGTCCTCCTCCTCTACGGATACTGGAATCAAACGACGCTCGTCATTGCTCGCGATGCCGCGGCTTTTTCCGAAATCATCGGGCGTCTTGCAACTTCTCGCACACCCTGACGCCCATCTGGTATCATCCTTGCATGAGGACTGAACACTTTAGAAAGAAGCTTGAGGCCGAAAAGGTGAAATTAGAAACAGAAATGGGAAGCGTCGGCCGCCGGAATCTTTCGGTTCCCGGAGACTGGGAAGCCATTCCAACGGAGACGGGCACCGAGGCCGATCTCGCTGACCAGGCTGATGTGGTTATGAGCCGTGAGACGAATACTGCCATTCTTGCCGATCTCGAAGCGCGGTACGATTCAATTTTTTCGGCACTTTCGCGGATCGAAAAGAAAACCTACGGGAAATGCGAAGTCTGCGGCGAGAAAATAGAAGAAGAACGGCTTGAAGCCGATCCGGCCGCAACGACCTGCAAGAAAGATCTGTAATTAAAATGTCTGCGGTAAAAACGAAGCATGCGGTGTCGAAGAAGGGGTATGCGAAGACACTCGCCGCACAGCCGGTTGGTTCTGCCGCAGAATTGGTGAGCGTTGAAGCAGATCTCACGCGCGGGCTCCATGCATTTTCCATAGTCGGTCTCGCTGACAAGGCGGTCGAAGAAGCGCGCGACCGCTTGAGCGCGGCGATACGCCATTCCGGCATCAAGCCGCCCAAACAGCAGAACAAACGTATCATACTTTCACTTTCGCCTGCAGATTTGAAAAAAGAAGGTTCGCATTACGATCTCGCGCTCGCGCTCGCCTACCTCATCGCTGCCGACGAGCTTGCAGAACTCACTGAAAGAATGCTTTTCGTTGGAGAGCTTGCACTTGATGGGACATTACGGAGTGTGCGTGGTGTTCTCCCGCAGGTGCTCGCCGCGAAGCGTCATGGCATAAAAATGATTTTCGTACCGCAAGGGAATGCGCGCGAAGCGCTTCTTGCGGACGGTGTTGCCGTGTATGCACCGAAGTCGCTCATAGAACTTTTGCAACATTTGAAAGGAGAGAAGCCGTTGCCGCGGCTCGTGCGCGACCGACGAGCGCCGACGCCCCCGCCTTCACTCGACCTCCATGATGTTAAAGGGCAGGAGAGTGCGAAACGCGCGCTCGAGATAGCCGCGGCGGGTCGGCATAACATCGTTTTTTACGGACCGCCCGGCACCGGCAAGACCATGCTCGCACGTTCGCTTGCAGGCATCCTCCCGCCACTGACCGACGATGACATGCTTGAAGTGACTGCAATACATTCGACTGCCGGATTGTTGAAAGAAGGCGAGGCGGTGTATTGGCCGCCATTCCGTGCGCCGCACCATTCTATATCGCATGTGGCGATAGTGGGCGGCGGTGCATTCCCAAAAGCCGGTGAAGTGACGCTCGCGCACAAAGGCGTTCTTTTTCTGGATGAATTTCCGGAATTTGACTCACGGACGCTTGAGGCATTGCGTCAGCCGCTTGAAGACCGCGTCGTGACGGTCTCGCGTGCGCGCGCCAGCGTGACCTTTCCGGCCGATTGCATGATAGTTGCCGCGATGAATCCGGCGGACACGCTTTCTGACGATTCGCGCGTCATGATTCGCGCCGCGCAGAAACAAGCGCGCAGGATTTCTCGACCCATTGTAGACCGTCTCGATCTTTGGATAGAAGTGCCGCTCGTTCCGCATGACACGCTTGCGAAACTCAGTAATGGCGAGCCGTCAGAAAAAGTACGCGAGCGCGTGGTCGCCGCGCGTTTGCGCGCACAAAAGCGCACCGGCAAAGTCGGCGCGACGAATGCCGCACTTACCAGCCGCGAGCTTGATGAAAAAAGTGGATTCACCGTTGCCGCGAAAGAAACACTTACACAATCCGCCGCGCGCCTCAATCTCTCACCACGCAGTTATCACCGTACGATGCGCGTTGCACGCACTATCGCCGACCTCGCCGGCGCGGATGCCGTCACGCCTGCCTTCGTGCACGAAGCGCTTCAATACCGCCCCCGTGGATTATTCGGATTTGAGTAATTAAATAGGAGAACAAACCGAACCGACCGAACAATTACGGAAAGGATTGGCTACGCCGCCGCGGACTTCGAAGTGGAGGTGTGGGCCAGTTGCGCGTCCGGTCGCGCCGACATAACCGATGATTTGACCGTTGAGAACTGGCCCGGTAGAAACTATCGCATTTTTCATGTGGGAATAGAGCGTCTGGCTACCATTATCGTGCTTGATGACGACATAATTGCCGTAACCGCCATTCCAAGCACCGTTGTTGCGCACAATGATGACGGTTCCGTTCGCCGCCGCATGAACCGGCGTGCCACGCGCGGCACCGAGGTCAATGCCGTTCCAGCCATGCAAGCCTTGCGTGATGACGCCACCCGGCACGGGATTGCTGTAGTATCCAGTTTGTACAAAGCCGTCCGGTTCACGAGGAGCGGACGAAGAACGCGCCCGTGGCGGAGGCGCAACTATCTCGCCGCCCGGAATGATAATGGTGGAGCCGATTTTAAGCGGCGCCAATGGGTCAAGACCATTAAATTTGGCTATTTCGTTCGCATCACCGCCGTATTTCTTTGCGAGCGATTTTAATGTGTCGCCTTTGACGACGATGCGCTCGATACCCGAGACAGGCAGAATGATGAGCATATCGCCTGGATGTATGTCCTTCGGACCACTGAGATCGTTCGCCCAGATAATGGTATTTACCGAAATGTCGCCGAACATGTGT
>JANLIU010000056.1 GCA_024654305.1 Candidatus Parcubacteria bacterium
CTTGGCTTCCATCTCCTTCTGCATCTTGCCGCCGTGGCGGAGGAACTTCTTGGTCGGCGAGAATTCGCCGAGGCGATGCCCGACCATGTCCTCATTCACAAGGACTTCGATGTGCGACTTACCGTTATGAACGCCGAAGGTAAAACCTATCATTTCCGGGCTTATCTGGCTGCGGCGCGCCCATGTGTTTATTACGCCGGCAGAGGCCGGTTTTGCATTGGCTACCTTCTTGAGGAGTTTGATGTCCACGAAGGGCCCTTTCTTGAGTGAGCGTGACATGAGAGTAATTAAAAATCCGCTACGCGCGGTAAGTGAAAGATACAGGAAGCGTTCTGTGAAGTCAACCGTACCATCCCAAAACACCCGCACAAATCCTAATCCGTTCCAGAACCTTGACAAATTCTGTATGAAATACGTACTAGAAAACCGTCCCGCCGCTCATTAGGCGCGAGTCTTTTCTAAATGCCGAATGCGGCGTTCATGGTCAATTGTTGATACCCTGTCTCTATCAGCCACACGCGTAATGTCCCCAAGCGAATCGGCAATGTCTTCAACCCGGTTCTGTGTCTTGCTCACACGTTGGTCGAGAATACTCACCCGCTCGCGCAACTGATTCTGGCCATCTACGAGAGAAATGAGGAGACTTTCGTGCCGCTCGACAGTATCTTCAATCTTATTGAATCTTTTTTCAACTTTGGCGAAGCCCGTCTGAACGGCCCCGGTCAAATCTTGTACAGCACCCATCACTTCCGAGATAGTCGGCTCTTTGGTCACCTTTGATTTCTTCGCCTTCTTCATGCGAGGTATCTTACCATACCTCCCCTAGCTACTTCTGGACAAGTCAGACCTGTCTAGGTTTCTCACTCTGCAAGAGTCTACTTACTGCCCTGTAAGGCCTTCAGTCGTTTCTGTATGCGGTCTATTTCTTCATTATCCTTGTTGGCAGATTCGTGCTGTGCATCGTGGTATTTATCCAAAGCCGCATTTACCGCGCGAAGTACACGTTTCGTTGCAGCAAGATCCTCTTCCGAAATGACCCCGAAGCGTTCCATGTTATCCATTTCGTGTAGACCGCCACCTTCTAGTAATGCCGTACGAACCGCGTCGAGACGATTCCACCTCTCTTGATTCATATCAGACGCGTCAATTTTCTCTGCAACAGGGGATACGACAGGAGAAGCCTCTTCTGTAGCAAGTTTGGTTTCCGGCATTCCTTCTTTCATATTTGGCGTTGTAATGAGTTCATAATGCCTCGATTTTACCCTCACCCGTTTTGTTTGCAAACACGCAAAAAGCACAACAGCAACCTTTAGGTTGCTGTTGTGCTTTTCATAAATTATCCTTTTCTCTTCTTCCCGACTTTGCGGCGAGAGACGATGAAGACGTTTGAGTATTTCTTCGGCGTGCGGGTCTTCTGACCCTTGCCGGTGGGCTTGCCCCACTTGCTCTTTGCGCGCCGGAGACCGCGGCCCTGCTTACCTTCGCCGCCGCCGTGAGGATGGTCAACCGGGTTCATGGCGGTACCGCGAACCGTTGGGCGGATGCCCATCCAGCGGGAGCGGCCAGCCTTGCCGATGACGACGAGATTGTACTCCTCGTTGCCGACGGCGCCGATAGACGCCCACGCTAGGTCGGAGACCTTGCGTATTTCGGTGGACGGAAGCTTCACCTGCGCGTAGCCGGCATCGTGCGCGACCACTTCGGCGTAGTTGCCCGCGGAGCGGACGAGGCGCGCGCCCGCAAGCGGCGTGATTTCAACATTGTAAATGAACGTGCCGACCGGAATCTTGCCCAGGGGAAGGCGATTGCCAATCGTGAGCGGCGCGTGCTCGGACACGGTGAACGCGTCTCCGACCTTCATCTCTTTCGGGAGGATGACGTAGCGCCGCGCGCCGTCGCGATAGAGCGCGAGCCCGATGAAGGCGCTGCGGAACGGATCGTATTCAACCGTTTCTATCTTCGCGGGGATATTTTTCTTGTCGTACTTGAAATCCACGTCGCGGAAACGCTTCTTGTGGCCGCCGCCTTGATGGCGCGTGGTGATGCGACCGAAACCGTTGCGGCCGCCCTGACTGCTCTTTTTCTTGAGCAAGGGCTTATGCGGCGCGTCGCCCGAAAGAAGCTCTTTGTACGGAAGCGTGGTCATGTGGCGACGGCTCTTGGAGGTGGGTTTGTAGGTTTTCATATTGGGAATTATCCGAATTGGATGCTATCGCCCTTGTTCAGGTAGACGTAGGCCTTGCGGCGCGCGGCGCGCGTGCCCGTGCCGCGCTTCGTGCGCATCGTCTTCGGCTTGCCGGGGAGATTCACGATACGAATTTTACGAGGTTCGACCTTGTAAATTTCCTTGATGGCGCTCGCGATGAAAGCCTTCGTCGCGCGCGGGGATACATCGAAGGTGTAAATCCCTTTCTCGGTGACGATAAGTGCCTTCTCGGAGAACCACGGTGCGCGAATGATCTCGTGCGCCATACCTTCTTTGTTCGGTGCAGTGCGCACGCGATGCTTCAGGACAACTTTGTCCTTCTTAGCTTTCGCTTTTGTATTCTTAGTGGTGCCGAAGAGTGCCATACTGTTTAATTTAATCTTGTTTATTTAGATTTTGTGCGGGCAAGCAACATCTTGAACGCCGCTTCCGGATTCTCAATGACGAGATACTTGTGCGTCATCACATCCACCGGATTGAGGCTCCGCATTTCCTCCGTCATCACGTTTCCGAAATTATGGAAGCTCTTTATCGTGTTCACGTTGTATGAAGCAAGTGCGAAGAGTGCAGCGTTCTTTTTCTTCGTGATGAGCTGTCCCGCCTCCGCGCCCTTCGCGAGATTTGCGAGCGCAGTCTTCGCAACCGCCGTTTTCGGAGCTACAAAACTGAATTGGTCCACAAAAATAATCTCGCCGTCCTTCGCTTTGCGTGAAAGAACTGAAAGAAGCGCGCCGATGCGCATCTTCTTGTTTATTTTCTCGCTGTAGTCGCGTGTGGAACGCGGTCCGAAGGTGATACCGCCGTGGCGCCATATCGGCGAGCGCGTGGAACTGTGGCGTGCCTGACCGGTTCCCTTCTGCGCCCACGGCTTCTTGCCACCGCCCGAGACCTCGGAACGATCTTTCGTGTGTGCGCGGTTCTGGCGAGCATTCGCTTGCATACCGGTGGTCACCTGGTGCACGAGGTCGCTTCGCCATGGCACACCGAAGATGCTCTCCGGAAGAGAAATTGTCCCGACTTTTGTGCCGTCCATAGAGAAAATGCTCTGTTCCATCGGAACAAATTCCTTCTTCACTTTTGTTTTCTTCGTAATCTTTTTAGCTGGAGTCATGGTATGTAAATTACTTGCTTATGACTTCGAGCAAAGTGCCGCGGCGACCCGGGACGGCACCGCTGACGATTATCTTGCCCTCCTTCACGTCAACGGCGAGCACCTTGAGATTCGTCACGGTGACACGATCGGTGCCCATGCGACCGGCCATGCGGATACCCTTCGCGACACGACCGCCCGCGCGACCACCTGACCCGCCGATGGAGCCCGGAGAGCGCTCAGTGTGCTTCTGTCCGTGAGAGCGCGGACCGCCGTGGAAGCCGTGGCGCTTCACCACGCCGGCAAAGCCCTTGCCTTTCGTGATTCCAGAAACTTGGACTGTATCGCCGACAGCGAAGACTGATGCATCGATAGTGTCGCCGACCGTTGCAGTGTTGTCGGTGCGGAATTCTCGAATGGCTTCATAACCTTTGCCCTTCGTGTGCCCGAGGACTGGCTTGCTGATGTTCTTCGTGCGGCGCGTGCCCTGCCCGACCTGAATGGCGGCGTAGGCGTCCTTGCCTTCTTTCGTTTTGACCTGCGTCACAGTGATGGGGTCGGTGATGAGAATAGTCCCCGCATGCGCGAGACCATCTGCCGTAAAGATACGGGTCATTTTTTCTTTTGTGGCGAGGATGAATTTCATTTGGTTTAAAGCAAATCGCGCAACAGCAAATCGCGTTGCGCGAATTTGCCATAGGTCCAGCTCCAGTTTTGGAGTTGCCCCGAAACTGGGGCTGGACGTAGCGTTAGGGGCACTCTACACGAGGCGGTAAAAAGATGCAAGAAAGGTGAAAGGCCGTGAGTAGTGAGCTCACGACCTTTTGTTGTAGTCCTCAAACAAACTATGGTGAGGAGCTTCGGTAACCGAAGGAGTCGGCGTTGGCGTCGGGTCCTTTTTAATCGGGATTTTCCCAATTTCATGAGGCACAATGCCTTTGCTTTTCTTCAGTTTCCGCTGTTCCTGTTCAAACAGTTCGAAATCCATCCAATCCATAAACGGGTACCTCCTTTCTGCGTATCAGAATAGCACGCAAGAAAACACACAACCGCCCTCGCGGGCGGTTGTGTGTTTTCTTGGTCGTCTTTGTTAAACCATTTTCACATCTATCGTCACTCCTGACGGAAGGTTGAGGTTCGTGAGGGCCTCGATGACCTTCGGCGAAGGATTCAGGATGTCGATGAGGCGCTTATGGATGCGCATTTCGAACTGCTCCCGCGCGTCTTTGTAGACGAAGGTTGAACGGTTCACGGTCCATCGCTTGATTTCAGTCGGGAGCGGTACGGGGCCGACGACGACGGCGTCAAAGCGGGCGGCAGTGTCCATAATCTGCTTCACCGAGAGGTCGAGAATCTTGTGCTCATACGCGCGGACGCGGATGCGAAGCTTGTGCTCTACCGCAGCAACGGGTGCAACCGCTTTCTTTTTCGGTGCAGTTTTCTTCATAGCAGGCACCGCGGCCTTTTTCACGGCATGCTTAACCGGCTTTTTCGTTTTGGTCGCAGTCTCGGGCATCGTAGTAGTAATTTCGAAAATTACGCAGTAATTTTCGTGACGACGCCTGCACCGACGGTCTTGCCACCTTCGCGGATAGCGAAGCGCTGTTGCTCTTCAAGAGCGACCGGTGCGACGAGCTTCACCTTAAAGGTGACGGTATCACCTGGCATAACCATTTCCTTACCCTCCGCGAGCGTCACTTCGCCCGTGACGTCCGTCGTGCGGATATAGAACTGTGGCTTGTAGCCGGAGAAGAACGGCGTGTGACGGCCGCCTTCGTCCTTACCGAGGATATAGACCTCAGCATCGAATTCAGTGTGCGGCGTGACCGAACCGGTCTTCGCGAGCACTTGTCCGCGATGCACATCTTCTTTCTTCGTACCGCGGAGCAGAATGCCGGCGTTGTCGCCTGCCTGGCCTTCCTGCAATTGCTTGTTGAACATTTCAATACCGGTGACGGTCGACTTCGCTGTCGGCTTGATGCCGACAATCTCAACTTCTTCACCAACCTTTACCGAACCGCGCTCGATGCGGCCGGTGACTACCGTCCCGCGACCTTCGATCGAGAAAATGTCCTCGATAGGCATAAGGAACGGCTTTGCGAGCTCGCGTTCCGGCATATCGAAGTACGTGTCCATCGTGTCCACGAGTGTCTTCACCTTTTGGGCCCATTCGTCAGCCACGTCCTTGGCATCGAGAGCCTTGAGACCGGAACCGCGAATAATCGGCGTATTCACGCCATCGTAGCCCTGCTTCGTGAGCAGTTCGCGAATTTCCTCTTCGACGAGGTCGATGAGGTCCGCTTCGGCGACCATGTCCACCTTGTTCAAGAAGACGATGAGCTTTTTGAGACCCACCTGCTTCGCAAGAAGGATGTGCTCGCGCGTCTGGGGCATCACGCCGTCAGTCGCAGCGACCACGAGTACCGCTCCGTCCATTTGGGCGGCGCCGGTAATCATGTTCTTGATATAGTCGGCATGTCCCGGCGCATCGATGTGCGCGTAGTGACGGTTCGGGGTCTCGTACTCCGAGTGGTGGAGCGCAATAGTAATACCGCGCGCCTTCTCTTCCGGCGCGCTGTCGATCTTATCAACACCCTCGACGCGAGCTGAGTAGCCCTCGGCGGTGAGCATCGAGAGAACATGCAGGATGCCTGCAGTGAGTGTCGTCTTGCCGTGGTCAACGTGGCCGATAGTGCCTACGTTCATGTGCGGCTTGCTGCGATTAAATTCTGCCATAATCGGATAATTAATTAGTAATCACGAAATCACGAATAAATCCGACGTGAGTCGGAACAAACTCCAAAGCTTGCCGACTCACAAAAGCAGACAAGCCAAAGAGCGACGCCAAGATGCGTTATGTAAAAGATAGCACGGATACCAAAGAAAGGTCAAGAAATCTATATGGAAAAGAAAAAGCGGGGAGGTTCCCCGCTGTAACACCGGCGCTGGTAGCTGACGATTACGTCATCACCGGAGCCGTCGGCTTGAGCTTGAAGCCGGTGCCGGTCTTCTTGGCCTTAGTTTCTTTCTTGACGGCCTTCTTCTTGGTTTTGGCTTTTGCCTTGGCAGCCTTTGCTTTGGTGGCGGTCTTCCCTTTCTTCACATCGGCTTTGGCCTTGTCGGTTTTGGCTACCAGAATGAACCTGGTCGCCGGCGCCGGTGCGGCCGCGATGGCCTTGTCGGGCTGGAGCTGGGCTTTTTGGGCCGCGGCGCTAGCGGGCAGGGCGATGGCGGAAGCTATGGCTATGGCGATGGACGAAAGGAACAACAGAGTGCGTTTTTTCACTGGAACCTCCTCTGAAAACCCAAAATGGGTACTCGCGATACTACACCTCTTTCATTTTTTGTACAGAACCCTATTGCTTCGCAACGCCCCATCCTGAGCAAGGACTACCCTTGCTCAGCGACAGCGTAGTACTAATTTGCAGAATCTATTCTGAGCCCCCGAGTTTTTCCTTCTTGAAATTCTTGACATTTCTCGACGCTTCGTCCGCTTCAGAAACCAAGTCATCGTATTTATCGTTTAATTCTTTTGCCTCGGTATGGGCTGCTTCATGTAATTCGTGCAGATTCATTGTCGCCGAGGATGCCTTCTCAAGGGTGTGAGAGCGTAATTCAATTGGAAAACTGCTAAAAGGCTTGAGGGCATCTTTCATCATCCCGCCTGTTACTTCCACATCCTGTTGCGCCTTTCCATACTCCTCTTTGGAATACTCCACTTGTTTCCTTTCGGGTTTCTTCTTAAACGGGTTTTCAAAAAAATTCATTGGACGGATTTAGTAATCAATATTTAAAGTATAACACAACCGGCCGCGCTACGCGCGGCCGGTTGTGCATTACGTTGTGCCGAATTTATTTTCGAGAAGCAATAATGTCGTCCGCGACCCCAGCACCAGCAGACAGGTGCGGGGCACGTATTTTTCGGTTTTACTTTCTAGACGCAATTATGTCCTGTGCAACATTTGCGGGCACAGTATCATAATGATCGAATTCCATCGTCATCGAGCCGCGGCCTTCGGTCATCGAGCGAAGCGTGGTGGTGTAGCCGAACATTTCTTTATTTGACTCGTTCTTCGCTCCCCGTTGCACGGTCAATAGCGTACTTTCCACAATCCGCGCATGTTCCTCCTCCCATTCCTTTTGCGAAGATGGAGTAGTACAGTTTTGAACCATCATCAGAAAGGGCCACACCATCTTCCCATCCTTTTTCGTAATATTCAGATTTCTGTGTCTTCTTATCAATGATACAAACCGCGTTGGGACCGACATAGCCGACGACCGTCTCATCTTTAGAGAAAATAGACGGGACGGGGGCGGGCTTCGGTGTCCATTGCCCTGTTTTGGTGCAGTTTGCCGGGAGCGCTTCAGCATATGTTTCATCAATGAGCGAAGCGGGGCCAAATACCACATTATTCTTATATATCCAATTCTTATCCACGGGGATGAATGGTGACAGGATGACGAATGTGGCCGGGTCAGCATTTGGAATTTTTTGAAAGAGGTTATAGACGTGCATGTTGTCTTTCCCATAGGATGTTTGGAAGCCGTCGGGCTGTGGAGAAGGAACAACGGTAAAACTGGTAGCATTTGCGTCGACAATACTCTTTCCGCTGTAGAAGACGTGACTGAGATCTTTTGCATAGGCCTTGTTTAGCACAGTGAAAGAAGTCGCGTCGGCATCTTTCACAATATCGCTACAGCGATACACATGATTCTTGTCTTTGGCGTACTCGCCAAGCGATGAGAAGACAAAAGTCGCTACGTCTATATTGGCTATCGGCGTCTTGGAGTACATACAATAGACTTGTCCATTTTGCATCGAATACCACGTACCGGTATCAACAGAAACGTCGTAACTCGCAGGAAGTGCACTTATAGGGAGCCAAGTCGGTGTAACCACCGTTTGAGTCGTAGTTCCCGAAGAAACCGAAGTAGAATCAGAAACATGTATATGTGTGTACCAATATCCTCCCGCTCCAAGGATGATTATCGCCAGCAGAATGCCCCATGCGAGCTTTGTGTTCATATACCGGCACGATACCACAGCGGCCGCCCTCCCAGGCGGCCGCTTCTTGAGTGTCAAACACCGAGTGTTTGACAGGTACTACTTTCTGCTTGCGATGATATCGGCGGCGACGTTCGTGGGGACGGTGTCGTAGTGATCGAATTCCATCGTCATCGAGCCGCGGCCTTCGGTCATCGAGCGAAGCGTGGTGGTGTAGCCGAACATTTCTGAGAGCGGCACCTTGGCGTGCACGACCTTGTTCATGCCGCGTTCTTCCATGCCTTCTATCTGCGCGCGCTTGCCCGAGAGGTTCCCGGTAATGTCGCCCATGAATTGGTCCGGCACGATAACTTCGACGCGCATGATCGGTTCGAGAATAACCGGCTTCGCCTTCTGCGCCGCTTCCTTAAACGCCATTGAGGCGGCAATCTTGAAAGCGATTTCTGAGGAGTCGACGTCGTGGTACGAACCGTCGTAGAGGTCGACCGAGATGTCGACCATCGGGAAGCCAGCGAGATAACCGCGCGCCATCGCTTCGCGGAGACCCTTTTCCACCGGAGAAATGAATTCCTGAGGAATGACACCACCCTTGATGTTGTTGATGAATTCGAAGTGGTCCTCACGCACGATGTTCTTCGAAACTTTTTTGTCCGGGTCCACCGGTTCCATCTTCTTCATACGAATCTTCACGTGACCGTACTGACCGCGACCGCCGGTCTGCTTGATGTACTTCCCTTCCGCTTCAGAGCTTCCGAGAATGGTCTCGCGATACGCGACCTGCGGCTTTCCCACGTCGGCAACGACATTGAATTCACGCTTCATACGGTCCACGAGGATTTCCAAATGCAATTCGCCCATGCCGGAGATGATAGTCTCATTCGTTTCTTCGTCGGTCTTGATACGGAAGGTCGGGTCTTCATCCGAGAGTTTGCGGAGTGCGATGCCCATTTTCTCCTGGTCTACCTTCGTCTTGGGCTCAATGCGGAGCGATACG
Organism: Candidatus Parcubacteria bacterium; assembly: GCA_024654305.1. Lineage (GTDB taxonomy): Bacteria > Patescibacteriota > Minisyncoccia > Phycocordibacterales > Phycocordibacteraceae > C7867-001. Next base: position 9,296 of record JANLIU010000056.1, read on the forward strand.
ACCGGCTCAGGGAACTTAATCTCTTCCAACATGATGGGATTCTCTTCGTCACAGAGCGTGTGCGAAGTCTTCGTATCTTTAAGGCCGACGGCGGCGGCTATTTCGCCGGTGAAAACTTGTGCGACCTCTTCGCGCTTGTCGGCTTGGAGACGCACAATGCGACTGATGCGCTCCTTAGTACCGGTCGTCGAGTTATAGACATACGAACCGGCTGCGAGCGTGCCCGAGTAGACGCGGAAGAAGGTCAACGCGCCGACGAACGGGTCGGTCTGAAGCTTGAAGGCGAGCGCACAAAACGGCTCATCGTCGGAAGCGTGGCGCTCCACCGGTTCACCGGTCTTCGGGTTCGTACCCGTAACGGGTTTGAGGTCGAGTGGTGACGGGAGGTAGTCCACAACCGCGTCGAGCACGAGTTGCACGCCTTTATTTTTAAGCGCGGAGCCGGTGTAGACCGGGAAAATCTCATTTGCCATAACGGCTTTGCGCAAAATAGCTTTCAGCTCATCGAGCGACGGCTCCTTGCCTTCAAGATACGCTCCCATTGCCGCATCATCTTGCTCCACGATGCGTTCGATAAGCTCGGCACGGTATTTCTTCGCGTCCTCAAGAAGATTCGCCGGTATCTCGCCCTCGAGTACCTCTTCGCCCATGTTGCCGGTAAAGGTGTACGCCTTCATGGTGAGGAGATCCACACTGCCCTCGTGAGCCCCCTCTTCCCCGATAGGAATTTGCATGCGGATAGCTTTCGGCGAGAGCCGGTTGAGAATACTTGCATACGAGCTTTCAAACGACGCTCCCGTGCGGTCGAGCTTGTTGATGAAACAGACACGCGGAACCTTAGCCTCGTCGGCATAACGCCAGTTGGTCTCGGACTGCGGTTCGACGCCTGCGACGCCGTCGAAGACGACGATAGCACCGTCAAGCACGCGCATCGAGCGCTTCACCTCGGCAGTGAAGTCGATGTGTCCGGGGGTATCAATGATATTGAAACGGAATTTCTTCGCAGTATCTTTCTTATCCTTCTCTCCTGTTTTCGTCCAGAAACAGGTGATGGCGGCCGAAGTGATGGTGATGCCACGTTCACGCTCCTGTTCCATCCAGTCGGTGGTGGTATCGCCCTCGTGCACCTCGCCGATCTTGTGTTGACTGCCGGTATAGAAAAGGACGCGCTCGCTGGTGGTCGTCTTCCCCGCATCAATGTGCGCGATGATGCCGAAGTTGCGAACTTTCTCCAATGGGTAATCGCGGTTCATAGGTAGTTTAGAAAAATAAAAAGCGCCGTGGCGTTAGGTTGATAGTAGCGGAAAGTGCAGAAAAAGCAAAGTCCTGTGATTCGCTCCCTTTACGCCTCAGCGACAAAGATGTGAGCCACTAATACTGTTTGACCCGTAGCTAATACACCCGGCCATGAGAAAAATACTGCCTAGGAAAACCCCAATCAAAATAATATAGGTACCGAGAACAATGAAAATCCTACTGGGTAGTGGCATCTGAGCGGTCCACATATTCCATCTATCTTTATAACTAAGAAATCCAAAGAGAACAGCAAATTCGGCAGGACCATAGACTTCAATCAGTGCACCGCCGTTGAACAAAAAAAGTAAAGTAAGAAGAAGAAACAAAATAGCTAGCGCCCAAAGAACCCTTCTCCCTACAGTAAGTGGCATAAGTTTAGTATACCGCAGAGAGACCTCCTCCGTATAAAATGGCGAATACAAACCCAACGAGCACTAAAAGGCACGCGAGCGCGATAGCCCAATTATCTGACATATACCATTAGAACCTGCGATACGCAGTCGGGTTACCACGCGAAGTGGGCAAAGGCCTTGTTTGCATCCGCCATGCGGTGCATCTCTTCCTTCTTCTTGATGGCATCGCCTTCGTTCTTAGCGGCGAGAAGGAGTTCGGCGGCGAGTTTCTCTGCCATCGGCTTCCCTTTCTTGTTGCGAGCGGCAGTGATGAGCCAGCGGAACGAGAGCGCGAGACGGCGGTTCTGCGGAACTTCGCGCGGCACTTGGTAGTTGGCACCGCCGACACGGCGTGAGCGGACTTCCATCAAGGGCGAGACGTTGCGAAGCGCTGATTCAAAGGTCTCCAAAGGATTCGCACCGCCCTTCTCTATTTCTGCGAGGGCATCATACACAACCGCACGAGCAGTATCTTTCTTTCCGCTCCACATCACCGCATTAATAAAACGAGTCAACGTCTCCGAACCGTATTTGAGGTCGGGACGCCATTCGCGCTTCTTTTTAAGAGGTCGGCGCATACTAGTTTATGAAAGCACGAAGCTCGAAATTCGAAGCTCGAAACAAATCAAAAGCACCAAAAGATGCAGGATTTTTAGATTTTGAATTTTGAGATTTCATATTTATTTCGGATTTCGTGCTTCGGATTTATTATTTTCCAGAAGGGCGCTTCGCGCCGTAGCGCGAGCGAGAAGTGCGACGCTTCTCAAGGCCGCTCGTGTCGAGCTTGCCGCGGACTATTGTGTACTGCACGCCGATGTCCTTCACGCGGCCGCCCCTAAGCATCACGACCGAGTGTTCCTGCAGGTTGTGTCCCTCGCCCGGGATGTAGGCGGTCACTTCCATGCCGTTCGTAAGGCGAACGCGAGCTATCTTGCGGATAGCGGAGTTCGGCTTTCTCGGGGTCTTGGTGGTCACCTTGGTGCACACGCCGCGCTTGAAAGGAGACGGATAAAAAGTGGGACGATTCTTGAGCGCATTAAAACCGCGGGCGAGCGCCGGCTTACTCGTCTTAGACGATTTGTTCTTGCGTCCTTTCTTGGACAATTGATTGATGGTAGACATAATGTATTTCTCCCTTCGCTTGCCTCGGACAAACGCATGAAGACATGCTTTGTCGCTCGGCTCGCTCGGTAGTAGAAAAAGAAGACCCGCGAGGGTCAGAGACAATATAAAGGAATACTGCGGGAAATGCAAACTAAGGCTCGATTGGTTCGCGGTAAGGGTCGGCAGAATACGGCTTCACCGGAGCTTGAGAGACCTTTGATGCAGGTGCCGGCCGAGATGGGGGCATAATGTCTGGCGGCGGCACGGCGCCCGGGAGATTTGGTGGTGGAGACCCTCCTACTCCAGAGGCTTCGGCGGGGCGCGGTAGCACCGTTCGCAATGCTTGTTGTAATGGAGTTTCCGAACTTGCCGCTTGCACCTTATTGCTTATATCTATATGTGGCTCTTCATGGTCTTCAAGCAATTTGCTGCTGCCTATTGGTTTCGGAGAAGAGGGTGTGATAGAAGGACGGAATCCGGCTCCAACTGCGCGCGGTAATACCATCTTCGGTGGGAGCGGAGCGATACTTAAAATATTGACCGACTTCGGTTGTGTAGAAATAGGCTCGGCACTCATTGATTTAGGTGGTTGCGGGAACGGAGCCGGCTGTGATGCAGTCTGTGGTTGTACTGGAATCGGTTTGAGCCCCCCTACGCCAGAGGCTACGGCGGGGCGCAGCGGTTGTTGCGGCAACGCCGAAACGTGCGTCCTCAATGCCGCCGCCGCAACGGGTACTTGCGCAGACGGCCGCGGAGGTAATTTATTTTCCAAATGGAAATGGCTTGTGGACTGGCCCGTGCCGGCTGCCGGCGCGGGCGGAACACCCATTGGTCGTGCTATGCCCTCCATAGCCTTTGGCGAAGGACGGGGCGCCGTTGGAGCAACAACCGGTTGTCGGGCAGGCATGACGGACGAAATCTGCGGTGATTTCTTTCCAAACGCTTCCACCCCTTTCCGCATTTCCTCTCGCAACGGCGAGAAAATCTGCGTATTTACATCCTGCACGATGCCGGCAATGGTTTGTTGATTGAGATTCGCTTCGGTAACAAGTGCTTGGTTGAATTCTTCAGGGTTCTCGATGCCCATCAAGAGCAACATTATTTCCCGTTCAAGAACTCCTCCTTGATCAATACGAAGAGCGTATTTAGCCATCAAACTTTGTGCAACCACCGTGTATTTCCCTTCCGCAAGATAACTCCGTATCGGCGGCGGCAAAGTCTGCATCACCTGCTTGATGCTTTCTTCAAAGGTCGGTTCTGGTTTGATCGGGTCCATAGAGATTACAGTGTCGGTGATGTCCCCCCGCCTGGCGCTGGTGGCGGTGGTGCTGATGGCGGTGGAGCGGCAGGTGCCGCGGGTGGAGGGGTCGCAGGTCCTGTTCCCGCACCTGCTTCTTCTCCAGATTCTTTTGCGGCTTCCTCAAGTAACTTTTTCATATTTGTTGACCAATCCTTATCGGGCTTACCCTTCTTTGCCCCCGCGCGTATTATCTTAGCGGCTTCGGTGTTAGCGGCGAAGTTAAAATATGTATTGAAGACTCCCTTAGGTTTAAGACCAAGATAATCGAGCTCAAGATTGCCCGCATACTTCCTCTGCGCGCCCTTGTCGGTCACGCTTTCAATATCTTCCAAATCCTTTTCAAGAACTTTGAGGCCCCTGTCTAGTCTTTCAATTTCAGCTGAGTCGGTCGACTTTGCTCTCTCTTTTTGTGCTGCCTTTATTTGATTCTGTTTCGCGAGCTGTTTTGCCTTCTCCTCGTCAGTGAGCTCACGACCAGTAAGTTCACTTGCGTACTTCGTTCTTGATTCGGTACGAGCCTTAAGATCTGCTTTATATCCACCTACTTGCGCCTTCCCAGCGTCAATGCTGCCACCTGGGAAGTTCTTCAGTGCACTTGTACCTCGCACATCAAAACTGCTCCCAGCGACTCCGCGCAATCCTTTCACGAGACCGGTGCCCACAAGAGGAATACGGCCAACTCTTGTTCCACTCAAATATTTAGCGGCTCTATTTGCACCCCATCCGGCACTTGTGCGCATTCCCCACGCGGTCGCACCAAAAGTAAGTTTGCCCGCAGTTTGCGATGCAAAGTCGGCACCGAAAGCGGAGAGTTTTTTCGAGAAAAGGATGACGGCGAGGAGAAGTCCCATCGCGACGAGGAAAGAAAGAAGTAGGGCCGCAAAACCGGTTAGATTTGCCGTCCCTGTGGTATCTCGAATGTACCCGATCCATCCGTTTGAATTTGAACTCGAACCAAAACCGGTCATAAATTTCGCGTCGGTGATGATAGTGAGAGCTATATAGAGTGTGAGAAGTAGGACAGGTGCGGTGATGGTCTGTTCGAAGAGCGCATCCCACCACTTTTTAGCCGTACTCTTGAGCTGGGGCACCGCGAGCCCCGCGAAACCGACAGGGGAAAGAATGATAAGAAAGAGAAGTACGACGAAGCGCGCGATGAGCACGAAGGCGAGCGAGAACAGTACGAATGCCGTGACTATGAAAAGTATGATGCCCATAAAACCGATGATCCATGAATTCCCTGCCTTGAAGATCTCTGTATTCGTAAGCGAAGCACTATAAATACCCTGGAGTCCTAATTGGGCCATGATCTTGTTTGAAATGCCATCATTTGAAATGGAAGTCAGGTCAAAATTTTTCGCACCTGCCGGATTGCCGCCGTTTATTTGCGTATAAAATTGTGTCGCGAAAAGATTGCCGGTATCAATGATGGCTTCAGATATGAAGAGCGAGAAATTGAGGAAGACGGCCGCGACGAGCATCATCGGGAGCATTTTCTTTCCACCGCCATACCAATCAACGTTCAGAATGGTCGTGATGCCCACCGCGAGGAAGCCGAATATAAGCATGATGTTGCCGATGTCGCGCAGGATGCTCCACGTGACGCCGACGGCGGCGAGATCTTTCACGTAGCTCCCCATCGTGACGACGGTGTAGTACACGGCGTTATCGAGCGTGATGGCCGCAACGCCGACAAGCCACGCGAAGAGCTTCATAATCCATTGGATGATGCTGGCATATGCGGCATCATTTTTTATAGGATTATCCAGTGTGATCGGCGTGGCGGCAGCGGTGGCAGCGGTGGCGGCGGCGGCGGCGGCGGCGGCATACTGCGCCGGTGTCAAACTGCCGTTTGCGTTTAGTTCGTTCTGCGTATTCGCTTGAGTGGAGGCTGCTGCTTGATCAATTTGAGCCTGTTGAGCAACCGCTTGTGACGCCTGACAAGTACCAAAAGCATCTGGTGCCTGATCGCCAGGACAACCGTCAATTGCATGCGCGGCGGGCGCTGCGCCCGCCGCGCTTATGACAAGCATGAGAATGATGAAAGATTTTGAAAAGATTTGTCGCATAATTAACCGCCGGTGTTGTAGTTATAGACGGTATACAGCGACGAATTCGGATTGCAGACCGTGGTCTTGAGCGCCGCCGCATTCGTGGTGATGAGATTCATCTGGTCAACGAGTGATCCTCCCGAGACCATCAGCCCGCCTATGTACTTAGTACAACTTGAAGAGAAGGAATAGGCCATTTCACCGCAAACTTGATTTGCTCGCGCTCCTCCAGAGACCTGCGCGTCCTGTTGCGCCAGCACGACATCGGTTGTCGCCGGAGACATCGTAGCGAGCGTTGCTACATCGATACCGAACTGAGTTGGGTCTGCGAGAGGAACCAGAATCGCGGCCGCTTTAATCTTGAGCGCAAGCGCGGTGGTTTCTATACCCATGCTCGGTGCCGACTGGGCCTGCACGAGCACCGGGTCTATCAAGGTTCTAATAGCAGTCTGCGCGGCGATGAACTGTGCATTCGCGGCGTCGACAAATGATTGAGTTCCTCCCGAACCCGCCCCCTCGTTCGCTCCTGCGATACAGAAACTTGCGAGACCGGCAGCAGTCGTCGATGCAATGTTCGCGGCAGTGGCGATAGTTGCCCACGCGCTTGTATAGGCCGTGATACCTGCGAGCTTCGAATCTGCGAATGAAATGGCGGAGGTTGCTGAACTGCTCGGCATCGTAGAGACCGGTGTCGTGTTGCTGCTGCTCGACGGTTGTGAAGATCCGAAGAGACCTGCGGAGCCGAGCACTTGGTTCCCAAGCGCCATTACGATCTGCAAGATGGCGGCGTCGAGATCTTGAGCGCTGACCAGTTGGCTGATGCCCGAATTGACGTTCGCCTGCAAGTAAGAAGAGATGGTCGACCCCGGTGTCGTAACATTGGCTGACGTGCCATCCGGATTAAAACAAGACACTTGTGGATTGATGCCCCCCGCGCTGAGATTAACGTTTACCTTCGTTGAAGTATCGCCGCCGCAATACGAAAGAAATCCCTGTCCTGAAATCAGGTCCTGTCGTCGGTTGGTCTGCGCCTGGCCCACATTACTGCCGAGCTGACCCTGCGCCGACTGATACAGCATATAGGGATTATTATTGTCTTGTGTCGTAAGGGCGAACCATTCAGCAATGCCGCCCTGCGACCAATTCCCCGCGACAAAAGCCTTCTGACTCTGCAACGACCCCGGGAGCGTGGATTGATTCGCCGCAAAGAAACCGGCCGTGCTCGTCTGTTGGGAATAACTTTTCATCAGCGAAGAAGCGATAGCCGGCCCGAAGGGCGAATTGAAGCCGGCGGTGATCTGGTTGATGAAAGGTATCGCGACGGCATTCCCGACGCTCTGCAAATGCATTCCGAGATTCAGCACGAAGCTCGGCTGGCCGGTACTGTTGTTGCCGTTAATCCAACTGATAGTACTCTGGGTCATCGTCTGCAGGAATCCTCGTATCATCTGTCGCAGAGCAGGGACAACTATCAAGTTATACAGACAGCTTCCTACATTCGAACCTGCCGAGGTCCAGCCGGCTACGCCGCTTGGCATGTCTCCGGAGGGAACAGATTTGACCTGATTCGTAACAACGGAGGCAAGGCCGGCAGCAAGGCCGACGACACAACCGCCGCCGCTGGTTTGAGCGACCGTTCTTTGCGGCGCGATTAAAAATACAGCAGGCACGGCAAGAGTGATGGTGAGCAAAATCGCGATTGCATTGATAAGAAACTTCTTATTCATGGAGTCGTTCTACCCGCATTCGCGATGAGATTCACATATGCCGCGCCTGGCATACCGGCAGAGAGTATAACGCTCTCTGCCGCATAGACATCGGCGAGCGCGGTGAATGCCTGTGCCCCTGCGAGGTCCGTTCGGCTGAATTGCTGGAGCGCGAGGATTGCCGCCAGAGGATCAGTGTCAACTCGCGCGAAGTCGGTGTCGATCTCGCTCAAGCGCATGATGGAGTTCACGATGGCGAGATGGATAGTGGCGAGCTCCTTCGGCACGGGAAGCACTGCGAGCCCGGCTGCAGAGTCCCGATAGGCCTTCGCGAGTGAGGCGAGATGCGCGGTCGCCGTCGCGTCATTACCTTCCACTGCAGACTGCAGATACTCGAGATCACTCATCGTCGCGTCATTTTTGTTCTTTTTTAACACTGCCTCGGCAGCGATCGCGAAAGCACGCAGAGCATCAGGTCCCGTGCCGGAGACCTTGATGTCTGACGCCGTCTTGAAATCTATTGTCGGTGCGAAATTTTGCGATAACTGGCTCATCGCCTGGTCGGCGAGCGCGCTCGCCTCGTCAGCTGTTAGGTCGGCCCCGCCGTTCGCCTGCTTCGCAGAGAGATAGAGCGCGAAAAAACTCTTAGCGAAGACGCTGGTAAGCGAACTATCATTTCCCGCCGGAGTCGATGTCGCGATCTGAATATCCGCGATCGCCTTCGGCACGATGAGACCTTTTGCAACTGCCTCGCCGTCGGTCATGCCGAGATGGAAGGTGTCAGTCGCGTGAGGGTCAGTTCCATAGAGCGCCTCCTCCCAATCAGGGAGGCCATCACTATCTGAATCCTTTGTCGCAATCGCCTGAAGAAGAGCGGTCTCGGTAGACGCTTGCGCGATGGAAGGCGCTTCGACATTGCGCGCGAGCACGTACGCGCCAATGACCAATATCACCGAGAAAAGCGTCGCGCCGAGGACTCGCCAATTTTGCAGAATCTGCCCCATAGTATTAATAAGAAGTATACCAGTCGCGCCCGAGAGAGAATCGGTTATCTACATGCTATCCTGTGACTAT
>JANLIU010000014.1 GCA_024654305.1 Candidatus Parcubacteria bacterium
AAGATATTCCTGAAAAGGGAGTTTGAAATCCGCATGCGCACCGCCATTCATCATGTTGACGAAGAGGTGCGGTGCGGAGGGCGTCGTGCCGGCGCGCTCGGCGATAGCTTTCCAGAGCGGCACACCTTCCGAGAGTGCAAAAAGCCGAGTCGCGGCGATAGAGACTGCGAGAATGGCGTTCGTACCGAGGCGCGATTTGTTCACTGTGCCATCGAGCTCGATGAGAAAATTATCGAGCTCATCAGCCGAAGTAAAATCGTGTCCGGCGAGCGCCGTAGCAATTTCGCCATTCACATTTTCTATCGCCCGAGCCGCACCCAGCTCTACTGCTTCGTGCGAACCGGTGCTTTTCCCCGATGGGACCGATGCGGTTGCCGAAAACGTGTTAGCAGAAAGCGTTACTTCTACGGTCGGGCGCCCGCGCGTATCGTTGATCGATTGGGCGACGACAGTATCAATTCTCATATCCTAGCGGCCGAGGAGGGCCGCTTCTTCAAGCTCGGCAATCTGTTCAATCGTTTTGATGACCGAGTCGGGGTTGAGCGACATACTCTCGATGCCTTCACGGACGAGGAACTCCGCGAAATCGGGCAGGTCGGAAGGGCCTTGTCCGCAGATGCCGATGTATTTCTTGCGCGCCATACATTTGCGGATGACCATCGAGATGAGCGCGCGGACCGATTCATCGTTTTCGTTTGCAATATGCGTCACGATGCCCGAATCGCGGTCGAGACCGAGCGTGAGCTGGGTGAGGTCGTTACTGCCGATAGACATGCCGTCGAAGAGGTCGAGAAATTCCTCGGCAAGGAGGATGTTGGAAGGTATCTCGCACATCATATAGACCGGTGTAGCCTTCTCCTTGCTCTTCGCAAGCGATTTCGCGACAAGTCCCTGCTTTGCCATGATACCGAGCACTTCCTCCGCCTCTTTGAGGGTGCGGCAGAAGGGGATCATCGGGATGACGTTGTCGAGCCCCATGTCTTTTCGGACTTTCACGAGCGCGCGGCATTCGAGTATGAACGCTTGCTTGAACTTCGGGTCGTAGTAGCGGGACGCTCCGCGCCAGCCGAGCATTGGATTCTCTTCTTTCGGTTCATAAGCTTCGCCGCCGAGGAGGGTCGCGTATTCATTGGTCTTGAAATCGGAGAAACGCACGATGACCGGCCGCGGAGAAAAGGCGGCGCCGATCTTTGCGATGCCGTACGCGAGATTGTCGACATAGAACTCGACCGGGTTCTTCCATCCGACGGTCTTGAGAGCGATTGCCGCGCGGAGCTTCGGCGTGAGCTTCTTGAAATTGAGGATAGCGAGCGGATGCACGCCGATATTCGAAGCGATGATGAATTCCTCGCGTGCGAGGCCCACACCCCCGACCGGTAGGAACGATTGCTCGAAGGCGATATCCGGCGATGCGATGTTTACCATGATCTTCGTCTTCGTCTTCGGGAGTGCGCCGAGAGAATGCTCGCGTGTGGTTATCTTCGCTTTTCCTTTCGTGACGATGCCGGCGCTGCCGGTCGTATCCACCGTGATGAGTACTCCCGTTTTGAGCACCTTGGTCGCATTGCCCGAACCTACGATAGCGGGGAGGCCGAGCTCGCGGGAAACGATCGCGGCATGGGACGTGCGTCCGCCATGGTCGGTGATAATCGCCGATGCCATCTTCATGATCGGCTCCCAATCGGGATCGGTCATGGTCGTGACCAATATCTCGCCCTTTTTGAATTCCTTTATCTGCCGCGGATTCATGATGATGCGCACGGTGCCGGTCACGGCCTTTGAGCCCACTGAAATGCCGCGCACCAGCTCCTTGCCAGCTCCGGTGACTTTGTATTCGACGAGCTTTGAAAAATCACGCTCCGCCTGCACCGTCTCGGGACGCGCTTGCACGAGGAAGAGTTCGTTCGTTATGCCGTCTTTTGCCCATTCCATATCCATCGGCGTCCAAGTCTTCGCGCGTTCGGAATAGTGCTTCTCGACAAGCGCGCCCCAGCGCGCGAGCGTCTCTATCTCGGTATCAGAGAGGACGAAGTGCGCGGCTTCACTCTCGGTCGTCTTCACTACCTTGGTCTGGATGACGCCGACTTTCCCGAACGCATAGAGCATCTTCTTATCCTTTTTACCGAGTGTTTTGCCGATGATAGGGCTTTTCACTTTTCCTATCTTCGATTTCATCACCAGATATTCGTCCGGTGTGACGCGTCCCTGCACAATCATTTCGCCGATGCCCCAGACGGCATTGATGAGGACAATGTCGCAGAAACCACTTTCAGTATCGACCGTGAACATGACCCCTGAAGCGCCCTTGTCGGAGCGGACCATTTTTTGGATGCCCACCGAGAGCGCGATCTTCATGTGGTCGAACCCTCGGTCGGCGCGATAGGAGATGGCGCGGTCGGTGAACAGCGATGCCATCGTCCAGACCGTAGCGCGCAGAACGTCTTTTTCGCCACGGATGTTGAGGTAGGTCTCTTGTTCACCGGCGAAGGAAGCGCCCGGCAAGTCTTCGGCAGTGGCGCTTGAGCGTACCGCGACGTCGGTGTTTTTCCCGTATTCCTTTTCCATCTGCGCGTACGCGGCGGAAATTTCTTTTGCGAGATCGGCTGGAAGCGACGTTGCTCGCATCTTCTCGCGGATAAGCTTCCCGCATCGCGAGAGCTCGCTCAGATTCTTGGTGTTGAGCCTCTTGAGCGTCTTTGCGATGAACGTATCAAGTCCGGTCTCTTTCAGATAGTGGTAGTAGGCGCTCGCGGTGACCGCGAATCCTCCCGGCACCCGGACACCCTGCGGAACGAGATCGCGAATAAGTTCTCCAAGCGACGCGTTCTTGCCGCCCACCTGTGCGACATCATCCATGCCGATGTCCTGGAGCCACACAATGTGGGGTTTTTTCATACGAGTTTATTTTTTAAGGGCAATGATGAGGTCGGACACATTAGAACCAGTATACCCGGTGCGGAGCGCATCGCCGGTCGCTGTAAAGAAATCATACGAACGGTGAGCATTGAGATATTCTTCAACCGATACATTTTTCGCGAGCGCGTGTACACGAGTCGTTTCGTCACTGATCGCACCGGCGAAATCAGTGTTGTCGTGGCCGTCGGAAGCGAACGGCATGATTAACTCATCTGGGTTGAGGTATTCAAGAGCGGCAAGCGCCATTTCTTGATTTCTCCCACCAGAGCCGGGAATTGATGGACACATGGTGTCCATCATGACGGTGCTTTCACCGGCGTAAAGAAGCGCTGTTTTCGCCGGTACATCGTGCAGTTTCTCTACAACGACGCGACCGGTACCACGCGCTTCTCCGTCAAAGTGGTCGTCGATAATGGCGGTAGCATATCCGCGCTTTTCCGCCTCATCTTTCATTGCGGCAAGAGCGTCCTGGCTTGAAAGAAAGAGTACATTAGCTACACGGTCAAAATATTTCTGTTCCTTCGGTGTCTCCAAGAACTCGATATTCGCCGAAGCCGTGATGTCGTACTTCGCGAGGATTGCCCGCGCATCATCCACGGTTGATGAGTCGAGTACGGTCGGACCCGATGCGATGAATCCGATATCGTTTCCGGGTACATCAGACACGATGAGAGAGACAACTTCAGCGGGATATGCCGCTTTCGCGAGCGCGCCGCCGCGCGCGAGCGAGATATGTTTGCGCACGGTATTGATGTCTTGTATCGTCGCGCCCTTTGCGGTGAGTTCCCCGAAGAGTGTGCTTTCATCGAGACAGGTCATCGGCGCGTCATGGAGACAGAGCAGGGTAGAGCCGCCGCCGGAGATGAGCATGATGACGAGATCGCTCTCGCGGCGTTCGGCGAGGAATTCAATGATGCGCTTGGTCGCGGCTTCATTCACCTCGCTCGGCAAGGGATGCGTGCCGACAAACATTTCGATTTTTCCCGATGAGGACACATCTCGCCCCGTTAGAGACAAGGACTCGGAGAGTCCTGGCCGACTTCCAGTCGGCGTCTCTAACGGGGCAAGCGCGATGCCGCCGGTAAGCCGTTCGCCCAGGAGCTCTTCAAGAGCCGTCGCTGCAGCGAACGCGCACTTGCCGACGCCGACGAAGAATATGCGCCGCCCGAGAAGCGAGTACGTTTTTCCTTCACTGCGCAGTTCGTCGTTCAGAATGCGAAGCTTGCGCTCCAAAGCCGCGCCTACATTTATAGCGGCGTAGCCCGCTTCTGCGATTTCGAGCGCATCAGTACGCAATTCATTTTCGGCAAGCGCTTCGAAGTTCTGTATGCGGTGGCCCATTACTTCCAGAGTAACCCGAAGCGAGGCGTTGTTCGGTCGCTGTCCCCGAACAGGGCAGAACTGAGGCGTATACGCACCTCCCTTTATTGACTTTCGGTATGTTGTCCGTACACTGATGCTCATTAGGCCATAGGGCGGCATCTAAGAAAACTATTGGAAATGGAAAGGTATGAGTTTAAAAATAAAATCCTTATTGTAGGGTTCGGGAGCATCGGACAAGGCGTATTACCGCTCATTCTTCGGCATTTCACCATCACGCCGGACCGAATCACTATCGTTACCGCCGACAAGCGTGGGGAGAATATCGCGAAAGAATACGGCGTCCGCTTCATCATCGACCCGCTTTTGCCGCACAATCATCAGGACATCATCCGCTCGCACATCGGCCCGGGCGATTTTCTCGTTAATGTTTCGGTAGATGTATCGACTATGGCGCTCATCGAGTATTGCCAGCGGAACTCGATTCTTTACCTTGATACCGTCGTGGAGCCATGGGAAGGGTATTACACCGACCCATCGCTCTCCGTCTCACAGCGCTCGAATTACGCACTGCGCGAGCAGGCGCTCGCGCTCCGTAAGCTCGTTTTGGAAGGACCGCACCCGACCGCGGTCATCGCGCATGGCGCGAATCCCGGCCTCGTGTCCCATTTCGTCAAACAGGCGCTCCTTAATGTCGCCGCCGATACCGGTGTGCAGGTGGAACAACCGAAAACGCGCGACGCGTGGGCGCGGCTCGCGCGCGACCTCGGTATTAAAGTCATCCACATCGCCGAGCGTGATACGCAGCAATCTCCGACACCGAAGAAAATAGGAGAGTTCGTGAACACATGGTCAGTGGACGGATTCCATTCGGAGAGTTGTCAGCCGTCTGAAATGGGATGGGGCACGCATGAAAAAGCAATTCCGGCTGACGGCAAGGAGCATGATTTCGGCGTGAAGTGTGCCATTTATCTGGACCAGCCGAGCTTTATGACCAAATGCAGGAGTTGGACGCCTACATCCAAAGCCCAGCAAGGATGGGTCGTCACGCATCACGAATCAATTTCTATCGCCGATTATTTGACGGTCATGGAGGATGGGAAAGCCGTATACCGACCGACTGTGCACTACGCCTATCACCCGTGTGATGGCGCGGTCCTTTCGCTCGATGAGCTTGCGGCTAATAACGGTGTCTTGCAGAAAGAACAGCGGCTCATCACCGATGAAGTTCTTCCCGGAGGCGTCGACGAACTAGGTGTATTGCTTATGGGTCACGCAAAAAATGCGTACTGGTATGGCTCGCGCCTTTCCATCGATGAGGCGCACAAGCTCGTGCCGCACAATAATGCAACAGCTCTTCAGGTGACCTCTAGCATCATCGGTGCGATGGTCTGGGCGATACAGAATCCTACGGCAGGTATCGTTGATGCGGATGAGCTGGACCACGAACTCCTGATGAAAATCGCAGGTCCCTATCTCGGCAAAGTATTCGGTGAATACACCGATTGGACTCCTATAGAAGGCCGCGGTGTGCTTTTCCCGGAATTCGTTGACACGGAAGACCCATGGCAGTTCTCAAACTTCAGAGTGTCTTAGGTTTTGCGCGTTCGCGAACGGAAGACGTGGTGTAAATAAGGCTTCACGAAACGGTCGAGTCCCCAATAACCGGCGACGCGATGGGCAAGCATGATGGCGATCGCGACAAGCACGAGCATTGGATTGACGCTGACGGTGCCGGCGAGAAGGAAATTGAACGCCATGAAGAAAGCGAAGAATGCGGCGGTGCCGGTGCAGAGCCCGACGATGAGCCCGAGCCCAATGAAGAGCTCGCCGAGCACGACCGCGTTCGACCACACCATGAGATGGGGGAGCACAGTGCTTTGAAGGAATGACGCGTACCACTGATAGACATCCGGATGAGCTCCAACGGTCTTAGCGAGCGCTCCTTGGACAAATCCTTGGAGCGCGGCGCCCGCATCAGAGCCGAACCACGCCGGACTTGCGAGCTTGCCCCATCCCGCCATAAGAAATTCGTAGCCGAGATAGACGCGGACGACGAACCACATAGGAGCCGAAGCTTTATCTGCGGTAAAAAAGTGCACGAACCAAGATTCTTCAATGGTGTATTTCATATCCCCATTCTAGGGCACGCGGGGCGGAATGAAAGCACCCGCTGTGGAGATGATAGTCTTACGGTATGAAAGAAATGGTTCAAGTACCAAAAAATTGAATGACATGACGCTATACGACATGCATACACACGGGTTGTATGCTATACATTTTCACGGTGTCTCTGTTCTTTGTGATACACTAAAACCGTAATCTTCAACCAACTACTAAGGAAAGGAAACATCATGGAAAAGAAATCCAAGATTGCTATAGGAGTCATCCTCGGCATTCTCATACTTGCAGGTGTGGGCGCTATTGCAGGATGCGGCGGGGGCGGCGGCTCGCAAGGGTCCGGTACGCCTGTCGTTGTGACGCCAACGCCACCGGTTCCGGACGGTCTACCGCCCGACCCCGGTGCGAGTGGAAAGCTGACCCTTGCAGGGATTGACGTTGATGCCGACGGCGTTCGCGACGACATCCAGCGCTATATTGCAGTCAATCACCCCGATTCCGCAAAGGAACGGGCGGCGTTGACGCAGGATGCGAAGGTGATGCAGGCTGCACTCCTTGACGCGAACGACAAAGCAAAGTCGGTGCAACACGGAGAGGAGGCGAGCAAGTCGTCGGAATGTCTCTGGTACACGTTTGGTTCAGTTGATGTCGCATATCAAGCGGAGATTTCGCTCCGTGCGGTTGCACTGAATACCGACGAACGTAATCGGGCATACTTCCTCTACGATAGTCAGCTTGGCGGTGAGGTATTCAAAGGAACACCGTACGACCAGCTCGCATCAACGTGTGCGGTTGACCCCGCAACGCTTCCTAACTAGACCAAGAGGAGAGGGCAAATGAAAAGCATCATTGGTGTGATGTGTCTGCTTCTTGCACTTTGCACAGAAGCATTTGGTGAAGGGGCATTCTGTCAGGTTCCTACGGGGACGGTCGTGGTGTTCGGTAATGGCATCATGGGTACACAAAAAGATGCCGTTGCTTCACGAAACAAGCTGCATGATACTCTTCGGGCGACCTTAACCTCTGACGAGTTCAACAAGCTTGAGTTCGACCTGGCCTACAACCAGTCCTACGGGCTCATAAGCGACCTATACGAATCGCTCAAGCAGAAACTCTCGTCCGACAACGTCGTCGTCTCGTTCTGGCGATGGCTGGGCAACAGAGAAGAAATCCCCGCCCTCGTTCGCGAAGCGCTGACCAATATGGCGACACGCTTTGATTTTTCAACGCATGTCGGCACCGGCGACCTCGACAACCACCTCACGCTCTACCGTGCAAGCATTCTCGCAGGCAAGAAGGTGGTTGTCGTTGCGCATTCGCAGGGGAACTTCTTCGCGAACGCGGCATACGAGCTTTTGCACAGCGGGACTGATTCCGTAACTTCCAGAAGTTTCGGTATTGTCTCGGTGGCCAATCCGGCAAGTTTCGTCGGCGGCGACGGTCCGTATACGACGCTTATTGAGGACGTGGTTATTCAAGCCATTGCCCTCGCGACGCCGGTGGGTGCTCTGGGTCCCATAGCACCGAACGCCACCAAAAGGGGGAGCAGTGTGGCGACCAGCGACTGGAGCGGGCATAATTTCCTTCTTGAGTATATGGCCGCAGGAAGCAATACGATTGGCCCCATCACGCAAAACGTGGTGGGGATGATGAGTTCTCTCGAACAGCCTCTGCAGAGAGTGCAGGATGGCATCATCACCGCGATACTCACCTGGGGCGCACAGCCGGACGTTGACCTGCATGTGTTTGAACCGGGTGGTTCTCACGTGTTTTACGGGAACTTCCAGGGTATCTCGGGGTATCTCGACCTCGATGATACCTCGAGCTTTGGTCCCGAGCACTACTATGTAGCGTGTACGGCGCTTAGCGCGGGGGTGTATTCGATTGGAGTCAACTACTTCTACGGTCTTGCTCCCGAGACGGCTCAACTGCAGATAACGGCAGGGACCATCGTGCGCAACTACACCATCCCCTTAGCCACCGTTTCAGGCGAAGGTGGTGACGCAAGCCCCATCCCCGTTGCCGAGATTACGGTAACGGGCGACGCAAGCCGCGGTTTTCAGTTTGCGGTGAGCGGCGCACCATAACCCCACAACGAGTCCCTTTTACAGGCTGGAGCAATCCGGCCTGTTTTCTTTGTGTGGCGGAGTCGCATCTTCAGGTAGTACAATACAGGGACGATGATGCCACTGGATAAGAATGGGAGCCTAAAGCTCTCACCGAAGTAAAAATGCCGCCCTTTGGGGGCGGCAAAATACTACGAAGCACCGATTTCTTTTTGCAGGAACGCGCGCTGTTCGTCGGTAAGTCTCGGCAAACTTTTCGTTTTTTGATACGCATCCCAGATCGGCTCCCAATCCTCGCGGAAAACTTCGAACTCGATGCTGTCCACGAATTCGCCGTCGCGGAAGTGGTGCTTTTTAAAGCGACCGACTTGCGTATAACCGCACGCGAGTAGGTGACCCCAACTGTTACCGTTGAAGGCCTTTACGCGCGAGCAGATTTTCCGCAGGCCTCGATTGCGAAATGCTTCGTAAAGAAGCAACAGCTTCGCTTCCTTCCCGTATCCTTTTCCGAAACAGGATTTGTCGCAGATGATAGTACCGCTTGCTGCGTAACCTTCCGGCCAGGTAATGCCGTGCAGGCCGGTATGCCCGATGTAGCGGTATCCAGTCACTGCTCCTGCGGCATCTCGTTCGTGCAACAGAATAGCAAGGATGATGTCACTTTTTTGCACAATCTTGTCGTACCACGTGTATTCCGCTTCAAGTGTTATCGGTGGTTGCAAGATGACACCGCGCATCACTTCCGGGTCATTGGCCCCCTTCATAAAGAGGGGAATATACTCGCGTTGCATTGCGCCGAGCGAGATGTCCAGACCATGATGGATTGGATAGTGTGTGTCCACAATTACTCCTTTTCAATGTAAAGAACATGCTCTACTCCGAAAGACGAGAAAACCTCGGCTTCCGCAGAGCCGAGGTTTTTCTTAAAGAGGGTGGAGAGAGAAGAGAAATCGCGGCTATGCGCAAGCGTGAACGCCAAGGTCCGAGACCGTGATCATTCCTGCCGTGTAGCCGAAATTTCGATTCATACGCCTACAATAGCGCTTTAGAGCCGTTTGTCAAGTCAAATTCTGTGATTTGCGTATTTTGGGGAGGTGTGCTATAGTGCGATCGGTGGTATAGAGGGGATTTTGGCCCCGAATGCCGTGTTCTTAACGCAACCAACGGAGGTGCCAGATGGCGCTCAAATCAGCGAATCAACCAATTCGCTGGCTACAGCGAATCGGCATTTCAGTCCTCGGACTGACAGGCAATGCCGCGATGGTGTATGGATATGATTTCGTAGTTTATCCCTATCTCATCGCGAACTACGGGTTTCTGTACGGCTGGCTGTACGCAGCTGTCGGCTCGGCCATACTCTGTCTCGGAACGCTCTGGTTCTACAACGTGACGAAGCAGGACTGGCTGCTTATCGAGACGATTAAGCGTATACGGGATGACCAGGCAGTCGGAAGAATCAGAAAATTCTTCCGCGATATTGCCAACAGAGGCGATATGCTGGCGTTCCTCCTTCTTAGCTTACGGAAGGACGCTTTCATCGTCACCGTGTACATGCGGAAGGGTGCCGGGAATTACGCAATGACCGCCCGGGACTGGAAAATATTCTGGGCAAGCCTATTGATCTCGGAAACCTGGTGGGGGTTGCTCGTCTTCGGCGCCATAGAAGTTTTCAGAACATGGCTGGCGCCTTTCACGGGACCCACTCTCAACTGGCTTGGTTTGGCCTAATCGGCGGCAATGCACACTCATTGCTGCCGGTTTTTCTTTTAGTGGTACAATAAATGCCTATGTCAGCCCATTTTGGGGAACACATCACTGTCGACGGCTACGGAGGCGATTATGACCGACTCAATGACAAAGAAGCAGTCTTCTCTTGTCTCACGGGACTTTGTGATGCACTCCGGATGCGCCCTCTCAGTAAGCCTCATGTGCAGGTCCACTCTGCTCCAGATAATCACATAAAAGATCCAGGTGGCTGGAGCGGTATCCTCGTGATTGCCGAGAGTCATATCAGCATCCATACTTTCCCAAAGCGTCGCTTCGTTTCAGCCGATGTTTATACTTGCCAGAACGGTATTGATGTTGACTTCATCATTGATTATTTCAAGAAGAAATTTCAGCTTGAAGATGTGGAAACGCACTTCATAAAACGCGGGCTAAAATATCCGGAGCACAATTTACTCTAAAATAACAGTCGTCCAGCAGGATTTTGAAATTCGGACGGATATTCCGCTCAAGGGATCTAGTGAGAAAGGAATTATTTCCCAGGTATGGACAAGAAATACAAATTTCACTGGCTGGATCCTAAGGTTGAGGTGCGAGATGGTGGGGTTGAAGGGAAGGAGCGATAATTTCATTTTCCGCGACACTTATTTTGTATAAGTCAATTACTTGCAGACTCTGCAGTATTGTCGTATTATCTCAAACGGATGTTTTGCTGAATCTTTGTTGAGGGTCCTCAGCAGCAGTGAAACTCTAATTAGGAGAAAATCGTGATTATACGCCCAAAACCATCGGACTATGTCCGTCTGTTGCAAGGCACAAATGCCAATGCCGCTGTAGGCCGTTGCGGGAAATGCTCCGGCCGGTGCGCCAGCGTCGAACGCAAGTAACGCGCCGTTCCGTTCGGTTGAAGGGTGGGAGACAATCGTCTCTCGCCCTTTTCTTCTTTCTAATTTAGAAAATCGCTCATTGATAATGTCAGGAGGGTGTCATGCAACTATCGCGTTATTGTAAAACCTTGGAACGAAATGGAGTAACATCGGTCTTTCACTCGCTTAAGCCAGAACCTTTTTTCTTGCCCACTTCTGAATGGCAAAAAATGTTCGAGAGTGGCAATTGGAACGATGAAGTCAAAGAAATCATGTTGGAAAATGGTTTGTTGGTAACGGATAGTTCCGCTGACGAAAAGTATCGCGGACGCATCAAGTCAGAATTCGTTGATATTAAGATGGTCCCGATACTTTATCTCGTCCTCACGAAAAACTGCAATCTTAGTTGCCGGCAGTGCTTCCAGTACGAGAGACATCGCCAGAAACTCGCTCCATTGCCTATGATGACTATCGAGACCGCTGTTGCAGGTATCGACAGCTTCGTTCGTCATCTGAAGCATAGCGATGGCAGTCAGCAATACAAGACACAGATATTCTTGTATGGTGGCGAGCCGTTCCTTAACTGGAACGTATTCCGTGGTGCGGTGGAGTATATCGAGTCGTTGAGGGGCTCCACGTTGCCCGAAGACGTAGAAGTGATGACCGTGACCAATGGAACATGTATACGAGAGTCTCATGCGCGCTTCATGGTTGCGCATGACATTCGAGTAGCACTCTCGGTCGATGGTCCTAAGGAGGTCAATGACAAGTTTAGAGTCACCACCAAAGGGCGAGGCACATTCGACTGTATCGAACGCGGATTGAGGCTACTTCAGAAGTTTGGTGTCAAGACGACTCTGTCAGTCACCATTACTCCGAGCATCGCTTCGCGTCTTGTCGAGATTGTACGTTGGGCGCATGACGACATGCGTGTTGAGGCCATTAGTTTCAACATGATTGGCGGGAGCAGTTTCGACCGTGTTGCAAGTATGACTCGCGCGCAATACGACGAGGATGTCACGACGAGTATCATCAAAGCCTTCAAGGAGGCACGCGAGCTTGGGTTGTATGAAGACAGGATTGCTCGCAAGGCAGAAGGGTTCATTAGCCATAAGTTCAACGCAGTAGATTGTGCAGCAGTCGGGAATCAGATCGTCGTTCAACCTGACGGAAGGATTGCCTATTGCCACGCGTCAGAAGAATACAATGGCGGGTCAGTCTTCGATGTCAACTTCTTCGTGTTCGATGACCCGGGCGTGGCGATATGGAAACAGTCTCTGCCAATCAATAATGAACTCGGCTGCCAAGATTGTTCTGCAATCGCAACGTGCGGTTATGGATGCTTTCATCACGTTCAAGAACTCGGAGGTTCTCCACTTGAGAAACGTGACGAGCAATACTGCCTGCACAATCGCCGGACGTTCGAGTTTTTGGTCTGGGATTTGTTCGAAAAAACACAAGCATCATGAGCAGGATCGTTCCCGCTCTTTTACAGGGACGCCCTAACAGGCGCCCCTATTATTTTGTATACTGATCGTAAGATGAAAGAATTTAAAACACCAACTATAGAAGTCGTCCTAGATAAGAAATGGGATAAGGAAGTCCTCACATACTTCATCGATGAAAAAGACCAAGAGTACGATTTCGGTTACGATCGTATAGCTTCTCTCCATCCTAGTATCGCGTCTATACGGGGAAAGAGTGACGAAGAGAAATTAGCAATCGTAACGCCGTATGTTGAAGATTACTATGCAGAACATCAACAAGATATCGTTGGTGCTAAACAGGAGATGGCGAACATATGGAAGTCTATAGCGGTGGAATATCTCATCGAGATAGAGAAAATATTCGGCGCACTTGATTTCTATAAACCAACTAAAATTACGGCGGCACTATCTATAGCTAGAGCGGGCGTTATTGGAGAGGATAATGCGAGTTTCCAGATCTGGTACAAAACAACCAAAGAACCTGCGGAAGTTCGACGGCATTTCGCCCACGAAATTCTCCATTTCTTTTACTATGCTTACCTCGAAGAAAAAGGCCTTTCGGCATTAAAAAAAGACTGGGACAAGGCAGAAATATTCAATGTTGTTATCTTGGGATTGCCGCAGTTTGTTTCTTTGATAGGGAAGCCAGATTTGGGTTACAAGCAACACGAGAAGCATTTTCCGTACTACCGGAATCTTTGGGCTGAAAGTGAGGATCTTGACGACTACCTTCTCCGGTCCGAACGAGTATCTGGTGATGCTATAATCTACTCATAGAGGTATGGACAAGAAATCAAAAATCCTATTCACGCTACTTTTTATCGCCGTTGCCGTGTCGGTATACCTCACCTACGACCGTACTATCGTGCGACACGATTTTGAGACTTTTGATTCATCAATAGAGCCCTAAAGATCGAGAAGCACTGCGGCGATCCACGGGAACGCTACGGTCACGTCGCTCTGGATGATCTGGTAATAGCTCTCGGTCGAGAGCTTGTCCCAAGTTATTTTTTCCTTACCTCCGGCGCCGGAATAGGAGCCATACGACATAGGCGAGGATCCAATCTCGATAAAACCCTCCCAGTCTCTTACCTTGCCGTCGACTTTCAGATCACTCTTTAGGAACGGCACAACGCAAATAGGGAAGTCTGCCGAAATGCCTCCGCCAAGTTGCAAGAAGGCGATGGAGGCATCTTTGCTTTCTTTCATATACCAATCAGCCATAAGGTGGAAATATTCCATGCCGCTTTTCATAACATTGCCGTCTAAGACAACTCTGCCTTTTTCTTTATGTGGACCGTCGTACGTGTAGCTGGCAAAAATATTACCCATACTGGAATCTTCAAATCCGGGGACAATGATGGGAATATTTTTCTCAAATGCCGCATACGTCCAGCAATCGTCGGGATTAGCTTGGGGATCGGGCTGTATCAATTTTTCCTCGAATAACCTGCGGAAGTATTCGTGTGGGAAATATTTTTCATTTTTATCTTGAGCCTCTTGCCACATCCTTAGCAAATGCGGCTCCATAATGCGCACGCTCTCATCTTCTGGCAAGAAGGTATCGGTGATCCGGCGAAGGCCGGCATCACGCAATTCCGCTTCCTGCTCCGGGGTCAGCTCGGTATAGCGAGGAATATTGGCGTAGTGCGAATGGGCGACATAGCGGTAATAGGATTCCTCATGGTTGGCGCCAGTGGTGGATATCAGATGCACCTTATCCTTTCGTATGAGTTCGGCGAGCACGACGCCAATTTGGAAAGAGCTTAGGGCGCCTGCTAGGGTAATGACCAATTTTCCCCCGTTCATCAAATGATCTTTCAGCCACAAAGCCGCTTCCATAGTTGAGCCGCCGTTGCAATGCAGAAGCGTTCTTTCTGCAAAGGTGCTCACCGGCGCAGAACTTCCTTTTATATTCGCGCTCAGTGTACCCACTGCTTTAATATCATCCGGTACAATGAGCTTCTGTAGCCCCGGTGAAAGTTTGTCCAGTGTGCTTTTCTTCATATGCATAACTATACCACTCGGGGATGCTATGATTTAGAGACATATGCAACCGCTTTGTCCGTGGGAACCAGCGCAATATCTTATCTTTTCGAGCAACGTTCCGACGCTTCTTTATTATTCGCACTTTATTGCGATATTGGCGGCAGTCATTTTCGCTCTCGTATTAATTCCACGAGTTCGCGAGTCTCTTTCCATTAAACTATTCCTCGCGACCATTCTTTTCTTTACCGCATGGACGATTATCGACGTCCTTCTTTGGGCATCGAATCGACCTGACATAGTCCTGTTTTATTGGAGCCTCCAGATGCTCTTGGAATCGCTTTTGTATGTCTCGGCATTTTATTTCGCTTATGTATTCATCGCCCAGAAAGAATTGAAGTTTATGTGGCAGATCGGTCTCGTTCTGCTGCTCGTGCCGATTCTTGTGCTTCTGCCGACCCCGTATCTATTGCCTGGCGTAGATATTGCGTGGTGCAATGCCGAGGAAACACCGTCTCTGAATTTCCTGTCAACGTATGCAGTTCAAATATTGTTGAGTTTTCTTATCCTGTTCGCGAGTTTTTGGGGAATCAGTACCCAGCCGAAACGGAAAAAGGAAGTCATACTTTTCACGACTGGGCTCATCATATTCCTCATCGCCTTCTCTTCAGGGAACATCATCGGGAGCATCACTGAAGATTGGGAATTGGCGCAGGTTGGATTGTTCGGAATGCCGGTATTCATCGCGTTCCTTGCCTACACCGTTGTCAGGTTCAAGACATTCAAAGTAAAACTTATTGCCACACAGGCGCTTGTTGCAGGAATTGCCGTGCTCATCGGAGCGCGTTTGTTCTATAGCACGACAACATCCGGCACCGTCTTGTCAGCAGTGACGCTCGTCGGTTTCTTAATCAGTGGAGTCTTTCTTATTCGCAGTGTAAAGAAAGAGATAGAGCAGCGCGAACATATTGAGATTCTCGCCAAAGAATTGCAGGAAACTAATGAGCGGCAGGATACGCTTCTGCACTTTATCGGGCACGAGGTGAAAGGGTCGCTCGCCAAGGACGCGGGAGCATTTGCGTCGCTCGTTGAAGGGGATTTCGGCCCACTCGCGGAAAATATGAAGAACTTCGTGACGCAAGCGCTCGTGGAATCGCAGGGCGGCGCAAGTTCGGTGGAGAATATCCTGAAGGCCTCTAACCTCAAAAAGGGCTCCGTGACGTATACGAAAGCACTATTCGACCTCAAAGAACTCGTCGCGAAAGCGGTGGAGCGGGCGAAACCGGCCGCTGAAAAGAAAGGGCTTGCGCTTACATTCTTGGTACAAGAAATGGGGACGCCGTATATCCTCAACGGCGATGGACCACAGATATTTGACCATGTCTTGCGCAATATCATTGATAACTCCATCAACTACACGCCCTCGGGCTCCGTCACCGTCTCGCTCAAGAAAGAGAACGGGAAGTTCGTCTTTGCGGTAAAGGACACCGGCGTCGGCATTACCGAAGAAGACAAGAAACGCCTCTTTACCGAAGGCGGCCACGGCAAGGATTCGCAGCGGATAAATGTCCATTCCACCGGCTATGGTCTCTTCATCGCGAAGAGCATCGTGGAGGAGCACGGCGGCACTATCCGCGCCGAGTCTGAGGGCGCGGGCAAGGGCTCGACCTTTATCGTGGAGTTTCCTGTCTGAATTTCATCGTGCGGAAAGGGAGTGATAGAATAGATTTCTATGATTTCTGAGAAGAAAAAGCCCGCACGGGTCTGGCCCGTGCTTCGCGCCTATGGCAAAGCGGCGCTTGTGTATCCGTGGTCACTCTGCGGGGCTGTTGTTGCTGCGATAGCTATCGAGGTAGCAAATGTTGTCGCGCCCCTCTATTTGCGCCAATTCATTGACCTGCTCTCGGGAGGCACGCCGACGCAGGAGGTCGTAAGGGCGATTTTCATAGCGCTCCTATTCTTCACAACGACAAATCTTGTGAGCTGGCTCGCCCAGCGGCTGCGCCTGTTTGCGGTCAACAAGTTGGAATCGAGGACGATGGTTGACCTTTACCAGAACGCTTTTGACTACCTGATTAGGCATTCGCACGAATTTTTCATTTCAAACTTCACTGGCACGCTCACGCGCCGCGTAACGCGCTACGCCCGCGCGTTTGAGCAAGTGTTTGATACCATGCTCTTCAATTTCTTTCCCGCACTTCTGTTTGCGGTCGGGATTATCGGCGTGCTCTCCATGCGTAGCGTTCTCTTAGGTGCGGGACTCTTTGTGTGGACCGTCGTCTTCGTGTATCTACAGTTTCGGATGATGCTCAAGCGTCAGCCGCTCCGGATCGCTCGTACCGAGGAGGACAGCCGAGTGACCGGCTTCCTCTCTGACGCAGTGCTGAATCACTCCACGATAACCGCATTTGCCGCGGTGCCGTTTGAGAGTTTGCGTTTTAGAGATACGATTCAGCGCTGGTACGTGGCGCTGAAACGCGTCTGGGACGCCGACCTGTGGGTCTACGGCATACAAGGACTTCTCGCGGTCGGTATAGAATTTGCGCTCCTTGCCGGCGCAGTGTTGCTCTGGCAGAAGGGTCTCGTAACGGTGGGCGATTTCGTGCTTATCCAGATTTATATCCTGGGACTCTTCAACCGTATCTGGAATATCGGACAAAATATGCGCCAGCTCTATGACGCGTTTGCCGACGCGACTGAGATGCTGGACATTATGGAACTGCCGCACGAGATTAAAAATGCGCGAGACGCGGAACCGCTTGTTGTAAAAGAAGGCGCGATCACGTTCGACCATGTGCACTTCGAGTACCGCGACGGGCATTCTTTGCTGAAAGATTTCAGTCTTGAAATACAGCCGCGCGAAAAGATAGCGCTCGTCGGTTCCTCGGGTGCGGGGAAATCCACCATTACGAAACTCCTGCTCCGTCTTTATGAAGTCGGGAGTGGCACTATCAGTATCGACGGCCAGAATATCGCGCAGGCGACGCAAGAGAGCCTGCGCCGCGCCATCGCATTCGTACCGCAGGAGCCCATGCTCTTCCATCGCTCGCTCATGGACAACATTCGTTATGGTCGGCAAGACGCGACCGATAAAGAGGTCATGGAAGCGGCGAAGCAGGCACACTGTCACGAGTTCATTAGCCAGTACCCGGAAGGGTTCAACACGATGGTTGGCGAACGCGGTGTGAAGCTCTCTGGCGGCGAGCGCCAGCGAGTCGCTATTGCTCGCGCGATTCTTAAAAATGCACCGATACTCGTGCTGGACGAAGCGACCTCAAGTTTGGATTCCGAATCCGAA
Source organism: Candidatus Parcubacteria bacterium (assembly GCA_024654305.1). Taxonomy (GTDB): domain Bacteria; phylum Patescibacteriota; class Minisyncoccia; order Phycocordibacterales; family Phycocordibacteraceae; genus C7867-001. The sequence continues at coordinate 17,786 of JANLIU010000014.1, forward strand.
CGGCTCATCCAGGACGCACTCCTCCGGCTGATGGAAGGGAAGACGGTCATCGCCATCGCGCATCGGCTCTCCACCGTGATGCATATGGACCGGCTCATTATTATAGAAAAGGGTTCGGTCATCCTCTCTGGCACGCACGAAGAATTGCTCTCGCACGAAAGCAATCTCTACAAAAAACTCTGGGAGATACAGGCAGGTGGATTCCTCCGGAAGGACTAGGAGCGTTGTCTGAATACGGTACTTTTGCTACTCTTTCAGAAGCTCGCCGGTGTAAGCCTCCCTTTGGTCGGCTTTCATTCGGCTCGCTCGGAGAACAAAGAAATGAATGCCGCATTCATTTCTTTGTTTCCTCGCTCGCCGATGTAGTTCAATGGTTAGAACGAGGGACTCATAAGCCCTAGACAGTGGTCCGATTCCACTCATCGGCACTACTTCGCTCCGTTCGAAAACGGAGCTACGAAGTGCACGCACACGACAATTTTGAGGGATTTTGGTAGGATAGGAAAACTGCGGCTGTATGAGGCATACAGCCGCGCGTTCGGCGAAACGGTGCCTACGGCACCGGCCCGCTCAACCGAAAGGAAAATCATTTTAGCCCAACGATTTTCCTTTCGTTCTTGCGTGCCGCGCTTCGCGCTCGTTTGCCTCACTTTGCGGCTGTAGCTCAACGGTAGAGCACTACCTTGTCACGGTAGAGGTCGTGGGCTCAACACCCATCAGCCGCGCATTAGCGAAAGCAGTCTGACTTTGGTCAGGCTGCTTTTGTTATCCACAGTTGACGCCAATACCCCCTAGGGGTATGATGGGCGCATTATGAAAATGCATACAAACAAAGGGAAGCTGATTCGCCGGCTCAAGATTATTGAGGGACAGGTGCGCGGACTGCAAGATATGCTCGAGAAAGATACGTACTGCATCGACATCATCACCCAGACCTCGGCGGTGAAGCAGGCGCTTTCCGGTGTGGAGGACGCGCTGATGGAGAATCATCTCGCCACCTGCGTTGTGCATCAAATGAAGAAAGGGAAGGAAAGCACGGCAATAGGTGAGATACTGAAGGTGTATCACCTCAAGCGTAAATAATTTTTATGGAACAAACTTTTCGCATTCGCGGCATGCATTGCGCCTCGTGTGCAAGCATCATTGAAAAGTCCCTTGGGAAAGTAGATGGCGTGGATTCTATCGAAGTGAACGTCGGCACCGAAAAGGCAAAAATTTCTTTTGACGAATCAAAAACGAATGCACAGGCGCTTTCAAAAATCATCGAGCCGCTCGGGTACACACTGGTCATGTCGGATGCGTTGAATGCCGTTTCATCGATGCAAACTGCAACAGAAATGGGTCCCGTTAGAGGCCGCGAGGGCACGCAGCGGTCCTCTGCCTCTAACGGGATGGGCATGTCGGAAAGTGAGCACGCCGCGCATCTCGGGCTCAACCAATCCAAAGCAGAAAAACTTACCGAACTCGCTTCAATGAAAACGAAAATAATCACCATCATGCCGATGGCGGTTATCGCTATCGTCCTTATGACATGGGACATCCTCGCGGAATTTGACCGCGTAGCAGCTGCGCCTGCGGCGTGGGGTGCATCATTTCGTTATCTGCTGGCCGTCATGGCGACGTATGCGCTCTTTGTGGTCGGTCAACCATACCTTCTCGGCTTCTATCGATTTTTGCGTTACGGCAAAGCGAATATGGATTCACTCATCGGCATCGGCACGTCTGCCGCATTCCTCTACAGCATCACCGTTACCGCATTTGCTGAACAATTGAAGGCGTATGTGAATGTCAGCGTCACCTATTTCGACGTCGCCATCGTCGTCATTGCATTTATCACGCTCGGGAAATATCTGGAGGCGCGCGCGAAGATAAAGACCGGCGATGCGATAGAGAAACTGCTTAATTTGCAAGCGAAAACCGCGCTCGTCATTCGCGACGGAAAAGAAATTGAGATACCGGTTGATCAAGTGGTGCACGGCGACATCATCATCGTGAAGCCAGCGGGGAAAATCCCCGTGGACGGAGAGCTCACTGAAGGCACTTCGTATGTGGACGAATCAATGGTGTCCGGCGAGCCGGTGCCGGTAGAAAAAAATGTCGGCGACAAGGTTGTGGCGGGGACCATCAACACCACCGGAGCATTTACATTCAAGGCGACAAAAGTCGGCTCTGAAACGCTTCTCGCACATATTATTACGATGGTTGAAGAGGCACAGGGAAGCAAAGCGCCCATTCAGGCGCTCGCGGACAAGATCTCCGGCATTTTTGTGCCGGTCGTATTGGTCATAGCATTCGTCACGTTATTCGCATGGCTCGGTCTCGGCACGCCTTCACTTGGATTCGCGCAGGCGCTCTCCTTCGGTCTCGTGTCGTTCGTCGGCATCCTCGTCATTGCGTGTCCGTGCGCGCTCGGTCTCGCGACCCCGACCGCCATCATTGTGGGTGTCGGAAAAGGCGCGAAGGAAGGCATTCTCATCAAGGACGCGAGCACGCTCGAGAAACTACACAAAGTGACGACCGTCGTCGTTGATAAGACGGGGACCATCACAAAAGGGAAGCCTGAACTGATCTCGATTCAAAATGAGAGCAGAATGAGCGAAACGGAACTCATCGCCGTCCTCGCCTCGCTTGAAAATAAATCAGAACATCCCATCGCGAGCGCCGTCGTCTCATACGCCAAAGGACATTCCATTAATCTCCGCGCCGTGGAGAACTTTCAAGCGCTCAAAGGCAAGGGCGTGCAGGGTACTATCGACGGTACGGAGTATTTCGCCGGCAATGCGCGGCTCATTGGGGAGCTTTCACTCCGTCTTGACGCGAACGCCATCGCAAAAAAAACCAGCGAAGGCAAAACTCCGGTCATTCTCGCGACTGCAAAAGAGATCATTGGTACCGTGCTCGTCGCCGATGCGATAAAACCGGAAGCAGTGGAGGCCGTCGCCGCTCTCCACAAGCTCGGCATACAAGTGGTGATGCTCACCGGCGACAATGCGCAGACCGCGGCGTACATCGCGGAACAGGTTGGTATTGATGAAGTGGTAGCGGAGGTCATGCCGGAAGACAAACTTATCAAGGTCAAGGAGCTTCAGACGGACGGTCGCGTGGTCGCGATGGCGGGCGACGGTATCAACGACGCGCCCGCGCTCGCACAGGCGGACGTTGGCATCGCGATGGCGACGGGGACCGATGTCGCCATTGAAAGTGCGGGCATCACACTTCTCCACGGCGATATCAGCAAACTCGTGAAGGCGATACGGTTGTCCAAATTCACGATGCGCGGCATCAAACAGAATCTCTTTTGGGCGTTTGCTTATAATGTTATCGGTATCCCGCTCGCGAGTGGTCTCTTCTATCCGCTTTTCGGCTGGCTGCTTTCGCCGGTCTTTGCGGGACTCGCGATGGCATTTTCAAGCGTGTCGGTCGTGACGAACTCACTTCGCCTTAAGACAAAAGCGTTGTAAAATATGTACATGCTCTCCCTGTCCAAGAAAATCGCCGTCCCGTTCATGCTTGCCGCATTTCTGACGGTGGCACTTTTTGGTTTTGTGGCGATGTCATACGGACCCGATGGGCGCATGCAAGGAGGATGTCCATTTTCTGCTACCGGTGTCGCACTGTGCCCGCAAGATGCATTAGTCGTCGCGTTGCATCATGTCGGCGCGTACCAGTCATTTCTCAATGTGCCGCTGGATTCGGCGGCGGCGCTCATAAGCGTTCTTCTGCTTCTTGCATACCTGTTCGTGTCGGCTGTGCAACCGCTTTTGTTCAGTCCCCCTGCACGATCGGACCATCTTTCACACGGACCACCGCTTTCCGCTCGCACAAGAAAGATTACTCGCTGGCTCGCTCTTCTTGAATTGAGCCCCGCGTTCCCCTAAGGGCACTTAAGAAGCTTCTCGCTTTTTAAGTGCTCATGCTCGCGCCTGTTCGCGAGTTTTTACTTTCTCTGTGCTTCTAATTCTCATCACCATGGAACCGAAAACTATCAGCATCATCGTAGCCATTCTGTTCATCTTCTTCGGCCTCTTCTTATGGGGTTATTCCGGAAAAACGGGAACTGCCACCTCGGTCCAAGGAGCTCCGGGAGCCGCAAGCACGACTAAAGGCGCTCTGACCGCTAAAGAAGTGTTCTACGACTTCGGCACCATCTCAATGAAGAACGGCGATGTGAGCAAAGAATTCACCGTAAGCAATCCGACCAGTCAAGATATTACGGTGAGCACGGTTCTCACATCCTGTATGTGCACGTCTGCATTTATTGTTGAACCAGACGGAAGTGTCAAAGGGCCGTTCAAGATGCCGGGCATGGGCTATATCCCTCCGGCAAATGAGACTATTAACGCGGGCGAAAGCCGCACGATACGCGTGGTCTACGACCCGAACGCGCACGGGCCTGCTGGCGTCGGACAGATCGATCGGTTCGTCACGCTTACCGATGCCTCTGGCGGCACGCTCCAACTGGAAATAAAGGCGCTCGTAACGCCATAGTATGAAGCGCATCTTCATCATCGGAGGCGCCATTGGGGCTTTCATTCTCGGGATACTCATCTTGAAGTTCAGTCCCGGAACCTCATCGCTCATCTGGAACATGAGTGCGGGCGGCGTGTGGCTTCTTCCTCTCGTGCTCGCATCGTCGCTTCTCGACAGTGTGCATCCGTGCTCGTTCTCCATTCTTCTCATCACCATAGCATTCCTGTTCGGACTACAAATGACGCGCGAAAAGATACTGAAAATCGGCGGAGTCTATATCGCCGGTATCTTCGCGTCCTATCTTCTCATCGGGCTCGGCATCCTCAAAGTCCTGCACATCTTCGATACACCGCATTTCATGGGCAAGCTTGGTGCATCGCTGCTCATCATCTTCGGCGTCATCAATCTCGTGAACCGATTCTTCCCAAATGCACCAATCAAACTTGCATTGCCGTCCTTCGCGAAGCGGCCGATGGCGCGGCTTATGGAGCGAACCTCTCTCGCAGCGGCGTTCGGGCTCGGCATTTTGGTCGGCATCTGCCAATTCCCGTGCATGGGCGGCCCGTACCTGATGGTCATTGGGCTTCTGCGCGATCAGGTGACCTTCACTGCCGGATTCTGGTATCTCATTCTCTATAATCTCATCCTCATCATTCCGCTCGCACTCGTCTTGTGGTTTTCTGCGGATAAAGGCGTGGTGGACAAGATGCAGGAATGGAAGCGCGACTATCTCGCGCGCGTACGGCTTATCGCTGGTATCGCGATGATCGTACTCGGAGCGCTTATTCTCTTCGTCTAACACATATGATTATGACCATTACGGTAGTCTCAATTCTCGCCATTACGGGCGCGGTGTGGCTTGTCGGAAGATTCCTGCCGTTCGCGGTTTGTCCCATATGCGCCGGCGTGTTCCTCACCTGGGTAGGGCTTCTCGGTGCGCGCGCCATGGGTTATCCGGTCGACCTGACCGTTCCCGCGATTCTCATGGGCGGTTCGGTCGTCGGCATCGCGTATCAAATTGAGAAGAGATCTCGCGTATCGCGAGGCGCGCGTATGCTCTTCAAGGCGCTGTTCATGCCTGCTGGCTTTGTGGCCGCGTATGCGCTTCTCCAGCTGTGGTGGACAGTGCTTTTCTCCGCTATTGCTTTTCTCGTGGTGGTGTCCGCGTGGGCGTTGCGTTCACCGGTAGCCGGTCCGCATAGAGAGGCGGGGAAAGAGATAGAAAAGGAAATGAAAGATTGTTGCTAAATAACTATGTATCCTATGGAAACAAAGCTGGAAAAGAAAATGGAATCGTTCTGGAAGGAATATGCAACGCCGATCAGCGTTGTCATCGTCGGCGTGCTCATCGCGGGTTCGATATATACGGCGCCATGGCAGCGCGCACCACTTAGTACCACAGAGACGCAAACAAAACTCGAACAAGCCGTTCTTCCTTCTGATGGGGCCACCTTACCTATCATCTGGGGCAATCTTGGTGCGAAACTGGTGGAGGTTGGCGCAATTGATTCCACGAAAATGGCGGCGCTGTATAAAGACCGTGGGGGATTCCCGGCGGAATACCAAAAGCTCATCGAGGAGAACGCGAACGACAAAATAGTCATCACGAACTGGAACTCCGGATATCTGCTCAATCTGCTGTGGGCGCTCGGGCTCGCGAACAAGAATCCCATTCTTGAAGATACGAACGAAATGATGAATCCGGCCTATAAGGGAGCAGGCAATTTCGCATCAACGGGCGGTTGGACGCTCGCAAGGGGCAATGCGATGAGCCATTACAACATGCATCTGCTTATAACGCTCACTGCAGACCAACAAGCGATTGTGGACCGCGTGTCGCGGAATATATACCGGCCATGTTGCGGCAACTCCACGCACTTCCCGGACTGTAATCACGGCATGGCGATGCTCGGGCTCTTGGAGCTCATGGCATCGCAGGGTGTCGGCGAGCAGGATATGTACAAGACCGCTCTCGTAGTGAATTCTTACTGGTTCCCGGACACCTACCTCACCATCGCGACCTACATGAGAAATAAGGGTATCGCATGGAAAGATGTGTCGCCGAAGGAAATGTTGAGCGCGCCATACTCGAGTTCATCCGGCTACCAGAATACTTCCTCCCAAGTCACTCAGCCGCAATCTGCACAAAATGGGGGCGGCTGTTCGGCGTAGATAAGCAAAAAATGATAGAGTGATGGATAATGTCTGATCAGGTTCAAAAAACATATACCCTCTATGTGAAAGGGATGCACTGTAAGGCGTGCATACTGATGATCGAGAGCGAGCTGATGGATGTCGAGGGCGTTTCGCGCGCGACGCCGAGTCTCACTACGCACACGGTGGAAGTGAGTGGAGATTTCGGATGGAGGACATCCGAAGAAGTCGCTCGCGAGCTTTCGCACGTGATCGAGCGGCACGGATATACGCTCTCGGTTGAGAAATTTGAGCATGAAAAAAATTGGTCGGAGTTCACCGTTGCGATACCCATCGCTATCGGATTTGCAGTGCTATTCGTGCTTCTGCAGAAGCTCGGCATTGTGAATCTCATCAACACCAGCAATGTTTCCTACGGCACGGCATTTATGATCGGCGTCATCGCGTCGCTTTCTACCTGCATGGCGGTGGTGGGAGGGCTCGTGCTCTCCATGTCTGCCACCTTTGCACGAGAAGGGGATAAGGTGCGCCCGCAAATACTCTTTCACGCAGGGCGCATCGTGTCGTTCTTCATTTTGGGCGGCATCATCGGTGCGCTCGGCTCGGCATTTACGCTCGGGCCCACCGGGACTTTTGTTCTCGGATTCCTCGTTGGCGTCGTGATGCTTATTCTCGGTATCAATTTGCTCGATGTATTTCCTTGGGCAAAGCGATTCCAGCCCTCCATGCCGAAGTTCCTCGGCAAGCATGCTCTTGGCGTTTCAGAACTCAATCACTGGCTCACGCCGCTTCTGGTCGGCGTCGCGACGTTCTTCCTGCCGTGCGGATTTACGCAGGCGATGCAACTCTACAGCCTCACAACCGGCAGTTTCCTCGCCGGCGGCCTCACAATGCTCTCCTTCGCGCTCGGCACCTTGCCGGTCCTGGCGCTCATCGGCTTCAGCTCGTTCAGTATCAAAAATAGCTCCAAAGCGGGCATATTCTTCAAATCTGCGGGTCTTATCGTGATATTATTCGCTCTCTTCAACATCACAAACAGTCTCGTGGTCATCGGGGTCATCCAGCCCGTATTCAATTTCTAAAATAGTATGAAGCCTCTCCACATCGCGCTCATCATCACAGCCACGCTCATCGGCGGGGCGTTGATGCTCACACTTAATAAGCCGAGCGCGCAGCAAACTGAACCGGCGGCAAATAACGTGAGTATCGTTGATGGTCAGCAGATAATTGATATCACCGCGAAGGGCGGTTACACTCCGCGCACTTCGACCGCGAAAGCCGGTATTCCAACCATCCTTCGCTTCCATACGAACGGGACTTTTGATTGTTCTTCCTACATCCGCATTCCGAGCATGGGGTTGAGCAAAAATCTTCCGTCAACCGGTACGGTGGACATTCCCCTAACAGACCCGAAAGCTGGCGCACTCATCGGCATGTGCGGAATGGGTATGTATCCGTTCCAAGTGAACTTCGAGAGCTAGGGATTAAGGGCGACCGTATTTGTCTTCAAGGCGCTTGATATCTTCTTCATCAAAATCGCCAAAGGCAATCTCGAGAAACGTAGTACCACCCGGACCACCGGTGACGCGATGCTCGTTTCCGCGCGGACAGAAGAATGAACTGCCCTCATGCGCCTGATGTTCTTTGTCGCCGATGAGAATGACGCCTGAACCCTTGATGACGTGCCAAAATTCATCACGGTGTTCGTGAGTCTGTAGGCTAAAATATTCTCCGGCGTTGACCGTGATTATTTTTACCGTCGTCTTCTCGTTGAGCGTGAAGCGCTCAAAGTTGCCCCACGGGCGATTTTCTTTTTCGTAGTGCGAGAGTCCTTCCATTGTGGAAGTATATCACTATGATTCTGTCGTTGGTGGAATACGTATAAAGTAGAGTAATATTATCCACAGGCTCTGTTTTACTTTAGAAGTTGTGAGTGAGAGAATGATACTAATGGATAAGAAGTTGTTAGAACTTTGGTATCTGCGGGATAAGAAGTCCGTACATACTATCGCCAGTGAGCTTAACTGTTCCGATGGGAAGGTCAATTATTGGATGGAGAAACATTTCATTCCCAAACGTTCAATCAGCGATGCAATTTATACGAAGCATAATCCAAAAGGAGATCCTTTTTCGCCAAAAATACTCCAGACAAACGGGGATTCTTTTCTTTTCGGTCTTGGCATAGGCCTGTATTGGGGTGAAGGTACGAAAAAGAATCCTGGTCAGGTTCGTTTGGGTAATACCGATCCGTACCTTATCAGAGCTTTCCTGATTTTCTTGCGAAAAATGTACAACATCGATAATTCAAAATTGCGTTTTGCCATTCAGATTTTTACCGATATGGATCAGAAAAAAGAAGAGAAGTTTTGGCGAGATTTTCTTAAGGTAGAAGCGAAACAATTTTATAAAACGATCAATACGCGTTCCGGCAGTATCGGAACATACCGAGAGAAATCTAAACACGGAGTACTGACGGTCTATTTTGGCAATAAGAAGTTGCGGGATATTTTAATTGATGAAATTGAAAAATTGAAGGAATTCAGTTAGTATTCGACGGTGCGATAGGCCGAGATAGCTCAGTTGGTAGAGCAGCGCCATGGTGGGCCGCAAGCCCCGCCCACTTTTTTGGTAACAGATTAGTGAATCCTGAATTACGGTTAACGTCCACATAAACGGATAAGACCGTGGCACCGGCGATATGTCGGGGCCCGAACGACTGACAAGGGTGTCCAGCAGTTTGCGGGACAAAGATACAGTCTAGCCCTCCCGTATACTTAAAGGGGAGGTGTAAGCGAAGGCGCAGGTCGTCGGTTCAATCCCGACTCTCGGCTCCAGAATCAAACCCTATTTTCGGGGAATCCTTTTTTGCCTGTGCAAGATAAAACAGAATGTAACCTATTCTTGAGGAGCTAACAGAACTAATTTTGAAAGAAGGATGCTCAAATCTGTCGCATCAACGGCTCCGTCGGCATTAAGGTCCATGTCTTTATTTTTTGGTATCCCCCAATTAGCAATGAAAATGCTCAAATCAGAAAGATCCACTTTCCCATCGTTGTTTAGATCTTCTGCTGGATATGGAACTACGGGTGGCGTTACTATACTGAAATTTGCAAGTTGGCTTGGAACAGTTACGGCAGTTCCTAACCCGTCGTTCGCAAGCACATGTGTATTAATGAGCGATACTGTAATCAGTCCGGCAGTTTTTGCACGAAAGACCACCGTAAGAATATTGCCAGCGATGCCAAGGAAACCAGGGGTCGGTAGGCCGCCGGAAAAAATGATGGTGTTGGTAGTTGTAGAAAAATGTGGATTAACCGGTACCCATAACGTATTTATTGAATTTTTTGTGGAAATGGATTTTATCTCAAGTTTGTCGGTCGGGAAAACAATCTCACCTTCAACGGCATTAATGGGGTCCTTCGTTGAATCAAGAAGCACCGATACGGCGATAAGGTCGTTCGGTTTGAAAACTCCACTTGCAGGGCTAAAATACATTCTTGTCTCCAATGCATCTGCCCGTATAGTTGTCTCCACATTTTTATCGCGTGTCAGAAGATAGGCGATAGTATTAAAATTAAAAATGACTAACAGCAAAAGAAAACCGACAACGAGTGCCAACCAGTGTTTTTTGAGATGTTCAACAGCAAGGTTCATAGACCACCTAATAATAATACCACCTCCCACACGTCAATCTTTTAATTGCGCATTACTTTTGCGATCTCCCCGAGGCGCGAGAAGAAGGTCAGGGGGCGAAATAGGTTCTAGCGCGGTTTAATAGGGTCTCCAGAATCAAACCCACAGGTGTGTATTGGCGCCATTCATTTTTTAGTGGGGTATACTATGTGAGTAAAGTCTTATTTTAAAAACTCAATAATCAACTATGAAAATATTTAAAAGTGTTTCAGTAGTTGCATCCGTTTCTTTCGCTCTTGGTCTCATCATTCCGATGACGGCTCTCGCGGCAAGTCCATCGGCTGTGAGTCTCGGAACGGCGGGGGATTATGCGATTCTTGCAAAGACTGGAGTTTCAACGACCGGAGCAACCTCTGTTGTCGGAAATATAGGGCTTAGTCCGGCGGCGGCGAGCTACATAACCGGATTTGATTTAATTCTTCCTGCGGCCGGCGCATATTCCACGTCGGCTCTGGTGACCGGAAAAGTATACGCACCGGGTTATGCGGACCCAACCCCGGCGAATCTCACCACCGCGGTACTTGATATGCAAAATGCATACACGGATGCTGCGGGACGTGCGGCTGATACTACCGAGCTCGGTGCCGGAAATATCGGCGGACTGACGCTCGTCTCCGGCGTCTACAAGTGGGGAACTGGCGTCACCATCCCGACTGATGTGACGCTTTCGGGTAGTGCGAATGACATCTGGATTTTCGAAATAGGACAAAATCTCGATATCAGTTCCGCGACGAAGGTAGTTCTCGCCGGCGGTGCTCAAGCCAAGAACATTTTCTGGCAGGTCGCCGGGCAGGCAACACTCGGAACGACTGCGGTCATGAATGGAAATATCTTGGGCCAGACAGCTATCGTGATGAATACCGGGGCCGTATTGAACGGCCGTGCATTGGCACAAACTGCCGTAACGTTAGATGCGAGTACGGTGACTGCGCCTACTTCCTCGGCTTCCACGCCGGCGCCGGCTACCTCAGCCACACCCGCAACTCCGTCAAGCTCAACCTCCTCAGATACCTCCGCAACTCCTGCGACCTCCGCAACTCCGTCTGCTAATGCGACCTCGGCAAATTCTGCCTCAGGCCTTACCGCCCCGCAGATACAAGCCATTCTTGAGGTGCTTGCGTCATTCAATGCTGATGCGTCAGTCATTGCGAACGTGCGCGCCTCGCTCGGCGGTACGACCACGGGCTCGGTCACGAGCGCCGCGGTGCACGCATTCCAAGCGAATCTCACTGTCGGCTCTCTCGGCAGCGAGGTGAAAGCGCTCCAAGAATACCTGAACGCACACGGCTATACCGTTGCGAATAGTGGGGCAGGGTCTCCGGGGAACGAGACGACAACCTTCGGTGCCGCGACGCGTGCCGCTCTCGTGAAGTATCAGCAGGCGAAAGGCATCACGCCGGCCGTCGGATACTTCGGTACTTTGACGCGCGCATCGGTCAACGCGAGCGAATAAGCTTGCAGAGCAAAGCTTGCTCCCTGCGCTTGCCTCAAACGAATGCATAGGAATGCACTCGTTACTCAGCTCGCTTGGTAGTAACTTCCGTTTTTGGCGCATAGGGTTTATCCACAAAGTACGGTTGACACCGTGCTTTTGTTTGGTATACGCGCGTATACTTGTATACAAGTCTTACACATAATCTATCTCGCATGAAGTTATCATATAAGGTTTCTTTGGCGGTGTTGTCTGCGGCAGCGTTTCTAGGTCCAATATTCGCACACGCGGCAACATCGCCATCTCTCGGAGCGGCCGCCGGTTACTCTCTGTATGGCGACGCAGGAGTGACGAATACGGGCGCAGGGACTCATGTCTGGGGAAATGTCGGCGACAATAGTCTCGGCCATCCCGGTCTTCTTGGAACACAAGTAGATGGAACGATAGACGCCGGCGCTGGCGTCGCTGGTGCTGCAGGAACGGCATATGGCGCGCTCGATGCTCAAGGAGCTACAGGAGCCCTCGACTTAGCCGGGACTCACACCGTTACGCCGGGCGTCTATACCGTAGGAGCGACGACATTGAACGGCACCCTCACCCTCGACGGCGCGGGCGTCTACATCTTCCGTAGCGATTCTAGTATCACAACCTCTGGTGCGGGAACGATGAATTTGATTAACGGTGCGACGGCCTGTAACGTGTTTTGGCAGATTCCTACTTCTATGTCCATCGGCACGGGTACGCACGTTGAAGGAACGATTATCGCGCAAACGGGCGCCATCACGCTCGCGACCGGCGCAACCTTGGTAGGCCGCGCCTTGGCGCACACCCAAGTGACGCTCGACAGCAACCAAATCACCGAACCGACGTGTGCGGCAGCTCCACCTGCTCCCGTCTACGGATGTATGGATTCAACAGCTACGAATTACAACTCAAGCGCCACAAGCCAAACAGGCGTGACGTGTACCTATCCGGTCGTTACTACGGCGACTACGACCACCACCGTTGTAAATCCGGTCGTAACCACTCCTACGATTACCACGACCACGGTAGTTACCCCCACGCTTCCCAATACGGGACTTCCTCCTCGCGGAACAAGCACTACATCGGATGCCGCGATGGTGACCGGCATTCTTATGGCAGTTCTGGCCTCACTCGCCGTCATTCAGAAGAAACGCAAAATTTAGTTCAATCATTAGAAAGAAAAAGCTTATCCACAGCGAATAAAGAACCCGTCTTGGAGGGTTCTTTATTCGCTATACTGTAATAGATAGCTATGCTTGTTCGTCATATTCTATAACCCCCAGGTGCTGGATCTCAAAATTACATAACTAAATTATAATAAATCATAGTATGAAAATATCGAACAAGGTTTCCATAGCCGTAGTATCTGCCTCACTGTTCCTTGGTCTCGTCGGTCCGATTGTTGCACATGCGGCGACATCACCATCTCTTGGAGATGCGGCAACTTTTTCCGTCATAGCCCAAACGTTAATTACAGGAACAACTCCTTCATCGGGTATATCGGGTGATGTTGGGATGAATGAAAGTGCTGCTAGTATTACTGCATTAACAACTGCAATGGTAAGCGGCACAATATATTCTAACCCTACAGGTAACACAGGCGGAGGTGCGCCCACGACACTCTTGGATGCTGATGTTCAGCCTAATCTCTCCACTGCATATGATTTCCTCGACACTGGTGGAGATAATGCAACTTGTACTAAGGCTCTTACTGGTGCTCTTGGCAGTGACACTGATGGACAAGACTTAGGTGGTCTTTCTCTCCCACCGGGTGTTTATTGTTCCGCTGGCAGCTACAATCTCACAGGAAATCTTACTCTTACTGGAACGACTGGTACCTGGGTTTTCAAGACAGTGTCAGGACTTACCACTGCAGTAGGTTCATCAGTTACTGGTGGTGACCCTTGTAATGTATGGTGGAGAATCGGGTCAGCAGCGGCTGGTCTCGGTAATTCCTCTACGTTTGTAGGAACAATCATCTCTTTGACGGGCATTACTTTTGGCACTAGCGTAACCTTAAATGGCCGAGCTTTAGCACTCGGTGCTGCTGTGACATTAAACAGCGGTGGTACCATTTCAGGACCGACTTGTGCGGCGGCCGTGGCGCTTTCAGGAGGAGTTCAATCTATTCCGCCAGTGTACCCGCTTATCAATGTTACAAAAATACCAAGTCCTTTGAATTTGCCGGCAGGTCCGGGACCCGTCACCTACACCTATAAAGTGACGAACATAGGCGCAGTGGCTGTGTCGAATATAGAAGTCAAGGACAATAAGTGTTCCACGGTACAATTCGTTTCTGGCGATACCAACAAAGACGGACTGTTGGGTCTGACCGAAACGTGGACCTATAACTGTTTTAAAACAGTTTCAGAAACTGAAACAAATACAGTTACTGCCTGTGGTTCTGCCGCCAATGTCTCTAGTTCAGGAAGAATATGCGATACCGCACAAGCAACGGTTGCCGTCGGTGTGCCGCTAACGCCGCCATTGATCCATCTCGTAAAGGTACCGAGCGTATTCATTCTTCCCGCAGGCGGCGGAGCGGTTACCTACTCCTACACGGTAACCAATCCCGGTACGGTGCCCTTAAGCGATGTCAGCATCACTGACGATAAATGTACCGGTCTGCCGGGCCGTGTCGTCGGGCACCCCGGAGACATCAATAAAAATAACTTGCTAGATCCTGGTGAGACATTCCATTTCACGTGCCAAACGAATCTTATTCAAACAACAACAAACATCGGTACCGCTACGGGTCATGCGAATGGTTTTACTATCACCGATACCTCGCCTGCTACGGTCGTTGTTGTGCCGCCAGGTGTTGTCGTTCCGAAGCTGCCAAATGCGGGACTTCCTCCGTATGGGACAAGCACCCCGCTGGATGCGGCACTCGCGGGCGGCATTCTCATGATGGTTCTGACCTCACTCGCCGTCATTCAGAAGAAACGCAAAATCTAGTTTTAAGCGTTAAAAACAGCAAAGCCCCGCCTTGGCGGGGCTTTGCTGGTATAATTCTGTGATGAGCTACCACACCAACATAATCAAAGATACGCAAACGAATGACAATTTCAGGCAGGTCATGTTTACCGGGAAGAATAGCCAGCTCGTCATCATGAGCATTCCGCCCGGTGGGGAAGTCGGAAGAGAGACCCACAAATACACCGAGCAGACGCTCTTCTTTCTTTCAGGAGTCGGCGAGGGAGAATTTGACGGGAAAAAGTTCCCCATTGTTCAGGGCGATGTTGCGGTCGTCGTTCCCGGCACTGAGCACAATTTTGTGAACACCGGTACGGAACCTCTGAAAATTTACACCGTCTACGCCCCACCGAATCACCTCGATGGTCGCGTACACGCCACGAAGGCCGCTGCCGATGCCGATACGGCTGACGAGGCTGTTGGCGAAGTACCACCGGCTTGTATCAAATGAATTTTCCGAAGCAGGTGTCTACATTGGCATGGCTTATCGGAGGCGCACTGTTGGTTGCGTTCTCTATAATAGTCATCTTTCTGCCAGATACTACAGCAATCGGTTCCGCGGGAATCGCCGCTGTTACGGGGCAAGCGACTTCCTCGCTACCGGTTCGTCTTAAAATTCCGGCGATACAGGTTGACGCCGCAGTTTTACCGATTGGTCTTGACTCTGGCGGCGCAATGGATGTGCCGAAGGGTCCTGTGGACGTGGCATGGTTCGACAAAGGCCCTCGTCCCGGAGAGAACGGCAGCGCCGTAATCGCCGGACATTTCGGTTGGAAGGAAAACATCCCTGCCGTTTTTGATGACTTATCCTCACTGCGGAAGGGCGACAAGATATATGTCGAAAATGATACAGGAGAAATAACTACGTTCGTGGTGCGCGAATCACGGCTGTTCGGCGAGCAAGGGAATGCCGCGGAGGTGTTCAGCTCAAGCGACGGCAAGGCGCATCTCAACCTCATTACTTGCGAAGGAGTCTGGAACAAAGAGACAAAAAGTTATTCGGAGCGGCTGGTGGTGTTTGCGGATAAGGAATAGTGCCCTTTTTCGGCCACCGATTGTGTGATAGAAAGGAAATACGCCGCCCTAGCTCAGTTGGTAGAGCACGTCATTCGTAATGACGGGGTCCTCGGTTCAATCCCGAGGGGCGGCTCAAAAATTAAGCAGTGTTATACTCGCCCGTATGGACGAGAAGGGAAAACGTCTGCAAGAACTCGAAGCGATGATGGCGTCGCCCGATTTCTGGGCGGACAAAAACAAAGCGCAGGAGCTCGTGCAGGAATACCAAAGTCTGAAAGAAGGCGGCACCGGCGACCCGCACGATTCAGGGAATGCGACGCTCGCCATACTCGCCGGCGCAGGCGGTGACGATGCGGAGGACTTCGCGCGCATGCTCCGGCGGATGTACGAAGGCTACGCCAGCAAGAAGGGCTGGCGTGCGCGTGAGCTCCACGCGAACGAAAACAATCAGGGCGGGTACAGGAACGTGATGCTAGAAATCTCAGGTGCAAATGCATATGGTCGCTTGAAGCACGAAGCGGGCGTGCATCGCCTTGTGCGCCAATCGCCCTTCAACGCGAACGCAAAGCGACAAACGAGTTTTGCGCTTGTCGAAGTGTTGCCGACTCTCGTTCCGACCGACAAGGTAGAGCTCAAACCGGACGACCTTGAAATACAGTTCGCGCGCGCCGGAGGCGCGGGCGGCCAGAACGTGAACAAGCGCGAGACCGCCGTGCGCATCCTGCATAAACCGACTAATCTTTCCGTACACATTTCCAGCGAGCGTAGCCAGCTCGCGAATCGTGAGAAAGCGATGGAACTCCTCAAAGCGAAGATTTTTGCAAAAGAAGAGTCAGAACGCCTCGCGACAGCGAAAGGCCGCAGCATCGCCGCGACCACCGCCAACGAATGGGGAAGCCAGATACGCTCCTACGTCCTCCACCCCTACAAGATGGTCAAGGACCACCGCACGGAGTACGAGTCCAGCAATCCCGAAAAAGTCCTCGGTGGCGATTTGGACGAATTCATTGACGCGTCGGAGAAAGCGGGTTCTGCATAACGGATATCCCCAGCTCGGATAGGCGAGATATGCGGTTTTCTGGACGGAAAGGAAGGAACTAGGGTACAATAGAACCCGAGCATGATTTATTTCGACAAGGTGACGAAGCGATATGGGGACATGGCGGCACTGGAAGAAGTCACACTCTCCGTCGCCCCCAAAGAATTCGTCTCCATCGTCGGCCACTCGGGCGCGGGGAAGACAACACTTCTGAAACTTCTCCTCGCTGAAGAGCGTCCTACTGACGGCTCTGTTTTTTTTGAATCCATCGACATCAACGACCTGCCAAGTTCGGCGTTGCACCACTACCGCCGGAAGATAGGCATGGTCTTCCAGGATTTCCGCCTTATCCCGAACAAGACTGCGTATGAGAACATTGCCTTTGCGATGGAAGCTGCCGGTCGCTCGGATGATGAAATTAGAAGCGATGTGCCATATATCCTTGAGCTCGTAAACCTCGCCGATAAGTCCAGACATTTCCCCGACCAGCTCTCGGGCGGAGAGAAGCAGCGCATCGCCATCGGCCGCGCCATCATCAATCAGCCGGAGCTCATCGTTGCCGATGAGCCGACGGGGAATCTCGACCCAATCAACACCTACGAGATAGTGGAAATTTTGAAGAAAATAAACGAACTCGGCACGACCATCATTATCACGACGCATAATAAAGGCGTCGTGGACGCCATCGGCAAGCGTGTGGTCACCATCGACCGCGGCAAGCTGGTGCGCGACGATGCGGATGGGAAATACATATTATAGTTGTACTATGAAGACACTATGAACTGGATGGTCATTAAACGAGTGCTCGTGAGCGGCGGAAAAAATTTCGCCCGCGGCGGCGCCGTCTCCGCGGCGACCGTGCTCATCATGACCGTGACGCTTGCTATCATCGGTTCCCTTATTTTCCTCTCCGCACTCCTCACCTACACGCTCGCGGCGGTGAGTGAAAAAGTCGACGTCTCTGTCTACTTCGTCACCACCGCGAGCGAGACTGATATCTTCGCGGTGAAGGACCAGCTTGAGAAACTCCCGCAGGTCGCACAAGTCACCTACACCTCCGCGGATGATGCGCTCGTGGCATTCCGCGCGCGCCACGCGAGCGATCAGCTCACGCTCCAAGCACTGAACGAACTCGGCGGGAACCCGCTCGACGCCTCGCTCGAGGTGCGCGCGAAAGATCCGTCCCAATACGAAAGCATTGTGAAATTCCTCGAGGCATCGCCGGCTCTCTCCACCGGCGGCACTTCCATCGTTGACCGCATCAATTATGCACAAAACAAAGAAGTCATTGACCGCCTTTCGCTCGCCATACAGGCGACCCGCGAGATTGGTTTCGCCATCGTCATTCTCTTCGCCATCGCTTCCATCCTCATCGCTTTCGCGACCGTCCGGCTCGCCATCTACACCGCCAAGGATGAAATAGCTGTGATGCGCCTCGTAGGCGCCTCCAATAACTATATTCAGGGCCCGTTCGTCGTCACCGGTGTTATTACCGGCATAGCCGCCGCCACACTCGTCCTGCTTCTTTTATGGCCGGCGACGTGGTATGCGGGGACGAAAACGGAGGGGTGGTTCGGCGGATTCAATATCGCGTGGTATTACGCGGACAATTTCGCCTTCATATTTCTCATACTGATGTGTTCCGGTCTTGCGCTCGGTGCCATCGCTTCCGTGTTCGCTATTCGTAGATATCTCAAAGTATGAAATCCGTTCAAAAAATACAGAGGCAAGGCGCGGGAGAACGAGCGACAGAGACGTACGTGGCGGTACGTCGACGGAGCGAGTTTGGACCCGCAACGCAGCATATGAAGTTTTTGGGCGGATTTTGATATGGCGAAGGAGGGTCACAAATACATATTCGTGCTGGGCGGGGTAATGAGCGGCGTCGGCAAAGGTGTCGTCACCAGTTCTATCGGCCTTCTGCTCCAACAGAAGGGGTATCCGGTGAATCTGGTGAAGGTGGACCCGTATCTGAACGTGGACGCAGGCACGATGAATCCGACCGAGCATGGCGAGGTGTTCGTGCTCCGGAGCGGGCTCGAAACCGACCAGGATATGGGCAACTACGAACGCTTTCTCGGTCGTGACCTGACGAATGAGGATTACATGACGAGCGGTATGGTGTATCAGTCGGTCATTGCGCGCGAACGTTCGCTCGGGTACCACGGCAAGTTTGTTGAGGCCATCCCGCATGTGCGGGATGAAATTATTGACCGAATGGAGGCCGCGGCTTCCTACAACGGAAGCCGCGTGTCGGTGATTGAAATCGGCGGCACCATCGGCGACTTCCAGAACGCGCTCTTTATCGAGGCGGCGCGGGTGATGAAGATGAAGCACCCCGAGGACGTTCTCTTCGTGATTGTGTCGTATCTGCCGGTGCCGGGGACCATAGGCGAGATGAAGACCAAGCCGACGCAGACAGCGGTGCGCGACTTGAACAGCTACGGCGTCCAGCCGGACTTTCTCGTTGCGCGCTCCACTCACGCGCTTGATGACAAGAGGAAGGAAAAATTGGCGATTTGGTGCAATATCCGCAAGGAACATGTCATCTCCGCGCCGGACATTGAGAGCATCTATGAGGCGCCGCTCAACTTTGAGAAAGACAAGCTCGGCGATGCGATACTCGATGCGCTTCATCTACCGGAGAAACGTAGGGCAAGTCTCGCCGTGTGGAAGAAATTTGTGAAATCAGCAACGAACAAGAAGGCGTTAGAGGTGAACATCGCCATCGTTGGGAAATATTTTGATACGGGCGACTTCGTCCTCGCCGATGCGTACCTCTCGGTCATCGAGGCAATCAAGTTCTCAGCGGCGAAGCTGAATCGTCACGCATTGATCACCTGGGTAAATTCCAAAGACCTTGAGAAGGGCGGCGCGAAGGCCGTCGCGATGCTTGCGAAGTATCACGGCATTATCGTGCCGGGCGGTTTCGGCGAGAGCGGTATTGAGGGAAAGATCAAGGCGATACAATTCGCGCGCGAGAAGAAGATACCGTATTTCGGACTCTGCTACGGCATGCAACTCATGGTCATTGAGTATGCGCGGAATGTCTTGAAACTCAAGAACGCGCACACGACCGAAATTCAGAAAAATTCCGAGGACCCGGTGGTGGATGTCATGCTCGAGCAGAAAAAGCATCTCGCCGACAATAAATACGGCGGCACGATGCGTCTCGGTTCGTATCCGGCGTACCTCAAGAAGGGGACGATGGCGCGCGCGGCCTACAAGAAAGAGCTGGTGGAAGAGCGCCACCGCCATCGCTACGAGATAAATTCAAAATATGTGAAGCCGCTTGAAGAAGCCGGGCTCGTCTTCTCGGGCACCTCTCCCGACGGCGTGTTGATGGAGATAGCCGAGCTCCCGCGCTCGGTGCATCCCTTCATGCTCGGTACGCAATTCCACCCAGAGTTCCAGGCGCGCCCGCTTGCTCCACATCCTCTCTTTACCGAATTTCTCCGCGCCGCCATTTCCCGCAAGCGAAAGAAATAAAAAGTCGGACATCGGATGTTCGACTTTTAGGAAAGGATGCGGCGGATGTTTTCGGTCAAGAGATCTACTTCTTTGAAGAATCCTTTTAGGACACGCCGTGTCCTAATTTCAATTAGTGGTGCCCATTGCGCGCGGTGGTATAATTCTCCCCGAGAGAGCGGGTGTTTAGCAACTAACATATCCAATATATGCGTACACTTAAAACTATAGGAATTGTCAGTGCCGCCGCGGCAGTTCTGCTTTCGGGAACCGTTGCCTTTGCGGAAGGGCAAACGACGAGCACGTCGCGCGAGAACCAGAAAAGTGAGAATCGCGCAATGACCGCGACGACAACGTGGGGCGAAAAGGGCGACTATCGCGCGATGATGGCATCGTCATCGCAAGAGCGCATGCAGGCGATGCGCGATGCCGCACAAGTGCGCATGACGACGCTGAAAGAAAAGATGACAAAGCGTGTTTCAGACATTGAAGACAAGGTGAAGCAAGAGGCGGCAAAGAACATTGCCGGTCAATTTGAAAATCTCAACAATGTTTGGACCGACAAGTTCATGAATCAGCTGGATCGCTATGTCACCATCGTGCAGAAGATGCAGGCTCGCTCGGCTATCGCCGCAAGTACCGGCAAGGATATGACAGCGGCAAATGCGGCCATCCAGTCCGCGTTGACGGCACTTGCAACCGCGAAAGCGGATGTGGTTGCGCAGGGGGCGAAGACCTACGTCGTTGATACATCGGCGTTCCCGACTGTCTCGACGACTACCCCAAGCGGTCAGACGAAGATACTGCAGGAGTTCCGCAAGTCATTCCAGACCCTGCACACGACGCTCTTCAAGGACCTATTCGCACTCCGCGATGGAGTGATGAAGGATGCCCGCACCGCAGTGCAATCCGCGCTTCAGGCGCTCGGGCAGGTTCCTGGAGTCGATGAGGACAACAACAATGCAACTTCGACCGAGAAGAAGTCGAACCAATAATCTCTAACTGAAAGCACTATGGACCAAACTACAAATTCTTCAAACACAATGTGGTACACCGTCGGCGCGGTTGTCGTCATTGCGCTCGGCTTCTGGTACTTCTACGGAAGCACGGCACCGACACCCGGCGTACAGCCCACCGCTGTCTCGCAGTCGGCAAACACCACTGCTGCCATCGCGAACGACCTCAATGCGGTACCGGATGTCTCGGCAGAACTCACTACAGACCAAGCCGCTTCCGCCCAAACCGTTTCAGGGTTTTGAGGAGTACAAGCAAAACGAAAAATCGCCGGCTCTCCGGCGATTTTTCGTTTTCCCCATTTAGAGTGGCTGTCCTCGAATGACGCGAACCAAGACCATAACGATGGCGATAACCAGTAGAATGTGGATAAAACCGCCGATGGTGTAGGAAGTCACGATGCCCAAAAGCCACAAGAGGATTAGAACAACTGAGATGGTGTACAGCATAAGGTTAGATTAGTAGTAAATCTCAATTCAGCATAGCATTATACATCGCCCTAGTATCGACTACGGATAATTTCTTCCGTCTCCGGTGATAGGTATCGTATCGCCGAGGAATTTCGGCCTCGTATGAAAGAAAAGGTCAAATGCGGCTTTCTCATCGGAAAAAACTTCACGGAAATAATTGTGAAAAAGAATATGACCGACATCGGTGTTGACCCCGTATGCTTGTATCCCAAGCCGGCGCGCGATAAAAACTGCGCGAGGCAAGTGGAATGACTGCGTCGTGATGAGGACGGACGAAACGCCGAAGATGTCGCGCGCGCGATACATGGTGCTGTACGTATCGAAGCCCGCGTGGTCGAGGAAAATGTCTGCATCTGGAATACCCTTACTCAAAAGATACAGACGGACCGGATTCACTTCATTGTGACTGAGCGTACTGTTGTCGCCGGAGACGAGTATCTTCGATACCTTTCCCGCTTTATAGAGTTCGATAGCCGTGTCCACGCGGTCTATGAAAATGGGGGAGGGTTTGCCATTCGCGAGTATCGCCGCTCCGGGAATGAGCGCCACTTGGGCGCTCGGAGCATCCGCGGCGCTGGCGTATATATACGGCCGTGTCGCCACATGGAAAATCATATTGACGGCAATGATGAAAGTTACCAAGAGCCCGAGACCCCATGCGATAAAATATAAAACGCGCTTCATCCCCCGAGTATACGCTTATTTGCTGTCTGCCCGGTTAGTGGGAGGCTAGCGCCACTGCGTCTCCTTGAGGCGCGGGACGAATGTCGATTATTTTCTTCTTCCAGGCTTTGAGGAAGGCTTCCTTCGATATGGACAGCTCTCCCGACTTAGCCGCCGGATCGTTGTAATAGATTCGGTCGCCTTGAATACCATTCAACACGACGAGGTGCGGAATGGTACTTTTGGGGTCGAATTTGTAATGAACGGAGGCTATAACCGGACCGCTCTTCAAGTGTTGTGAAAGCGCGGCGTAGGCGGCCTCTGAGTCGAGCGAAGTGAGATTGTAGTATGCGCCGTCGAGACCGTAGTGCCTCGAAAGGCCGATAAGGCCGGCATAAATCCAACCCGCGTCGTAGTTATATGCGCCCGCGGCGATGCCTTGCTTGAGGAGGGCATTCGCCGAGACGGCGTTAGGCTTATAGAAATCGATAATCATCGCGAGGCTCGCGATGCCGCAGCCAACCTTCTGCCATTTGGGCGAGTCGATGTCCCGAAACTGCGAGAAAAACGGGACACTAGTGAGAGCTGAACTTGTTGCGCTCGTCGGTGTAGAGACGCTCGCCTCCACAGAGCCCGGGAGTGCCATAAGGCTCATAATGAGCAGAAGTATCACCTGGCAAGTATCCCAGAGACGGCGGTTCTTAGCAACTTCTCTTAATCCTTGACGGTAACCGGCGTCCCAAGGTCAGCCCATTCGTAGAGGAGCTCGGCAGCCGCAGGCGGCAGGTTCACGCATCCGTGCGACCATGGTTGGCCGAAATTGTTGTGCCAGTAGGCACCATGAATAGCACCGCCTTCATTGGTGAAGTAGAGATCCCAAGGTACGCCGGGAAGGTCATAGTACTGATCGCTCACGCCCGGAACAGGTCCTTGCATATAACTGTCGGGCATCTTGCGGTAAATCGAGAAAGTCCCGGTAGGCGTCGGCGTGAGCTCGAGACCCACCGATATCGCCTGTTCCATAAATAAGGTGTCCCCGTCATACGCGTAAAGCATCTCCTTGGCTCGGTCAATCACAATCCGCTTGGTGTTCAACGCCTTTGCTTGGGTCGTTGTCGCAAGCATCCCTGAGTCGTAGAAGAGCCGTGCATAGTCCCCCGCGACGTACCAATCGCTCTTTACGCGTTCTGGGTAATGCACCTCCCCATCGAAGCCAATTTTGTACCAGGTGCGGCCGTCTACCACTGTCGTACTCGCCACCTTCAGCACCATATTCGTACGCAATTGCATCACTACGGGATAACTCGTTCCCGGCCCCGAGCGTAGATTGACGCAGGTTCCCGCGTAGGCCCAGTTACAGCTGTCATCGATCTCGATATAGGGATTTCCGGTGGGCGTCGCGAGTACGGGGACGGGGGCGGGTTCGCCCCACGACTCGATAGATGCCACCACGGCCGATTGCTGAGGAGGAACACCGCGTCCGATCTTCCACACTCGGAAGAGCGCAAAGGAGAGGGCCCATAAAAGGAGAGCGATGAGAATCACTCGTTGTTGCGTCAGAGAAGAGAACATACCTGCGTATTATAACTTTATACTGGGTTCGTCAAATCACGTTCCCAATCACCTCACTTACGGGCTGCGGGACTTGGACTCGAACCAAGATAAATAGATCCAGAATCTATTGTCCTACCATTAGACGATCCCGCAATGGCGCGGCGCGAAGCGCCACGCACTTCCTGCACGATACTGGAAATCTCGAGTTTATTCAACACAAGGAGAAGGACCAATGAAAGGCGTATGATGGTGAGATGTATTTCGTATACCTCATTGAGTGTAAAGACGGCTCTTTGTATACCGGCATCACCACCGATGTTGCGCGGCGTTTCAGGGAGCATAAGAGCGGGAGCGGCGGCCATTACACGAGCGCGAAAAAAGCCGTGAAGGTTGTGTACACCGAGCAACGTCCGGACAGGTCGTCGGCCTCCAAAAGAGAATCAGAAATAAAAAGCTGGCCCAGAGAAAAGAAACTGAATTTGATAAAATCAAAAAATCGTAAATACAGCTGACCAAGTTGACACCACTTCTATAGCAGGTTAGTATGGGTTCAATCGACTCGCAAGGGTCGATTTTGCATTTAGGGAAGGCAACCACATTGATCTTTACTCACAAGAGAGGGGA
>JANLIU010000024.1 GCA_024654305.1 Candidatus Parcubacteria bacterium
CGCATCAGCCGTTCAATGTACTCGGGCGGATCGCCTTCTTGCAGCGAGAGAAGATACTTCACCTCCGGATGGAACGTCTTGAATAAACCGGCAGGAACTCCGGAAGAGTGCGCCATCATCGCCCACACCGCATCAAAGTGATGTTGCCGATGCAAAAGTGCGGCCTTGTGTGCGGCAGAAAATTGAAAAAAGAGTTTACTCAACCTGCTGCTGTTGTTTTCAATCCGATGTACGAACACCTTGCCGATTTTTTCTTCGCGCGCCTCGTCAGCAGAGAAACGCATCGTCACCATATGAAATTCGATATCCGAAACGCGATCGGTGACTTCCTTCACCGCAACCTCCGCTCCACCGACATGCGGATAGTACGCGAGCGAGAAAATAAGTACGCGCTTCATTGCTTTTTAACCTCCCTGATATAGTCAATAAGTTTTCTGTGCGGTTCCCAGCCGATCGCCCGAGACTTCGTCATATCAAGTACCGAATCCATACGATTGCCGCGGCGCGACGGTATCATTTTTATTTGTCCACCGAACATTTTTGCAAGTTCAAGAATTGAGTACGTGTCCGGACATCCGAGGCCGAATTCTTCACCCTCGCCCTTCTCACCCACAAGAATGAGCCCGTCAATAATGTCATCGACATGGGTGAAATTACGCTCCTGCGTTCCCGGTTCTTCGATAGTGAGAGACTCTCCTTTCTTCATTTTCTGTCGAAAGATCTCGACTACCGTACCGTATTTACCCGCGCGCTCACCTGGTCCGTAGACGTTATAAAAATAAGTGATGGCATATGAAAGCTTGTACCACTCGGCATAATTTTTCACGAGTTCGGTATTAGCAGCCTTAGTCCAAGCATAGGGAGTAGCCACACGGGCAAGCCCGCCGTCGCCAAACTTGGTCGAGGAACCCGCGTATACAAGTTTGCACTTCTTAGCACGCCAAAATTCGAGCACATTGAACGTACCTGCGACATTGAGATCCCATACCAGAGCCGGCTCCTCGAGACTCTGCTCAACGCGCGCGTATTCACCGAGATGATAAATGAGGTCGGGCATTTCGGGAATATTCTTTTCAATATCCTTGGTGTGGCCTTCGCGGTACTCGACACCGCTGATGTGATTCTCTTTTGAGCCGGTGAAGTAATTATCGAGCGAAATGACGCGATGACCGTCTTTCACGAGACGCGCGCAAAGATGTGACCCAATGAACCCCGCTCCGCCCGTCACAAGAATGAGTTTTTTATCTTTCATATGTTGAGACTAGTATAGAAAAGGCGGAAATACGAGTGGTTAGAGAAAAATGAAAACGCTACCCGCGAGGACGACAACGCCGAGGAAACCAAGCGCCCATGGGGACTTAAAAATCCCTTTCACGATGGGGGCGGCCCCGACGTCAGAAGTCGGGGCTCCGACCGAAAGCGTCGGAGGAGGCAATACCGCCCCCGCAGCGGCGAGTTCATTCGCTACTGCGGGGGCACCTACTGCTTCTGCATATTCGGGAACATTCTCCGTTACGCTAATAATCGGCTCGACCTTCTGTACCTGTTCATAACTCGCGATACGGGACGGAGGTTGCGCATCAAGTGCTGATGCGCTTGTTGTTATCGCAATTGGTTCCGTGGAAACCGCGTAGCGCGCCGCAATGCCGCCGCTTGGATATGCAAGCGTCACTTCGGGCGCCGTCGGCAATTTCGTTATGGTTGTAGGAAGCAGAATACTCGCTTTCGGTAACATGACCGTTCCATTCGGAATGCGGAAAGAACCTCTATCCGCAAAAAGTGCCCAACCCGAGAGATCAAGGCGTTCATTCGTATCATTCATAACCATGATTCCTGCGTCGGGAATCTCAAGAATACGCACTTGCGCAGGCCGCACCGTCACAATGAATTCATCACGCGCGGCCGCCTCGCCGTCGGTTGCGGTGACCACAACGAGATAGGAACCGGCATAGTGATACGTCTTCTCCACCACACTGCCTTCTGCCGAAGAACCATCTCCGAAACCCCATGCGATGTGCGCATGCGGATCGATGCTACTTTTGGTCAATGCACGTGCGGAAAGATGCAGCGGCACTTCCATGACCGCATCTCGATTGATACCTGCGTCCACCGTGAGCGCCGAAGGAGGCGGCGTATAGGTTGTCATATCTTCTGAAGAAGCTGTGGTATTTTGCGTTGATGAAGTTGTATTAGATGTGTCGGAAGTGTTTGAATTATTTACCACACTCGTATCGCCGACTGTGATGAGCGGCGCTATATTCGCATACCTGCTGCCGGAACCAATGTTGGGGACTTTTTTGAGGCCTTCTATAGTCGCAAATGGCCCGTGTGCTTCGCGATAGGCGATGATATCTGCTGCATACGACGCACCAATACCCGGGAGAGTATCAAGAAGCGCCGCGTCAGCAGTGTTGATATTCACAAGTGCCGCATGCGCAGAAATCGGCAGAATAAGAATGGCCAGTAGAAGCAGACCGGCAGTACGCATAAGAATTATTATGCCTCGCCCTTGAGAACTTTCCGAAGGGCATCCTCGGAGACTTCAAACGGCTTCTTTGCTTCGACTGCCTGCGGGGCGGGCGGATGTTCAGTTTTTTGCAGTACTCCCGCGAGTGTGCCTTTAAGCGACTGTTGATTTTGCGACTGTTTCTGTTCCCTTTCCGCTCCACTTTTCGCCGTCATGTTCCGCAAAATCGCTTTCAGATCATCCGCGCTCTTTGTAGGTGGTAGCGGTCGAGAAACTTGAGGACGAGGAGGTTGAACAAAAGGTTTGGGCGGCAACGGTCTTGATTTTTCCCGTCTCACTTCTTCTCTCTGTACTGGAGGACGCTGTACTGGCTTCTTTTTCATGCGCGCATCGTATGGCGCCTCAGACGTCGCACTTGCCATGAGCTCGTCCACTATCGATTTCTCAATGCCGGCGCGAACCGCGGTAAATTGCTCGCGCGACGAAGTAATGACTTGCTCCTTGTGGGACACCGGCGGGGCTTCAATCGGAGGAATGGTCACTGCGGAAAATGGAGCCGACCCAACGCCATCAATCATGAGCGAAAGATATACCTGCCGACGATCGAGACTAACGACGTCTTCCTTCGTGAATTTCGGCATGAAGATCGTTTCCAGCACCTCGGCATCGAATGGGCCGACACGGAAAACGACCGTGGTACCGACGTTGCCAAACACGGCATCGCGCACCTCCTCTTCCATCTGCTCTATGTATTGGTGCGCGATGACG
>JANLIU010000053.1 GCA_024654305.1 Candidatus Parcubacteria bacterium
AGGTAAGCTAAAATAAAATATGAAGAGCTGGAAACGTATTACTTTAGTAAGTTTTGTTTTGATTGGAGGTGCTGTGTCTTTTGGCTATTGGTCTCTCAACCAATTTAATCAAGTGTTTGATACTATAAGCGCTTCATATCTCGCAAACACACTGACAGCTTCTACTTCACCGGGAATATCTAACGCGCCTGCTACATCTACTGATCTCTAGTTATCTTGCGCTTTCAATGAGCATTCGCTGACAGGTAACGTGTCAACAGCCCGATAGTAACGTACACCTACGTGGTATGATTACTATGTCTAGTGGAGATTCTTTGCGTTATTTTGAAATATGGCTTTTAAAAAAATTACAACCAATAAAGTAGATTGCTATGTCGTCATAGTTGCTTTAAGTGTATTCTTTTTTGGATTTAACAGTGCACATGCGGCGACACTGCAAATTAATTCCAGCTCGGCGACACTCTCGCCTGGAGGCATAGCGACAGTGTCTGTTGTATTAAATTCTGAAGGTGTTGCCATAAATAATGCAGAGGCAAAAATTGTATTTCCAGCAGACTTATTGGAGGTGGTTTCCATAAGCAAAGGAGGCTCCATATTTTCTTTATGGGTAGAAGAGCCAGCGTATTCAAACGGTACGGGAATTATTACTTTTAATGGTGGTATTCCCGCGCCTGGGTTTACTGGTTCATACGGTACGGCAATATCGGTAGTCGTAAAAGCAAAAAAGACTGGTCAGGCTGACCTAATTTTTTCTGATGCTGCTGTTCGTGCAAATGATGGATTAGGTACGGACGTATTAAGGGTTACAACAGGCAAAACAATATCTATTATTGCAAAAGAGGAACCGATTATTATTAAAGAAATCCCAACGCCAGAACCAGTACCTTTAATCACCACTTTGCAAGTAACATCGCCTACGCATTCTTCTCAAGAATTGTGGTACACAGACGATAGCCCTATCTTTAGATGGAAAGTACCGGCAGGGGTAACTGCAATACAAACGGGTATTGATAATACTACATCGGGCTCACCCAGAGTAACCTATAGCCCAGCCATAAATGAAAAAACCGTTAAGGATTTGGAAGATGGAATTTGGTATTTCAAGGTTCGAGCTCGTAAAGATGGAGAATGGGGTCCGACTAGTACCTATATTGCAAGAATAGATACTACTATTCCAAAACAGAATGATGTCGTCTTTTCTTATGATGATACTAAGAAAGTCTTACATATCAACGCTGATATCATCGATGAGACATCGGGCTTGGACCACTACGAGATATATATCAATGGCTCACTCCTAAAGAAGGTTCCGTCAGGAGAGTTTGTGGGCGGAAGCTATAGTCTCGCGGTACATACTCCGGGTGATACTACCGTAAAATTGGTAGCGGTGGATCGTGCCGGCAACAGTATTGAATCCTTCGGAGCTTTCAAGGTAACGGCCGTACAAGAGCCAACACCAGAACCAGTTCCTTCCACAAATGAACGGTTGTTAATCACCATAGGATCATTTACTATCCCCGCGTTCTACTTCATCAGTATACTTCTTCTGATTCTTGTACTGTTGCTCCTTGGTGCATTTAAACTTGGGTATCATTATGGCAAGCTTCGTAACAAACTTGATGTACGCACTGTTTTGGGTAATGAAGACAATACCAAAATGCTTCTCGTAGTAAAAAAGCGTCTTGAAAAGCATCTTGGGGTATTACAGCACACCCGACATAGCCGTATCCTCTCAAAAGAAGAAAAAGATATTAAAGAGGCTATTGAAGGCGATTTGGATGAATTAGATCAAGCTATAGGGGAACAAAAGACAGAATAAGTTCGCGCAAAGGATATAATGACACCACAAATATGTCCAGAAATTTTTACATTGGAACTCTTGCAATGGTATTGGTAATCGGCTTCCTCCAGTTCGTCTATAAGACATCATTGCCGATAAAAACGACGGCAGAATTCAGCGACGTGTCCTTGAGGATTGACTATGCAACAACGCCGGCGGAACGAGAAAAAGGCCTTGGCGGCCGCAGCAGCATTCCAGCCGATTATGGGATGCTTTTTGTTTTCCCTAAAGACGACAAATATGGCTTCTGGATGAAGGATATGCTCGTACCCATCGATATCTTCTGGCTGGACAGTAAAGGACAGGTCGTCTCTATCGCAGAGAACGTGGCGACCTCGAGCTACCCCGATGTCTTTTATCCGAACATGCCGGCGCGGTATGTCCTAGAGACTGCCGCTGGCTTCGCGCAAGCACATTCGGTCGCAACCGACACACCACTCTTATTGAAAAATTTTCCAACTGTTACGAAATAGTGCTATCCACATAGCGTTTCTCGTACACGAGAGTAAACTAATCAGAACAGACAGATTTTTTATTCACTTTTTAATTGTCCTCCCGTATGTCAAAAATCGCTAAAGTTTCCGTTCGTGCGAAGGTCGTGGGGGAGGACAATGCTCCTAAGATTTCGGTGCCAATTTCAAAAGAAACGCGTCGCTATCGCGAAGTGATTCCGCAGATCGAGAAGCGCGATGGACGATTGGTCCCGTTTGATTTCGATAAAATTTCTTCTGCTATCTGGAAGGCGATGATGGCGGCAGAAGAGGGGAGTGCAGACGATGCAACGCTCGTCGCGCACCAAGTGGTGGGTGAACTTGGAAGATTCGCAAAGAAATATAAAGGTTTTCTTCCCACGGTTGAGGGCATGCAGGATTCTATCGAGAAATATCTCATCCTGAATGATTATGTGAAGACGGCGAAGTCATACATCCTCTATCGCGACAAGCGCGCACAGCTGCGCGCGGCGCATATCGAGATACCGGAACACGTACGAAAACTCGCCGAGGAAAGCAAAAAGTATTTTGAGGGAAATTCACTCGGAGAGTTCGTCTATCTACGAACCTATGCAAAATGGATACCGGAAGAAGGCCGGCGCGAGACGTGGATAGAGACGGTGGACCGCTACATCAACTTCATGCGCGAGAATCTTGGCGCCAAATTGACTCCAAAAGAATATGCGGAACTTCGCACCGGCATTTTGAAACAAGAGGTGATGCCCTCGATGCGTCTCATGCAATTTTCCGGCGAGCCGGCGCGGCGTTGCAACACGTGCGCATACAACTGCACCTTCACGGCGCCTGTGAAGCTCGAAGATTTCGCCGAAATCATGTATCTCTCCATGCAAGGATGCGGGGTCGGGTTCGCAGTGGAAAGCCAGAACATCGAACAACTCCCGCAGATAATGAAGCAAACGGGAAAGAAAATAGAATCGCACACCATCAGTGATTCAAAGGAAGGATGGTGCGATGCGCTCACGCTCGGATTGAAGACGTGGTACGCGGGCTCGGACATCACGTTTGATTATTCGCAGGTCCGTCCCGCCGGCGCGCGTCTCAAGACAATGGGCGGAAAAGCAAGCGGCCCGGAACCATTGCGCTCCTTGCTCGCCTTCACGCGCGAACGCATTTTGAAACGACAAGGACGACGCTTGCGCACTATTGATGCGCACGATGTCATCTGCAAAATAGGCGAGTGCGTGGTCGCGGGCGGTGTGCGCCGCACCGCGATGATTTCGCTCTCCGACCTCGACGATGTGGATATGCGCGATGCCAAGCGCGGTCAGTTCTATATGACGGACCCCCATCGCTCGGTGGCGAATAACTCCGCGGTGTATGAGGCGCCTCCGACCAATACCGAGCTCATGGACGAGTGGGTTGCGCTGATGAAGAGCGGAGCCGGCGAACGGGGAATCTTCAATCGCGGGTCGCTTGCGCTCACACTCCCGAAGCGCCGTGCTGAGTATTTCAAAAAAGTCGGGTTCATCGGGGACGACGGCGTCGTGCACGGCCCCGTCGGCACGAACCCGTGCGCCGAAATAGTCTTGCAATCCAAGCAATTCTGCAATCTTTCCGAAGTCATCGCGCGCGCGCACGATACGGAAGCGTCGCTTCTGCGCAAGGCGCGTCTCGCGGCGATACTCGGAACGTACCAGTCCACGCTCACGAAGTTCGGCTACATTTCTAAAGAATGGACCGACCATTGCGCTGATGAGCGGCTCCTCGGTGTCTCGATTACGGGACAGTGGGATTCTCCGGCGGCGCGACAGCCAGAGGTAATGCGCAAGGTACGTGATATGGCGGTGAAGACGAACACGACCTATGCGAAGCGTTTCGGCGTTGCACGCTCAATGTCGGTCACGGCAGTGAAGCCCTCGGGCACCGTCTCGCAGACCTTTGATTGCGCTTCGGGTATTCATCCGCGCCACGCGCCGTATTACATTCGCCGTGTGCGCATCAGCGCGACCGATTCGCTTTTCAAACTTATGCGCGATCAGGGCGTGCCGTATTATCCGGAAGTGGGACAGTCCCTCGAAGAAGCGAACACCTACGTGCTCGAATTTCCGGTCAAGGCGCCCGACCACTCTAAGGAAGCGCGATTCAAAGACGATCTTTCAGCGCTCGAACAGCTTGAATATTGGAAGCGCGTGAAGCTGAACTTCACCGAACACAATCCGTCGGCGACCATCTCGGTAAGCGAGAACGAATGGATACCGGTGGTGGATTGGGTTCAGAAGAATTGGGATATCATTGGCGGGCTCTCGTTCCTTCCGCGTGCCAACCATGTGTACCGCCTTGCGCCGTATGAGACCATCACGAAAGAAGAATATGAAGCGCGCATGGCGCGCTTCCCGAAGGTGGATTATTCAAAGCTTGTTGCGTATGAGCGACAAGATGAATCAGATATGAAAAAAGAGTTGGCTTGCGCCGGCGGTACCTGCGAAATCGAGTAAGACATCGATGGAAAAAGCGAAAACCCACGCAGGAGCGTGGGTTTTCGCATCTTTTTGGACCGAGCCGATAAGCCGAATTCTGTCGTGGACAGCTATTTATCTGGGACATTGATTGCTCAACGCCTCGAGCGGCACCCCGAGAGCGCGAAACGCTCTCGATACGACCTTGCACGGAAGTAAGGATTTGATCGTTGCACCCCCGTCTTTCGACGAGATTCTCCCCGAAGGGAGCCTCCGGCTTTCGCCTTTGGCGTCACTGTGGTCACCTCTCATCTCGCGATGTATGGGCATTACCCATTACCTGCCTGCACGACCAATTTTTCTTAGCTACTTGAGCTTAGAAAAATGGAAGTGCCCGTGTTCGGACTTTCCTCCCTGTATTTCTACAGAGCAGCTGTCTAGCCTGGTCCGTGTGCATTATACCACACTAAAGCCTTATGGAATATCGGAATCAGCGCAATATTGCCGCGCCTCCTGCAGCATTTTTTGTATTGGAATCGTGCGCGCTACAGAAAATATCTCCGCGTCCAGGATAGCACTCGTCGGCGTACGCGCGCCGGCGTGGGTACTCAAGCTTGAATACGGATATGCCGACAAACGCTCTCCCAAGAACTGAGGATCTACCACATGATTGGTTTTCCATTTTGGTTCGTAGAGCGCTGCTGGATTGCAGTGCACGTAGTTAATAAGGTGTTGGAAGTAACGGTCAGAAGATACGTGGCGGGATCGGAAGGGTTTGAGGAACAGGTTGCCCATACGTTCGTGCCGTCCGTTGAAGTATAGAGTGTATGCCGTCCCTATTTTTCGCATAAATGAAGTAATGCCTCCCTCCGAGATCTCTTTTACTACTAAATGAAAGTGGTTTGGCATCAGGCAGAACGCACCAATGGAAACTAGTTTTTTGCCACGTGGCATCTTCAGTACCTCCTCAAATTTGCGGTCACCTATATCCTCATATCGGAGAGGCAACTCATCATTTGCCAAATAGAGGAGTTCAAGAAATCGGTGGTAATCCCGAGTATCCTCAAATGACACGCGTTTTTCAACACTACGATTGTAGCAATGGTACCATTCTCCCTCAGCAAACGGAGCATCCCTCTTTGTCATGCCTCCATTGTAAGGTGTCACCTTACGAAGTCAAGGAATTTAATAGAAGAGTAAGGTGACACCTTACGGAATTTTGTGGATAAGCACCTTGCGTAGGCGTAGGCGGGCTATACTAAGCGGCATTAGCACCAAATAACATCAATTGAATCCACCATGCCTCCTTATCAATCCACAACCGCGCCTCGTCGCCGTTCGCTTGAGACTTTTAGCATCTGGGCTCTGCTCATCACAATCATCGTCGCCCTGTTCATTTTCATTCCATCAGCATCGATACCGTTCGCGACGACAAAAACATTCGTGCTTGCCGCCGGTGCACTCATCACTCTTGCGCTCTACATTCTTGCGCGGCTTTCGCGCGGCAATGTCATTCTTCCGCCGTTCATGCTCGTCGGTGCGCTCTGGCTTCCGGCAGTTGCCTATGGAGCGTCCGCAGCGTTCTCCGGAACTTCCTTTACGAATGCACTTTGGGGACAAGGGCTTGAGCCGGACACGTTCGGCTTCATGCTCGTTGTCGCCGTTCTCGGCACCATGGCGGCGCTCGTCCTGCGCCGTTCCGAAAACTACCGCACCTTCTTGCGTGCCGGAGCGTGGGCTTTCATAGTATTGGTCGTTGTTGAAACGCTTGTGGTCATTGCTGGACAAATCGTGCCGAACACAATCTCTCCCGCCTTCTCCATCGTCGGTTCCGTGAGCGACCTTGCGACCTTGCTTGGTCTCGGCGTCATGGGTGTTCTTATCTCCCTTCGCGAACTCGAGCTTGGCCAGCGCGCCCGCCGTGCGCTCATTGTGGCCGGCGTAGTCGCGGTCGTTCTGCTCGCGATAGCGAATAATTCTCTCATCTGGATCCTGCTCGCTCTCGTGTCGCTCGGTCTCTTCGTGGAGTCGGTGATGCAGCGCGGAGGCAGAGGCGGAGATGCGGACCTGGATGATATTGCGGTGGTGGATGAAGAGCCGATTGCTTTCGGTGACAGCAATCGCTCGCTCGTTCTGCCGCTTGCCATGCTCGCCATCTCCATCTTCTTCCTCATTGGCGGGACGCTCGGTGGCGCCCTTGCGAATTCTCTTAAAGTGAACGAGATCAATGTCCGCCCTTCGTGGCAGTCCACCTTTGCGGTCGGAAATAAAGTGATTTCCTCCGCACCGGTCTTCGGCTCCGGCCCTGGCACGTTCGGTACGCAATGGCTGAAGTACCGCGACGCATCCCTCAATTCCACCGTCTTCTGGAATATTGATTTCTCTTCCGGCATCGGCTTCATTCCGACCTCATTCGTGACGACCGGTCTTGTGGGCATCCTCGCGTGGGTTGCGATGCTCGCGCTCTTCATCGTATTCGGCTTGCGCATGCTTATCCTGCGCGCGCCACAGGATGCATTCGTCCGCTACGTCGCAATGCTCTCATTCCTTGCGACGCTCTACCTCTTCACCATCGCGATCTTTGACCTTCCGAACGGCATCGTTCTTGCCCTCGCGTTCGTGTTCGCAGGACTCTTCGCATCGACGATGCGCTTTGGTGCCGTTGGCGGACAATGGGGCGTCATCTTCTCACGGAGTCCTCGTCTCGGTTTCGTCATCGTATTTTGTCTCACGATACTTCTCCTCGGATCGGTCGTAGCAGCTTACACGCTCGTCGGGCGCTACATTGCGACAAGCCAGCTCGCGGCCGCAAACACCGCATACTCCGCCGGAGACTACGTCGGTGCCGAAAGTGCCGTACAGAGTTCCATCTCTTTCGCGCCCTCTGCGACCGCATATCAAATTGAGTCCGGTATAGCGATGACGCGCCTCGGCCAAATTGCCGCTTCCTCAACGATGCCGGCGGCCGCTGCGCAACAGGCATTCCAGGCGGCGCTCTCAACGGGCATCAATGCGGCACTCACCGCGACGAACCTCGCGCCGAATGATTATCAAAATTGGCTCGCCCTCGGCAATCTCTACGCGCAAGCGGTACCGCTGAACGTTTCGGGCGCCTATGACAGCGCGAAGACCGCGTACGACAAAGCCAAAGAGCTCAATCCGACGAATCCGCAGATACCGTACATCGTTGCCCAGCTCGATATTGCGAACAAGAATATCAAAGCGGCGATGGATGACCTCAAGGCGGCTATCGCACTCAAGCAGGACTACACGGCCGCCATCTTCCTTCTCTCGCAACTTGAAGTGCAGGACGGCAACGTGAAGGACGCGCTCGCATCTGCGCTTGCGGCGGCGTACTTCCAGCCGAATGATCCGAACATTCTCTTTCAGGTCGGAATCTTGTATGCGGCCAGCAATGACCTTCCGAACGCGGTTGCCGCGCTTGGAGCGGCAGTGACTGCAAATCCGCAATTCGCAAACGCGCGGTACTTCCTCTCGGCGGTCTATGCCAAGCAGGGCGACTTCAAGAATGCGACACTAGAGATGCAGGCCATCTCGGATATGTCGGCTGATAACGCAAAGGCAGTCGAGACACAGCTCGCGGCGCTTCAGGCAGGGAAGAATCCGTTCCCGGCAAACCTTCTTACGGTAACTCCGGCGGTAACCTCGGCGGCAACTCCAGCTCCGGCGAAACAATGACGAGTAAGAACGGTTAGAGTATTATAGAGCGATGCGAGAGAGATTCGAACGCATCGCAGCACCGATACGCGGCTTTCATAAGGCCGCGTATTCGCGCATCACTGCGCCGATAAGCGGTTTGCATCAGGCCGCGTATTTGCTCGCCGCACTGACGCTCGCTTCGCAGGCGCTCGCCCTGTTCCGCGATCGCATCTTCGCGCACACCTTCGGCGCGGGGCAGGTGCTTGACCTCTACTATGCCGCATTCCGCGTGCCGGACCTCGTATTCGCGCTCGTGTCATCCTTGGTGAGCGCGTATGTGCTCATTCCGCGTATTACCGGCATGGACAGGGAAGGGACGCGGCGGCTCCTTTCCGAATCGGCGACATTTCTTTTCGGCGTTGGTGGAATTATTTGCATTGTGCTCGCCGTCTTCATGCCGCAATTCCTCGCGTTCCTCTATCCGAGCTTCGCGACGTCCGCATATCAAACCGAATTCATATTGCTTGCGCGCATTTTGCTTCTACAGCCTATTCTGCTCGGGATTTCGGGCGTCTTGGGGAGCGTGACACAGGTGCATCGGCGCTTTGTCCTCTTTGCGATATCGCCGGTGCTCTATAATCTCGGCATCATCCTCGGCACGGTCTACCTCTATCCTCGTTACGGACTTCCGGGCATCGGCATCGGCGTGGTCATCGGCTCGCTCGCATATCTCGCAGTTAACATTCCGGTCATCGTGAGTGCCGATGTCATGCCGCGTTTTCGACTGCCTCGGTTTGCACTCATGATGCCCGTGGTGAGGGATTCCATACCTAGATCGCTCGCACTCGGTATGGGTT
>JANLIU010000075.1 GCA_024654305.1 Candidatus Parcubacteria bacterium
TTTTCTTGGAAATAGTTTGAGCCGCGAGCGTAATCACTTTCTCTACCCACCGCAGGTCGGCAACGGGAATATAGGGCGTTGAATTAGCGGCGGCGTTCAATTTCAGGTCAATCGCGCCTTGGTCGTATGCCATTATCTGCACGCGGTCGCAATACTTATTGAAAGCCGTGTAGTCGTTCGCATAGGTAATATTGTTCGGTATGACGGTGTAGGCCGACATGGGAGGCGTGCGCGATTCGATACTGCAGTACACAAATTTATTTCCCATGCGAGCGTAGAGACCTTTGAGGAACAGCGAAAAATACGGGCGCGTTTGGACCAACTTGTTTTCAAAATCGATATCAATGCCGTCAAACCCATTGTCCTTCACGAGCGCGGCGATGCGGTCTTCAAGCGCGATGCGGCTCGCGGTGACGCGCAATATCCGGTCGATGGCGGTGCCGTTGCTCCACATGACGGTCGGTATTATTTTCACCCGTGCGGCTCGAGCGGAAGCGACGAGTATGGCGGCGGTCGAGGTGGATGACGTATCGCTCATGCCGAACGCATCAGAGAGGGAGCCGTCGTTCTGTACGATATAGCCGAACGGCATGAGCGAAGTGAAATTCTGCAGGTGCGCTACGGCATCGATTGTACCGGAAGCGGCCCTCCAATAGGGAATCCATCCGGAAACCTCAAAGGACGGTTGAGCCGCCATCGCAAAACTCGGAAAGAACATCAGAAAAAATACACCGAAGAAGAACAAGCGGTTCATCCCGTTAGAGACCCCGCTGATGGAGCACATGGCAATCTTGAATGCACCGTACCATACTTGTCGGAAGTCTCTAACGGGATTCATAGTGCAAGCATATCACTCTGCGGTATACTGGCGAAAATGTCAGTTGATTTCATCACGGAGCTTATTCTGCAGTATCGCTACTGGATACTCATTCCGCTATCTTTCATTGAAGGGCCGGTGGTCGCATTCGTCGCCGGCACGATGGCCTCGGTGGGGTACTTCAATATGTATTTCCTCGCGGCACTCTTTTTCGTCCGCGATGTCGGGCTCGACGGCGTGTATTACGCCATCGGGCACTTCGGTGGGCGCACTAACTTCGCGAAGCGAATGATGAACAAGATAGGCATCACGACCGACCATTTAGAGCACGTGCGTGTCCTCTGGGAAAAGCGCCCCTTCTGGACAATGTTCATCGGCAAACTTTCCTACGGCATCGCATCGGCATTCATCGTGGTCGCCGGCATGGTCAAGATGCCGCTCGGCATATTTTTCAAATACGGCATTATCGTCGCCGTACTTCAGTACGGCGTGCTCCTCTTTGCCGGATATTTCTTGGGCGCAAGTCTGGGGGGAGATATCGTGAACATCATCAATAATGTGCAATATGTGATAGCGTTCGCCGCTATCGCGATATCCGGCTATTATCTCTTCAGCTGGTACCTGCGCACAAAGTTCCTGAAGGTAGACAAAGAGATCGAGAAGATGCCGCCCGATGCTTAAAACATGTTTGGATCAAAAGTAATCGTGGTCCTGCCGGCATATAATGCGGCAAAAACGTTGGAGAAGACCGTAGCGGGTATACCGAAAGCGCTCGTTGATGAAATCATCCTTGTCGATGATGCGAGTAAGGATGAAACGTCTCGCCTGGCGAAGTCGCTCGGCCTCACGGTCATCACGCACGAAACGAACGGGGGCTATGGAGCCAATCAAAAGACCTGCTATCATGCGGCCCTCGAGCGAGGTGCGGATATCGTCGTGATGCTCCATCCCGACTATCAGTATGATCCGAAACTGATAACACATTTCATCAGCCTCATTCAAGACGATTATTTTGATGTCGTGCTTGGGTCAAGGATCAGGAGCCGGAGGGAAGCGCTTGAGGGCGGGATGCCGGCGTACAAATATTATGCGAATCGGCTCCTTTCTTTAGTGGAAAATCTCGCCAGTGGATACAATCTTTCAGAATGGCATAGCGGCTATCGCGCCTACACGCGGGACGTGCTGGAGCACATTGATTTCATGCACAATTCCGATGATTTTGTGTTTGACAGTCAAATATTATTTCAGGCGATAGAAAAAAAGTATCGCATCGGGGAAATACCGGTTCCGGTGCGTTATTTCCCCGAGGCATCGAGCATTAATTTTCCCCGCAGTATGAAATATGGTGTGCAGACGCTCGGCGTCGCAGTGCGTTACTGGTTGACGCATTGACTCCTATGCGACGCATACCGGCACTCATTCATACAACGCTCCAGAAGTGGGAATCAGAACTCTTTGAGAGCAATGCGAGAGTATATACGATGCTCTGCGTCGTCGGCGTACTTTTGTATGCCAAGACATTTTTATTCGGGTATACGTATTTGGACGACCATGTGCTCGTCCTGAATAACATTCCATTCCTCGGCGACCTCGGAAATATTTTCAAGGCGTTCACGCAGGATGTGTTCTTTATGACCAACGGGACGACGGCGTACTACCGGCCCCTTCTCACCATCTCCTTTATGCCGGAAGCGATGCTCGGCAAGGCACTACCATTCTTTTATCATTTTACGAATGTCGGTATTCACCTGACGGCCGTATGCCTGTTGTATTTAGTTTTCACAAAACTGAAATATTCAAAACGAATTTCGCTCCTACTCGCACTTATCTTCTTAGTCCATCCGGCTTTGACACAGGCGGTGGCGTGGATACCGGGAAGAAATGACTCACTCCTCGCTATTTTCGTGCTCGCTTCTTTCAAGTATCTTTTGGATTTCATTGAAGAAGGAAAGCGGGAATACATCGCATGGTCGGTAGTCTTTTTTTCGTTGGCTCTTTTTACGAAAGAAACCGCAATCGCGCTGCCGGTACTCTTCGTGCTGTATCTCTGGATACGGGATCGCTTGAGTAAAACTGCAATGCTGGAGTTCGGCGCCGGATGGCTCATTGCCATACTCGTGTGGCTGCCACTGCGCATTATGGCTACAAGCAGTAATCCGCAGGCATTGTCTATCCATGACATGTTTGCATCATTTCTGACGAATGTGCCGGGCACCCTACAGTTGTTGGGAAAAGCGTTTTTCCCGTTCAATTTGTCCGTCCTGCCGATATTACAAGACACAACTTTTCTGTGGGGATATGCGGCCGTTGCACTCATCACTGCCATTCTGCTTCTGCACCTGCTGGGAAAACAAACATCGCGACGTTCATCCTTGATGATGCTGTTCGGCTTCGTGTGGTTCCTCTTATTTTTATGGCCATCACTTATTGGTTCTGATTCTTCCGGCGCGACGGATTTCATTGAGCACCGATTGTATCTGCCGCTCATCGGCTTACTCATCATTCTCGCGGAAAGCAGTTTTGTCAGAAGTCTTAATGAGCCGGCGGGCGAATGGTTCCTCCAGCCGTGGCTTGTGGTACTGCTCATATTCTTCGGGATGACCTTTGTGCATGAGAATGTGTTTGCCGACAAGCTGGTGTTCTGGCAAAATGCCGCCTTCAACTCGCCGCACTCATCGCTTGCGCAAAAAAATCTCGGCGCGATGTATTATCTGGACCAAAATTATCCTTTGGCTGAAACGTATAGTAAAAAAGCACTCGCGGTTAATCCGCAGGAGCTCATGGTTCATAACAATCTCGGACTCATCTACGCCGGAGAAGGCCGAACAAAAGAAGCCGAACAGGAATACCTACAAGAACTTTCTTTTAATCCGCAGTACGACAGTGCACACTTCAATCTCGGTCTGCTGTATTATGGGGCTGGTGATTACGCCGCTGCGAGGAAGCAGTGGGAAATGACCTTACAGATAAATCCGAACTACACGGACGCTATATGGGCATTACTGACATTGCAAGCCCAAAGAAAATGAAAAAAATACTCTTGGTGACGGATGCGTGGGCGCCGCAGGTCAACGGCGTCGTGCGCGTACAGGACGCCCATATCCTCGCACTTCGTGCGCGCGGATATGAAGTTGCCGTCATAGAGCCGAGCCAATTCTTCACGATCCCCATGCCGCGATATCCCGACATCCGACTCGCACTCTTCGCGCGCCGCCGCGTCGCGAAGATACTAGAGGAGGTGCATCCGGACGCGATACATCTCATGACCGAGGGACCGCTCGGCTGGGCGGCGCGCTCCGTGTGCAAGGAGAAAAAACTGCCATTCACCACGTGGTATCACAGTCATTTCCAATTATATGTGAACATACGTCTGCGTGGGCTCTTGCGCCCCATCCTCGCACTCCTGCGGCGTTTCCACTTAGCGGCAGTTCGCACCATGGTTTCAACCGAAAGCTTAAAGAGGGAATTGGAATCAGTCGGCTATAAAAATATTGTCATTGTGCCGCTCGGCGTCGACATACGTCATTTTGTACGCAATCCTTCGCCCCCGCTACCGCCTTTGCCGAAGCCGGTCTTTGCCTACTTCAGCCGCCTCGACCCGGAGAAGAACCCTGAAGAATTCTTGAAGCTTGAATTGCCCGGGACCAAGCTTGTGATAGGGGACAGCCGTGCTCGTGCGAGATTGGAAAAAATATACGGAAAGAAAAATAAATTTGTCGGCGCCAAGCATGGTCAGGAACTCGTGGATTGGCTGTCGCTATGCGATGTGTTCGTTTTCCCGTCACGTACCGAGACGTTCGGTCTTGTTGTTGTTGAAGCGCTCGCCTGCGGCCTCCCGGTCGCGGCGCATGATGTCATGGGCCCGCGCGACATCGTTACGGAAGGGAAGGACGGTTACTTGAGCGATAATCTGCAGGAGGTCGCACTTAAATGCCTCGCACTCTCTCGAGCGGATTGCCGTGTGAAGGCACTTCAGTATTCGTGGGAGCGCTCCACTGACGCTTTTATTAAGAATCTCCTCCCCATTCATTAAAAACTTGCTTATTTCTATAATTCTGGTATATATAGAAGTTGATCAATTCAACAGGTTCATTTCAGAAGGAGAGGTGAAATCATGGAAGCAGGGGAATTGTATCGAAAGGCGTTTCGGATGGTGCTCGGCGGCATAGTGATGTTCTTTGTCTTTACGCTGACGCCGTTCGCGTGGCTGTTCTTTCGTCCGAATCTCTTACCCTTAGTGCTCGTGGCGGCGTGCTTCACGTTCATTCTCGCGCCGCTCACGGCATGGCTGATCATCGAGAGAGTAGCCGCCGACCATACGATCAAGAACAATTACAGCAACTACTACCACGTGTGGGAGCTTAATGCGCTCATCAAGATGGGCAAGCAGTCGATGTTCTATGGCAGTCCCGTCGGTTGGGCGGTAGGCATCATCTATTGGTGCGCCCTGAAAGCGGTGATGCGCTGGCCGAGTCTCGGCCTCATCATCGCGGTCCTTATTCCCTAGACCGCCCGGAGAAACCCCCTCGTTTCTCCGGGCGGTTTCTCTTTTGTGTTCAACGCACCACCGACCACTCCTTATACGCGGCCTTGCCGCGAAAGGCGACTGAGAGGCCGTTTTTTATCCAGATGCCGTAGGTGCGGAGCCATCCGAGTTTATGCGGGCGGCGCAGAGAATGCTGTACGAAAAGTTTGTAATACGAAAGTGTGCGACCGAAGGTAGCGAGCCGGCGGAACATTTCATTGTCTTCTCCGGCGGCGAGGTGTTCGCCGAATCCGCCTGCCTTCCAGAACGCATCCGTGCGCATCATTTGGAATTCGCCGGAAGAATTACCGGAGTGGAACATATTGTTTGAGACGATATAAAACCAATTAAGTGGCGCGCTCATAAATGCATCTACTAAAGAGTGATTCTCAGGCAAGGGCTTGAGCGGCACCGTTATGCCGACGAGTTTCGGATTCTTCTCAAACGCCATCAATGTTTCTTCAAAGAATTTCTGGGGTTCCGGAATAAGCACATCGGCGTCGATGAATACGAGAAATGCTTCAGTCGCGAGCTTCGCACCGGCATTCTTCGCTTCGCCAAAGGTCTGGCGGCGCGATTCTGTCCAAACCGTTATTTTTGCATTATGCGCGCGAGCGATATCGAGCGTGCGGTCCTGGCTCCCGCCGTCGGTGATGATTACTTCGTGCGGGATTTGGAGCGAATCCAGATTTGCGAGCGTGCGCTCCAAGAATTGTTCCTCGCGCAGGGTCGGGATGATGATGGAGATGACAGGCGAAGAGGGGGCTCGTGAGTACTCGGCGGGCATAGACTAGTGTTTCTTGACCCAGAGATAGATGTCCTCGAGCGCCTTCACCCCGTCGCCGGCGGCGATGTTATTCTGGTGGTACAGCTCGTCGGTGCAGTCGCCCGCGGCCCAGAC
Organism: Candidatus Parcubacteria bacterium; assembly: GCA_024654305.1. Lineage (GTDB taxonomy): Bacteria > Patescibacteriota > Minisyncoccia > Phycocordibacterales > Phycocordibacteraceae > C7867-001. The sequence goes on from JANLIU010000075.1 coordinate 6,244, forward strand.
GCCTTCCACGCTCGTGCGCTGATTGTGCGGGTCGGTCTTGATGCGCTTCACCGCGTCGAGCTCCACGAGCCCCGCGGCGAAGCCGGTGTTCGGGAGGACGCCTGCTTCCACGAAGATGCCGGTGGCCGGGAGTTCCTTCACTTCGCCCGAATCCTTGTCTTTGTATTTGAGGCCGGTCACGAACTGTTCACCCATGACCTCCATCGGTTCGGTATTGGGGAGGATGCGCATATTCGGATATTCCCGCGCCTTCTCGATCGTCACCGCGTCGGCCTTGAATTCCTTATGGCGATGGAGCAGGGTGACGGACTTCGCATACGCGAGGAGCTGGAGCGCCGTCTCAAAGCCGGCGTTGCCGCCGCCGATGACTGCGACATCCTGGTCGGAGAAGAGCGGACCGTCGCAGGAAGCGCAATAGGTAACGCCTTTGTTCTCGAATTTCTCCGCGCCCGAGACATCGAGTTTGCGGCGCCCGGCGCCCGAGACGATAAGCACCGTCCTGCCGGTAAAGGTGTTCCCACTCCTTGTCGTTGCGACGAACCCTTCGGCGGTCTTCGCGAGCGACTCTACCCGCTCTTGGAGCACGAGCCGGACAATGTCGCTCTTCACCGCGTCTAGATGCGTGCGGAACATCTTTGCGAGTTCCTGCCCGTGCACGCGCGGCGAGCCGATCCAATTTTCAATACCCTCGGAGACGGTTGATTGTCCGCCAATATCTTCCGTGATGAGGACGGTCTGCAAGTGTTTGCGCGCGGCATAAATGGCGGCAGCGACTCCGGCCGGGCCGCCGCCGATGATGATGAGGTCGTAC
>JANLIU010000001.1 GCA_024654305.1 Candidatus Parcubacteria bacterium
GCCGAGGCGCCAATTGCGGATGGTTTCGTCTGAAAGGAGGCGTTTTTTTGCATACGCATGTGCGGGACTCTCTGTAAGTTTTCCTGCGTACCATTCACTCGCGCGATTCATCGCTTCGCGCAATCGCTCTTTTTTTGATTTGTCTTCCCGCTCGCCACTATCATAGGTAGTAAGTTCCACACCGGCTTTTTCTGCGAGGATTTTCAGTGCACCCTTGAAATCAACGCCCTCAATCTTTTCAATAAATGAGAACCCGTCACCGCCGAGCCCGCAACCGAAGCAGTGCCAGGTCCCGCGCTCGAGCGAAACATGGAACGAGCCCGTCTTCTCTTTATGGAACGGGCACAGGCCGACCATGCTCCGCCCCGCCCGGCGCAACTTCACATACGGCGCAATAATGTCCTGTATGCTCAACCGCTCTTTAATCTCCGCCACCGTATCCTTCGCCATATTGCCCATATCCTACCGCGTTCCGAACGTATTTGACAAAACTATAACTAATGATAATGTATATATCGGTTAAGGAATTTATCGTTACATCTGATCGGAGGAATTTATGGAACGCTGGATTATGTTTTGGTTGTCACTGCTCTTCATCGCCGCTGGAGCAAGCGTAATCGGAATATACGCTGAGTCAGTACTTCTGGGAGGCGGGATTTTCCTTGTCGGCACCGGACTGACTCTTGGAACGGGCCAGTGGTGACTCCACGGCAAAACGGCGCGGACCCTCAGGTTCCGCGCCGTGACTATTTCTATACGTACCATCTGTCCGGAGCATCTGTGGAAGTCGGACTTCCACAAGATTTCAAAAGGTATGATTAGGAGTATGCGCCAAGAGGACATCGATATCGGTTCGTACGTCCACGTGGTCAAGCGCGGAACGCGCGGATTGCCGATAGTACGAGATGATTCCGATCGTTTCCGCTTTTTGTTGATGCTCACCCACTTCAACGACTCCTTCGCCTCCCTTAATTGGTATCGAGATCTGCAGGACGACGGACTACAGAATTCTCTCAAACGCCCACAACATTGGCCTGCAAGAGACCCATTAGTACATATCATCTCATTCGCACTTGTTGAGAATCACTTTCATCTTCTGCTACAGGAGTTTACCGAGGGCGGTATTGCCCGTTTTATGCAAAAAATCGGAACTGGGATGGCGAAACGCTTCAACGAACGATACAAGGAACACGGTTCACTCTTTCAGGGAGGGTATCGCGGGAAAGTGGTACAAGACGACGACTATTTTAGATACGTGAATGCCTACATACAAGTCAAGAACGTTTTTGACGTGCACCCAAAGGGGTATCGCTACGCACGCGATAATTTCGACAACGCATATGACTGGGCAAATAAATATCCTTATGCGAGTCTCGGAGATTATACTGGAATATTCGATCGACCTGTCGTGAACAAGGAATTTCTCAGTTCTATGTATACCCCAGAGGAGTTCCGAGAGTTTGCGAAAGATGTGGTTCTCGGCAGACATCCGCTTGAAGAAGAAATTGAAGCACACCAATCTGGATTCTTCGAGTGACTTGTGGAAGTCCGACTTCCACAGAGTTGCAGAGTCGCTCTTTAATCTCTGCGACCATATCCTTCGCCATATTGCCCATATCCTACCGCGTTTTTCGAGAGGTTGACAATCTAACTCTGCCGTGCTAACATATAACTAGTTAGTTTGTCGTTTGGGGTCGGGTTCCGGCCAACAGTTCGACTATTGATTAAAAGGAGAACAGATATGGAAAAAGCGGTCCTGAAGATAGCCGGGGTGATGGTTATCGGTTTCATCATCGGAATCGTGATTGATCACGCTCTCGGAATCAACAGCACGACTCTACATATGTGGCTACATGACACCTACACTTTCTTCTTCGGTGTCGCGGCCGCACTTGTCGGTGTCAGTGCACTACGGAAATGACCGGCTCGGCAACATGCGAAAACGGCGCGGGACCTGGAGGTTCCCGCGCCGTTTAACTTTTTATACTTCCCTATTCCATTCAGTTGAGAGACCTCAAAAAGGTTTCAGATGCGCGACCAAAATCTCAGGAGCGGAGCGACTAGAGATTTGGAAGTACTCTTGTGGTGAGGCGCGAGCGAGGAGCGAAGTGAGCCCTATGCAACATAGGGTGAACAAGCACCGGAGCTCGCAACAAAGCAGATGAACCTTTTGGTGTCTCTTATAACGCGCGAGGGGTGCGAGGGGCGAAACTGGTCGTCCTTGATTCGTAGCTGGCCGGTGCAGGACGCTCGGCCTGAAGTTTTGCGATGCGCGCGAACTTCTTGCTGCCATTGAAGCCGGTGCCCGAGGGGATAAGGCGGCCGAGGATGACATTCTCCTTGAGACCGCGCAGGCGGTCCACCGAGCCACGAAGCGCGGCGTTGATGAGAATCTTCGTCGTCTGCTCGAAAGAGGCGGCCGAGAGGAACGAGCGTCGTGAGAGCGCGCTCTCCTTAATGCCGAGCACGATATCCCTTGAAGTCGGCACGAGCTTCCCTGCCTCTTCCATCTCCTTGACCGACTTCACTATCTCCCAGTCCTCCACAACATCGCCGACCGAGTAGTCGGTATCACCCGCGTCCGTTATCTTCACGCGTGAGAACATCTGCTTCACCACGACTTCGAGGTGCTTGCGGGAAACGGGCGCGCCCTGCATCTCGTAGATCTTTGATGCCTCAGTGATGATGTATTCCTGTACCATCGCGCGACCGGCATACTCGAAGAGGTCGTCTAAGTCGGCGGAACCGTCGGTAAGGATTTGTCCTTTCACAACGAGGTCGCCTTCTTTCACCAGCGGCACGCGCGGATACGGCGCGAGATATTCGTATGCCGAACCGTCCTTCTTGCCCTGCCCTGCCGTCGGCACAACAACGAGTACTTTCTCGCGTCCCTCTTCTTTAATTTCAGAGACGATGCCGTCGGTCTTAGAGATAACCGCCGGATTCTTCGGACTGCGCTTTTCAAACACTTCTTCCACGCGCGGAAGACCGCTCGTGATGTCGCCGCCCACCGATGCAACACCGCCGGCATGGAAGGTACGCATGGTGAGCTGGGTGCCCGGTTCGCCGATGGCTTGCGCCGCGACGGTGCCGACCGCTTCGCCGAGGTCTATCATTTCTTGCGTGGTGAGGTCCATGCCGTAGCACATCTGGCAAATACCGTAACGCGTTTCGCACGACATCGGGGAGCGCGAGACAACAGTCGCAACCGTCGATGCGGCGAGCGCCTCGGCATCAAGAATGGAGAGGTAATGTCCTTTCTTGAAGATGACCGTTCCGTCCGCGTCCTTCGCATCTTCTGCGAGTACACGACCGCGGAGCGCTCCTGAATAATCCGTCTGGATGCCGGAGGCGCTCACGCGATTTATCTTCACACCGCGCTTGGTGCCGCAATCCTTTTCAGTGACGATGGAGTCCTGTGCAACGTCGAAGAGGCGGCGCGTGAGGTACCCGGCCTTTGCGGTGCCGAGCGCCGTGTCGGTGAGACCTTTGCGCGCGCCGTGCGTACTCATGAAGTACTCGATCGGATTCAATCCCTCGATCATGGAGGAGATGATAGGCACTTCAATGGTGACACCGGAAGTGTCCTGAATGAGACCCTTCATACCGGACATCTGCGTAAGGTTGCCCATCGTACCGCGAGCGCCGGACTTCACCATGTCGGCAACCGAGCCCATCGGGTCCAGTTCCTTTGCGACCTGTTCCTCCACTTTCTGTTTCGCGCCCTGCCAAATTTCAATGGCCATACGGCGTTTCTCTTCCCCGGCCAAAAGACCGTTTTGGAAATCTTTTTCTAGTGCGGTGATCTTCGCCGCCGCGTCATCAATGATGCGCGACTTTTCCTTCGGCACCGATGCGTCGTCGATGGCCCAGGAAATACCGGAGCGTGTCGCGTAGTCAAAGCCGAAGCGCTTCACTTTATTCACAATGCCCGGAACGGCATCAAGCCCGTAACGCGCGATGCAGTCGGTCACGAT
>JANLIU010000010.1 GCA_024654305.1 Candidatus Parcubacteria bacterium
TCTTTTGTTCCCTTTTTTGCCGGCCGTTCTCCGTTTCCTTTTGCCATACGGTAATTATTTCGTGAGATAGCGCTCGCGAATCATATTTTCAACTGTAGCACGGTCGCGGCCGTAGGTAAGCAAGGAGAGGTGCACGAGATCGTCCACTTGCGCGTGATTCAATGCCGGTAAGTCCGGGGTCCTCATGTCAAACGGCTTTTGCGGAATACCGTTCGCGAGTATCTTCGCATACGCGTTGCGCGTCTCGATATTGACGAAATCGAGCGCTTCGAACACTGGTGCGAATTGCTTCGCAAAAAATTCCGCGTCTTCTTCGCCGACGCGGAAGACCGCCATATTGCCGACGTTGCCGAAGACCGCATCGCGCGTCTTTTCTTCTATCTGCTTGAGGAACTGATGCGCGATAGTAAGGGAAAGTTTGTATTTGCGCGCCTCGGAGAGGATGCCGGGAATGGAGTCGGTCGTCACGTTCTGAAACTCATCGATATACAGGTAGAAAGGCGGATACGGCGCACGCGGATTATCGGCGCGCGAAAGCGCCGCCATGAAGAGCTTGCCCACAATGATGAGGCCAAGCAGATTTGCATTCTTCTCGCCCAGGCGGCCCTTTGAGAGATTGATGAGCAATATTTTCTTCGTATCCATCACGTCGCGGAACTTGAACGACGATTCTTGCTGACCGACGATGGGGCGAATGAAATCGTTGGCGGTGAAGTCATCAAATTTGTTCGTGATGTACGGCACGATGTTTTCAAGCGAGGCGTCGCCGCCGGCCTTCGTCGCTATCTCATTCCAAAATTGATTGACGATAGGGTTCATACTCTTCGCGAGCTTCTCGCGACGGAACTCGCTATTAGAAAGTACGCGCGCGATATCCAACATGGTGGAGCCGCTCGCGGGATCTTCCATCACGAGCTGGGTCGCGTTGCGGAAGTATTGTTCAAAAGCGGGGCCCATACTCTCGGGCACATCGCCGTAGAGCCGTTTAAATATCATCAAAAGTTCGTTCACGATGAATGTTTTCTGTTCGGGACGCGAAATATCGTACTCAAGAAAATTCAGCGAGAACGGGCGCGAAAGGTCCGCGGGATCAAAATAGATAACATCCTTATACCGCTCCGGCGGCACGGCGGCGAGAATATCCAGGATGTCGGAGCCGTGCGGGTCAATGAAACAGCATCCTTCGCCATTCTTGATATCTTGAATGATCATTGATTTCATGAGGCCGGTCTTACCGGTCCCCGTCTGGCCGATGATGTAGAGGTGACGCAAACGGTCTTCCGGATCGAGGTATACGCGCGTCTCCTGCCCGCGATACGAATTGATGCCCAGCAGGGCGCCTGTTTGTGGCAAATCAATAGGTGCCGGCGCGTGCGTGAAGCGCGATTGTTTCAGATGCGGCGAGGATTCAATACCCGATGGCGGGAAATGATAGATGGTGGTGAGCTCTCTCAAAGACAGCGGAAGCGCATCGGCGCCAGAAAGACGGAACGAAAAATTATCGAATTCTTCCTGCGCGCTCCGTCCCTCCGCACGCACGAATTTCAATTGATTGCCTTGCGTATTCCCGAATTGGTTGAACGCCGCCTCTAGGTCGCCAAGCACTTGCTCCGCGGTACGCTCACTGCCGGAAGAAACGACGAGCCGTATCGTCGCGCCAACGATGGGTGAGGCGATTTTTTTCTCGATCTGTTCGATGTACACCTTGTTCGTTTCTATCTGACGTGTCTCGGCTTGCTTCGCCTTCTCCACATCCTTCGGTTTGCTGGAGAATAGTGTTTTGCCGATGTCGCGCGCGAATTCCCCAAATGCGGTTTCGGGTGTGGAGAAGGCGGACGAGCGTTTTTCGCCTTTGCGCAGAGCCTGCAGTACCTTCCGATAATGCTTCACGTGCCGGTCTCCGCGCGGCTCAATGAGTATCTGGAGCGCCGCGCCTTCCCCGGTATGTTCTATCTTTGCGAATGCGTTTGTAATCGCATTAATGGGGTCATAATCAAAGTCGTTGTAGTCCTTCAAGGGCAGAACCGAGTTGTCGGTAAAGTGTGCCGTCGAGGCGAGCGACACTCCATCGCGCGCAAAGATATTGTAGTCGTATGGTTGCGGCACAAGATGTGCATCGGGAAATACGGCGAGCAGTTGTTTTTCAAAAAGGTTCCGCTTGCCATTCGGCACCGCCGCATAAAACTGAAGCTCCGGGCTGTCGGAAGGCACGGCAAGCTCGAGCGCAAAATGGTGGGACTCGCCCTGGTCTGCGGATCCGACGGAAAGCAGTCCGGCATAAAATTGTTCCATCGCGGAAATGAGCTCCTTGAGC
>JANLIU010000019.1 GCA_024654305.1 Candidatus Parcubacteria bacterium
CTCAATCGTATCGTGGGACTATCACGGTATTCAACACGCAGTAACCGTGTACGACCACCTAACCCCATGGCAATAAAAAAAACACAACGCGGGTTCGCACTGCTTATCGCCATTATTTTCATGTCGGTGATGCTTAGTTTCGGTCTCGCACTCGGCTCGATCGGCTACAAACAGCAGATTCTCGCTTCCGCAGCCGTCGAATCGCAATATGCATTCTACGCGGCAGATGCCGCGCTTGAGTGTGCGCTGTATGCCGACCAGCAACAGAACTCTTTCGATTTTTCGTCGCATGACGCAACGACTCACCCGAATGTCATCACCTGTGATGGAGTGCCGGCAACTGAGCTGAGCTATACCTACACCATCGGGGTCCAGTTGGTTGTTTCAGAGCGCCTCTCGCTCGATTCGAATAGGCGCTGCGCGGACGTGACTGTTTATAAGCCCGCTCCTGGTACCGGTGTCACCTACATCTTTTCGCAAGGGTATGACGTACCCTGCACTACCGTGAGTAGTCCTCCGACTGGCGCGCGGTTCGTGGCGCGCGGCATAAGTGCCCATTACTAACAAGCGAGCTGAGAGGCAACTGAATGTCTTCATTTAGTTGTCCGAAGCAAGCGTAGTTAGAAAGCTCCGCTTATTAGGCCGATTCGGTATACTGTGCCAATGAAAGCTCCGAAGGCATCGCGCGAAAGAGCCGCCCAGTTGCAGGGGGCGATAACGAAGTACCGCACACTACAACACGTGAAAGATGCGTCCCCGATTTCGCCCGAGGCTCTTGATTCGCTCAAATACGAGCTTGCCACGCTTGAAGAGCAGTATCCCGAACTCGTAACGTCGACCTCACCGACGCAAATTGTTGCGGGAGCAGCTCTGCCGTTTCTCAAGAAAGTGAAACACGCCGTACCGCAATGGTCGTTCAACGACGCTTTCACCGAAGACGATATTCGCGCGTTCGATGAGCGTGTGCGCAAAGTAAGCGGAAAAACAGCGACGTATGATCTTGAATTGAAAATAGACGGACTCAAGATCATCCTCACGTATGAGAAAGGAGTGCTCGCCACCGCAGCGACGCGCGGCGACGGGCTTATCGGTGAAGACGTCACGCACAATATTCGCACGATCCGCACCGTGCCGAGGAAGTTACCGCGACCCGTTGATATTGTCGTTGAAGGGGAAGTGTATCTCACGCGTTCGGGACTCCGGAAACTCAATGAAAAGCGCCGAAAAGAAGGCGAACCGGAATTCGCGAATCCGCGCAACGCCGCCGCGGGCTCCATCCGTCAACTGGACCCGAACATTGCCGCGGAACGCCCGCTTGAAGTATTTATCTACGACACCGCACAAGCATTCGAGCCGTTCCCACCGACACAAACCGAGGAATTGACATATCTTTCCTCACTTGGTTTCCCGGTCAATCCGGAACATCGTCACGCCAATACGCTCGAAGAAGTGTTTGCGTTCTGGAAGAAATGGAAAGGAAGTGCGCGTGAGAAACTTGATTATCAGCTCGACGGTGTCGTGCTCAAGGTGGAGAGTCATGCCCAGGAAGAAATGCTCGGCTACACCGGCAAGGCGCCGCGTTTTGCCATTGCCTATAAATTTCCGCCCGAACAAGTGGAGACGGTACTGGAAGACATTGTGCTTCAGGTGGGGCGCACCGGTAAGCTCACGCCGGTCGCGCATTTGCGCCCGGTCGCAGTCGCGGGTTCCACCGTTGCGCGCGCAACCTTGCACAATGAAGATTTCATCAAGGAGAAGGACATTCGCATCGGCGACACGGTCATACTCCAGAAGGCAGGAGACGTCATTCCCGAAGTCGTCTCGGTTATTATGGAATTGCGGCCGAAGGGAGCGAAGCCATGGAAATTTCCGACACATTCAAGTTTGTGTGGCGGCGACGGCAGTATCGAACGCGTAAAGGG
>JANLIU010000071.1 GCA_024654305.1 Candidatus Parcubacteria bacterium
CCTCAGCTCTTCAAGAAAATCGGGGAGGAGATAGAGCGCCGTAAGAAAGGCGGAGAGAACGAAACGAAAGCGGCACTTGAAGTAATGAAGAAATATCGCGCCGAACTTTCCGTGCTGTTGCAAAAAAATTAGTATGAATGCACTCGTACCATTTCTGGTTTTCTGCCAAGCGCTCGGGGCCTCGGTCGGCGCGTTTACGGCGGTGTGGTCAGAAATCGCCTACATCCGCGCTATGCGCGACGGGCACATCGACACCGCCGAGCGCGCTCATATGAATGTCATCGCACACGGATTGCGTTTCGGAATGATGCTTCTCTTGCTCGCGTCCCTCGCGCTTGTTGTACTTGATTATTATCTTCGCGTCTCGCTTCAGCCGGCGCTCTCGGCGAGCTACTGGACCTCCACCATGCTTGCGCTTCTTATTATCTACATTGCGTGGGCGCTTTCCCTCCGTCGTGTCTCATTTGCGCTCGGCTCCGCCGTCATATTCACTACATGGTGGTTCCTGGCATTTCTTACCATCGGACAGTTGCCGGTGCTTTCCTTCGGTTCAGCCGTGGCGGTCCTCGTTGTTGCGATAGGCGTTTTCTACGCGGTGCTCCAATACGGTCGCATGCTCGTCTTGCGTAAATAGTAAAAGTGTTTTAGAATGTTTTTATGTTAAAGATAGGCATCGTTGGATTGCCGAACGTGGGGAAGTCCACGCTTTTTAATGCACTTACGAAGGCATCCGTGCCGGCAGAGAATTATCCGTTCTGCACGATTGACCCTTCGGTCGGTGTTGTCGGTGTGCCCGACACACGTCTCGGCAAGCTCGCGGAGTTTTCCAAAAGCGAGAAAGTTATCCCGGCGGCGATTGAATTTGTGGACATTGCGGGGCTCGTGAAGGGCGCCGCAGAAGGCGAAGGTCTCGGCAATCAATTCCTTGCGAACATCCGTGAGACGGACGCGATTCTCCAAGTGGTGCGCTTTTTTGATGACCCGAATGTGATTCATGTGGAGAAAGAGATAGAACCGTATAAAGATATTGAGGTCATCAATCTGGAACTCGTGCTCGCCGACGCCGAGCAGGTGCGGAAGCGTCGCGATAAAATCGCAGGCGATATCAAAGCAGGCCGAAAAGAATTCATTGCCGAGGACGCCGCGCTCGTGAAGCTCGCGCAGGCGTTTTCTGTAGGAAAGCTCGCATTGCACGCAGGGCTTACGGATGACGAAAAGAAGCGTGTGACATCTCTGAATCTGCTCACGATGAAGCCGATACTCTATGCGCTCAATAAAAAAAGCGGCGGGCATAATCTCGACGAGCTCAAGGATGGGCGCGCGGAGCGCGCCTATGAGCTTATCAAGACGCTCGGCGGGCAGTACGTGTGTGTTGATGCCGCGACGGAGCGCGAGCTCAATGATGTCGCTGATGATGATCGTGCCGGCTTCCGCCAGGAGCTCGGCGTGCCGGAAGATGGCCTGGCCGACCTCATTCGCGGCGCGTATGCGACCCTCGACCTCATTTCATTTTTTACGACCGGTACCGACGAGACGCGCGCGTGGACTATTACGCGCGGAAGCCCGGCGCCGCTTGCCGGCGCCGCCATCCACAACGACTTTTTGAATAAATTCATTCGCGCGGAAGTCATTGCTACCAACGACCTGCTCGCGTCATCGAGCTGGGCCGATGCGCGCGAGACCGCGAAGCTTCGTACAGAAGGGAAGGAATACATCGTGGAGGATGGCGACGTGATGGTTTTCCTCCACGGATAATTCCGCGAGGTGACACCTTACGGCAGCCGTAAAGCGTCACCTCGCTATCTCGCTAGTGTGGTATAATCCATTCCTATGGACAAACCAAAAATCACACCGAAAGATTTCTTCTTGTGGGCTGGGGCGATGGTTACCTTTTATTGGAGTGTTATCGCGTTCATCCTTTTGACGTTCGATTACATCAACTACACGTTCCCGAACGTACTGAGCTATTACCCGGCCGATCCGTACCAGAGCGGTATCAGCTACGAGATGGCCTCTGTCATTGTGCTCTTTCCCATCTATCTGCTCATCATGCGGTTCATACACAGAGACGCCGTTCGCGACCCGTCGCGCAATGAGATCTGGGTGCGGCGCTGGGCGCTCATCCTGACCCTCTTCGTCGCGGGTATTGCGATGGCGGTAGACCTTATCATGCTGCTTACCACCTTCCTCAACGGCGAGGCACTCACGACCGCCTTCTTGCTCAAGGTGCTTATCATCTTCCTCATCGCGGGCGGCGTGTTCATGCACTTCATCGCCGACTTCCGCGGATACTGGGAGGCAAATCCGGGGCGGAGGAACATGGTCCGCATCGGCGTAGCCGTTATTGCCGTCGCCACGGTCATTTCCGGGTTCTTCATTGTTGGCACCCCGGCCGATGCGCGCCTCGCGCGTTTCGATGCACAGAAGGTGAGCGACTTGCAGAACATTCAGTCGCAGATTATCTATTTCTGGCAGGCAAAGCAGAAGTTGCCGGGGAAGATCTCTGACCTCAACAATTCTCTCAATTACGGCCCCGTGCCGGTAGATCCGCAGACGGGGAAGCCGTACGTGTATCAGCCGGGCGAAGGACTCTCGTTCAAACTTTGTGCAGACTTCAACGCGGCAAGCCGCCCGAATCCAAGCGCTCTCACCGAGACTCGCCCTGTTGAACCAGTCCCGGTCGGTCTCGGCGGCAAGGACCTCGTGATGCAAGCCGATAACTGGCAGCATGGCGTCGGACAAGTATGTTTCGACCGGACCATCGACCCCGCGTTCTATCCGCCGCTCACCAAGGTTCAACCTTAAATCCTGAATTCCAAGGTTGAACCTTATGGCGTACGACCACAAAAGTATTGAGAAGAAATGGCAGGAGAAATGGAAAAAAGACGAACCATACCGCTCAACCGAAGATACCGATAAGAAAAAAGCATACGTGCTCGATATGTTCCCGTACCCCTCGGGGGAAGGGCTTCATGTGGGGCATCCGCGGGGATACATCGCAACCGACATCTATTCCCGCATGAAGCGAATGCAGGGATACTCGGTGCTCCATCCGATGGGATGGGACGCCTTCGGTTTGCCGGCGGAAAATTATGCACTCAAAAATAAAGTGCACCCGCGCGTTGCCGTGGAGAAGAATATCGCAAACTTCAAACAACAGCTTGCGCACATCGGTTTTGATTATGATTGGTCGCGTGAGATAAACACAACCGATCCCGCGTACTACAAATGGACCCAGTGGATATTCCT
>JANLIU010000015.1 GCA_024654305.1 Candidatus Parcubacteria bacterium
TCGGTATGATGTCCTTGGTTCGGAAGTGCCAGTGTGCAACATCATCTGTCGAAACAAGCCGCCCTCATTTCTCCGGCTCGAGCACCAATTTACGCCCCTGCTCCTTTACGCTCTAGCCACCATTGGGTGGCTTTGTTGTTTACCCCGTTAGAGGCCCGCTCTTGCAGAGCGGCAGACACAGGATGTGTCTTGCCTCTAACGGGGTTTATATACTATAGTTCCACGTGGAACGTCTTTCACATATAACTTCTAACAGACGTGGTGCTTATCCATTATCTGGCGTACTTCCTCATCTTCTGCGACTTCCCTCTTCTTTTTACCTGACTCACCTAGCGTTTTAAGCTCATCGTCAGACAAAGCGAGCAATTCACTCGTTCTTTTATCCAAATAGCCTTCAGTATTCTTATCAGAATCATCAAGTATTTCCTCAAGAAGCGCGTTAAGCGTCCATCCAATACGGGGCCCAGGTTCCACGTGGAACATTTCCATAATATGAGCACCATCAGTCTTCAGCATACCTACTGAAATGGGGTCGCGAAGCGCCTGCTCTACCATCGCCTTGTACTTACGGAAGCGGAATGGCTGTTCTTTTGGCCTTCCGGTACCAATGCGGTCGCATATGCGCAGATTGAGGAGATCCCAGATGTTCTCTTCGCCAACGTTCTTAATCATTCGGCGTACCGCTGAAAGGGTAATTTGCTCCGGATCCGAAAAAAACATATGCCAGCGGACGAGCTTCACCACCTTGTCGATAGTCTCGCGAGGGAAGTGCAGATCCTCGAGGGCCTTCTTTGTTACACGTGAACCAACGACCTCATGGCCGTGGAAGGTCCACTCTCCTTTCTCATTCTTTCGGCGGGTCTCCGGCTTAGAGACGTCATGGAAGAGGCCGGCGAGGCGTATGTCAAAATCCCAATCTTTATCAGCCGCGTGCTGCATGGTGCGCATCAGATGTTCAAAGACGTCGTAGCTGTGCGCCTGGTTCTGCTCCACACCGATGCCGCGGATGAGGTCCGCGTTGATGTACTTCAGTATCCCGAGCTGATTGGCAAGGACGAGCGCATCCATCGGCTTGCTTGAATTAAGAATCCGCACAAGCTCGTCCCGGACTCTTTCACGTGAAACATGGCTTAAATGCTTGCTATTTTCGCCTATCGCCGCCGCAGTTGCGCCGTCGATGCCGAAACAAAGTTCAGCGACGAGTCGGACGGCGCGGAGCATGCGGAGCGCATCCTCGTTGAAGCGCTCGGACGGATTGCCGACGGCGCGGATGAGCTTGTCCTTTATGTCCTTTTGACCGTCATAGGGGTCGACGATGTGTCCTTTATCATCATCGAGCGCGATTGCGTTCACGGTGAAGTCGCGGCGCGCGAGGTCCTCCAAGAGGGAAGTGCCGAACGCTACCGAGTCCGGTCGACGTTTGTCAGAGTAGCCGGATTCGGTGCGATAGGGGGTGACTTCGATAATCGCAAGGTGAGCATCCTCAGAACCGGTCTTCACACCGACCGTGCCATAGTCGTTCTCGTAGAAAGAGTCGGGAAATACGGCCTGTATGTGCTCCGGCAAGGCGTTGGTGGCGATGTCCCAATCCTTCGGTTCTCGGCCGATAATCAGGTCCCGGACGCACCCGCCGACCAGGTATGACTCGTAGCCGGCCTTACGCAGGCCGTCTGAGACGGTCGAGACTTCTTTGGGGATGCGATATTGCATTTCCAAATCCTATCACAGTGTCGTACTATCAAGACACGCCCCGATGGTGAAATGGATATCACGGCTGACTTCGGATCAGCTGTTCCGGGTTCGAATCCTGGTCGGGGCACTAGCGAAGTAGGGCAGTGCAAACACATGACCGCATATGTTAAGATATCGAACGAAGCGGGTATGGTTCAATGGTAGAACATCTGGTTGCCAATCAGATGATGGGAGTTCGATTCTCCCTACCCGCACTAAAGAAAACGGTCGAAAAAAGTGATTTCAAAACGACTTTACAGTTGTGTACAAGTCTGTGGATACTGGGGATAAAGGACAAGAGACTTTTGAGGCAGTCCGTGAAATAGTGAGGGAATGAGCCGTTTTTCTAAAAGCCGTGGATATTTCTTCTTATAGTCGCAAAGAAGTCGGGGCACTGGGTGAAAATGTAGCCTGCGAATATCTTCGACGCC
>JANLIU010000040.1 GCA_024654305.1 Candidatus Parcubacteria bacterium
GACTCATCCCGGCGCCTGCAATGATTATCTTCGGCCCTGGTACCTTCTCTATCGCTACCGAGTCTTCGCGCGAAAGCGTCTGTTTCAAAAATGGAAACTCAAAGATGCTCCCTTCCCTTTTCATCTCGTCTTCAGTCTCGGGTTTGAAGTAGGTCATTCCCCACTTCTCGTACACCGTCGTCACCTTAATCGCGAGCGGTGAATCGAGAAAGACTGGTATCTTCGGCAAATCGCCCGCATCAAAAAAATTCGAGAGCTCGTAGAGCATCAACTGGGTTCGTTCCATAGAAAAAGCCGGGATAAGTATCGTTCCACCGCGCTTGATCGCACGCTGAAGGTTTTCTTTAAGCAGGAGATTACGATCTCCCTGCCCGTGCAGTTTGTCGCCATAGGTGCTTTCCATCACGAGCGCGTCAGCGTCCGGTATTGGTTCGAAGTCGGGCAGAAGCGGCGAGGGAGAATTGCCGATATCGCCAGTGAGCGCAACGCTCGTCCCTTCTTCATCTTTAATGCGCACGCTTGCGGATCCCAAGATATGGCCGGTATTGCGCAGATAACAAGAGAGCCCGGGCGCGACCTCCTTCTCGACGTGATAGTCGAGTGTCTCGACGAGCGCGAAAGCCGCTTCAACATCATTCGCATCATAAAGCGGCGCGTGCCCGAGGCGCTTAGCCTCTTCAGCGAGGATGTGCGCGGAATCGAGCAGGATGAGCACAGCGAGATCGCGTGTCGGCGGCGTCATGAATATCTTGCCCTTAAACCCGTCACGTACCAGTTTCGGAATGCGACCGACGTGGTCCAAGTGTGCATGCGTGACAACGAGCGCATCAATTGTCTTCACATCATACGGGAACGGTCCGTACACCTCCTCAACCGCAAAATCGGCGCCCTGTTCAATGCCGCAGTCCACAAGCACCTTCCCGCGTTCGCTCTGTATCAAAAAATTAGAGCCGGTCACCTTCCCCGCTCCGCCATAAAAACTCAACCGTAATGACATATACGCATTATATAGATTACTATACAACCGCTCGTTCGGCGAACACACAGCTATGCAGCATTGCTGTGTGTTGTCTCACTTCGCAGCTGTAACGCCAAGCCCCACATTACCGAAGTAACGTGGGGCTTGGCGGAGCCGTCCTCTTAAGCAACTTTATCTTGCTAGGTGGGATGCGCAACGACAGTTTTCGGATTCCCTTACCACTTTTGAAACAATCCTCTGTTGAATTACTTCAAACTGTTGCGTCAAAAGTGGTAAGGGATTCACCAAACGGTCTTAATGCAGCGCTCCCGTGAATACAGCAAGTTGCGTTTTTAAGAACAGCTCCACTTATAAGTATACACGCTGTGTCAAATGTTTCTGGGGAAAACTAAAAAGTCCCGCGTATTACGGGGCTCCTTTGACTATTCACCGTGGCGTTTATAGCGATGAGTTTCCTTCTTTCCGAACCAGTGCTCTATCTCATGAATAGCTTCTTCTGGAGTCTCGGATGCATGGAGAATATTTGCCACTGCGCGTTTCTCGGCATTGGCGAGCGCGGGAGAATCGTTGGAAAAGTCTCCGCGGATGGTGCCCATATCGGCTAGATACGGGAATGTTGGACCACAGATCTTGCGCACCATATCCACCGCATGGGTACCTTCAACCACCATCTTCACGAGCGGCGCAGAAAGCATGTAGTCTACGAGCCATTTGCGAATCTCGGGACCGATTTTTTCTGGCTCAATCGTACCGAAGTCTTCCATAAGATCAAACGAGTATTTGTTATATGTACCAATCGTCTTCTCGCCGAGACGCGTAATCCACACCGCATCTTTTGGGTAATGATTGTCTATCTCCTCGCGCGTCGGCTGGAACATTTCAAGTGCAACGATCTTGAGATCGCGTTGTTCAAATCGCTTAATAATTTCGCCGATGAGACCTTTTTTCACACCATCGGGCTTTATCATCACATACGTTCGTTCTTCCTTAGGATTTTTATTGGCCATAGTTTAAAAAATGAAATCGCCGACGGCGTTATCCGGTCACTATACGCGCTCCGCCTTTTTCCAGCAAGATGGTGTGTTCGAAGTGCGCGGAACGCGAGCCGTCTTTCGTGCGGAAGGTATAACCGTCTGCGTCGAGCACGACGGCCGCTTTGCCGGCCGACGATATGGGTTCAAGCGCAAGCACCATTCCTTCGACAAGTTCAGGACAGGTCCCTGCATGGCCAAAATTCGGAATGAATGGTTCTTCGTGCACGAGCGCGCCGACACCGTGGCCGCCGAGTTCCCGCACGACCTTGAAACCCGCATCTTCAATTTCTTTTTGTATTGCATGTGAAATATCGCCCATATGATTCCCCGGAATGGCCTTCGCAATGCCCGCCGTAAGAGCTTCTTCAGTTGCGCGAAGAAGTTTTTTCGTCTGCTCGTCCACTTCACCGACCGATACCGTAATAGCCGCATCTACGACGATGCTGTTATGCGTCAATCCAAGATCAAGCCCGACGATGTCTCCTTCTTTCAATACCTTTCTGGACTCGTTCGGAATGCCGTGCACCACTTCGTCGTTTATGGATACGCACAACGTTGCAGGATATGACCGATTTGCCCCCTCGGGGGTGTAGCCGAGAAAGCACGGCACATCGCCCCCATCTCGTATCATCTTTTCGGCAAGGTCATCAAGCTCCTCGGCCATCACGCCCGGCGCCACTTTTGCACGGAGCGCTTCAATCACGGCGGCGAGACGCTTTCCTCCTTCGATTAAATCCGCACGCTGTGTGTCGTTAGAAATGGTCATTAGATGCCGAGTGCTGCATTAATATCGACTGCAATCACGTCCCGTGTTCGTTCACCGTCAATTTCTATAAGCTTGCCGGCATCGCGGAATAGTTCAACAACCGGCTCGGTATGTTCCCGATATTCTTTCAGACGTTCGTCAACAACACTATCATCTGCGCGGCCTTCAATTCCCTTCCGAAGTGCGAGACGGCGGGTTATTTCTTCATCGGACACCTTCAAATACAAAACCGAGAATGGACGTCCGACCCATACCAATGAATCAGCGATAATCTGTGCCTCGGAAACTTCGCGACAGAAACCATCAATAACAACACTCTCATTCTCTCCGATTGAAATAAGCGACTTGAGAAAGAGGTACGTCGCGAGCCAATGCGGCTGAAGAAGACCTGCGTCATTATCAATCTTCATTTTCCGCCCGACGGGAGTATCTTCAGAAGACATTGCCCGGAACTGGGCGCCAGCCGTTATGACCCTCCAGCCCGTCTTCTCCGAGAGCAGTTTTGCCTGATCGCCCTTCCCGCAGCCCGGCTTCCC
>JANLIU010000054.1 GCA_024654305.1 Candidatus Parcubacteria bacterium
TCAGGAAGTGGCTGAAATCCCTTCTCCACCATACGCGGCGCTCTGCGCCGCGCGGGCGAATTTTTCAGAAAACGAGACTAGTTTTATTCGGGCTCCGCGGGTAGGATTCGAACCTACGACCAACTCGTTACATCGCTCCTAAAGTTTCCTAAAGGGATGGACTATATCATCACCGGTTCTCGGTGCGAGGCGCTTCCCATTTCTTTCGAAACAGTACTCCCTTGCGGGATAGTCTCTGAACCTTCAATCCGATTATTCGGAAAGCTTGGCTGCTGATTACCCACGTCTTTCTCGTTTGGGTTTCCAGCAATTCACCTCGTTCTTCATTCTCGAATTCCTTCGAGAAGCTGCCTTCGACAGCGAGCCGCTCTACCACTGAGCTACCGCGGAATGTTTACTGACGAACCGAAACCACTACGCACACTTTCCGACGAGCCGCTCTACTACCAAGCGAGCCGAGTAACAAATGAACGTCTTCGTTTATTTGTTCGAGGCGAGCGCCGGGAGGAAGCCCGAAGGGCTTACCACTGAGCTACCGCGGAATATTCTCTAAAACGCGCCCGAATGGGCGTTTCTGCATACTAACTGAAAAATCCCGCACCGCAAAGCGGCGCGGGTTATACTGACTGCATGGCCTTCACACTCACCAGTCCTGCATTTCTAAATGACGGAACGATACCCGCGAAATACACCTGCGACGGCAACCGCAAACTTTCGCCACCCTTGATCATCTCCGACGTGCCGGAGGTGGCGAAGTCGCTCGTGCTCATCATGGACGACCCGGACATTCCGGAAATAGTGAAGCAAAAAATTGGACTTTCGGCGTACGACCACTGGACGCTTTTCAATATACCTCCGGAAACACGCGAGATACCCGAAGGGGGAACAGTGGGAACTCCGGGAGCCACCACCGAAGGTGAATTGCGCTACACGGGTCCCTGTCCCCCGCCCGAACACGAACCGAGTGAGCATCGCTACATCTTCAAGCTCTATGCACTTATCGCTCCGCTTGACCTTCCGGCCGGTGCAAAAAAAGAGCAGGTGCTGGATGCGCTCGCGCCGCTTCTCATAGCGGAAACGGAACTCGTCGGCCGTTATTCCAGGAAATAATTTCGTGTCCGTTCGGTAATGCGATACACAGGCGGACGTCTTCATCTAGTTATGAGACCCCCTCCTATATGGAAACTAAATCCAAGGAGCCAGAGAACTATCAAGACTATCGCATCTATCCATTACGGAGCACCATAACGATATGTCAGCCGTGCGCACTAAGAAAGTATTACAACGATACTCGTGATTACGGTGTGTTGAACGACACTCTTTCTCCACGCACAATACCTGCGCTGTCTTCGGTTACGATGCGGAAGTAGTACTTCGTACTCTTCATGAGGCCGGAGACGTTGGCCTCAACTAATTTTTGTTTCAAGCTCGTAACAAGCAATACACGCGGAGTCCTGCGAATCAGTATCAGTCCCATGCGCGGGTCGGAAGTATATTCAAACCAATATGAGATTTCCGCCTCGTGCGGATACACTGCGCCGTGCAAAGTCACGGTCGAAGAAGTCATGTCGCTCGCAATTCCCGTCGCGGCGATTGAAGAGGTAGCCGCGAGAACGACTCCTGAAATAGGTGTTCCAACAAGCAAAGGGTCATGAGATGCTACGACCGCATCATGCCGGCCGTCGTATACGACCGTTCCCCCAATGAGGACCGATGCGATGACGCTTCCGATTATCGACATGCTCCCGTTCATACTCAGTATGCCGAGCGCAAAGAGATTGTATGACACTGTTTTTTTAGATTTGTAATATATGACGAGCTCATACGGCACCAGTAATGCCTCGAGGAGAAGGGGCACAGTCATCACGTCTTTAGTCGGAGAGGCGCGGAAATGATGTGTTCTTCATATTCGGTTACTTATTATCAGCTTCCACATAAAAAGCCATGGCTATGCTACGAATGAACGCATAACTGGCCGGAGAGACCGCGCACAAACGTACGGTCTCTCCGGCCGTATTTTTATTTATGTATAATTGTAGAGAAGTTTCAATATATGCATACCATCCAGAGCGCGATCGAGCGTCCGATGCGGCATCGTTATCCTCATTGATAACATTCTTACCTCGTATTTCTTCGGCAAAGGGCTGGGCGTTCCCTCCCTATTCGTTCTCTTCTCTATCCTCGGCGGCATCGTCTTCTTCGGACCGCTCGGATTCATACTTGGTCCGCTCGCCCTCTCCGTATTTCTCTCGGTCATTCGCGTATATGATGGCAGTGAACATTGATTTATTGAATAATTCGTGGTATTGTTGCCGTCATGAAGAAATACAGCGAAGAATTGCTCGTAAGCGAGATGAGGATATCGCTCGCTGATTTTCTTACGTCCTACAACAAGAATCTGCCCATAGGATTCCCGAAAGCGACGACCATCCTGCTCAAGAAGTTCAAAGAGACGCATCCTCTCTTTTTCAAGCATGGCGACCTTTGGTCGCTCGACGAACACCGGAAAAAAATCATCGATTGGCTCCCTCCGCGCAGTCAGGCTTCCTAAGCGTCGACGGATTTAATGAGCGCGTAATCGCGCGGGAACAGGCGCTTGGCGACGCCAAATATGCCGTACGCCATGAAGGGCGCGGCGAGCACATCAATTGAGTAGTGGATATGCGCGAGAAGCACCGCAACACCGAACACGAGAGACATTGAAAGAAACACTAGCCGCGCGGTGCGATGGTCCCAGAAAATGAGCGCCATTAAAAATGGCAAGCCGGTATGCCCGGAGAAGAAGAATCCCAATTGGAAATTGAGGTATGAATAAATGTTAGCGAAGAACCCAAGACCAGGATCGATGTGGGTCGGATAGACGCCCACGTGCGTGAGAGAAATGAATAACGCCCGGACTATGATAAAAAGAGCGAGCGTCTTCAGGGCAAAGAGAATATGACGCGGCTTGGAGAGCACGTAGAGAGTGCCGAGAACAATGGCGAGAAATGCTCCCTCAATGATAATGAGATTGAGGTCGACCGCCGGAAGATTGTCGAGGAAAAGATCACCGACAAACGAAGAAGTGGGGCGCTCCGAATACGCGAACGCATATATATTGGCGAAATGCTCGAACACATATGCGAACCCGAGCATAAAAAGCGCGGTGAGGAGCGAATACAGTTCCCCGTCGCAAAATATGTCTTTGTAGGTAAAAGAATCCGTCTCTTGCATTTCCGCTAAGTATATGCTATTCTGCACCTATCAACCAGCGGCTTAATCCAGAGAAGTGGGATCGAGCTTCTATCTTCGGCTACTGATTTGATACCTATTAGTCACACAATCTATCATTCATTAGTATGAAAGAAGGAACAGTAATCAAGAAGAACGATAAGGGCTTCGGCTTCATCAAAGTCGACGGAGCACCGGATGGTTCTAAGGATCTTTTCTTCCATTCCAATGAGCTTAAGAACATTTCGTTCGAAGAGCTCCAGGAAGGAGACAAGGTCAACTTTGAGATCGGCGACAGCCCGAAAGGCCCGAACGCCCTCAACGTCAGCAAGATCTAAATTGCTAAAAAACCACCCCGCCTCTGGCGGGGTGGTTTTTTAATGCTTCTTTGCGCAGCGACAGCCGTAGGGCCGGATGTGCTCGTTGAAGTATTCCTCGCCGTAATCATAGACGAACTCCTGCCCCGTTTTGATATTCTTGATTGCGTCTATGAAAATATGCCCGCGCTCAATTTCCGGTTCGCAATTGGGGCGGCAGGAGTGATTGATGTAGCCGGCGATGTTCATACGCGGCTTCCCGTCGATGGTCTTACGCTTGTTCACTTCGAAGAGGTACTTGCTCTTGCTCGTATACTCTTCTGCGGTTGGTATCACGCGGCCGACATACTCAATAACTCGCTCTCCTTTCTTGAACGCGCGCGTGGCGAAGAGCCCAAGCCCGGCGCTCGACCTCCCTACCCGAACTCCCTCGGGGTAATTAGCTTTCTTTCTGCTCATACTGTTATATTAGATATATCATGCTTGCCGACCTCGCGCCAAATAAAGGGAAAACGCTTGAAGCGTCGGTAGCCGGTGTCGAGTATCTGCGGCTCCCTATCAAGACACGACTCATCGAGTTCGGCGATGACCTCTTTGAACTCCTGGTGGAATACGTGGAGCCGCATATCCAAAAAGGCGACATATTTTTTGTCAGCGAGAAAGTCGTCTGCATTACGCAGGGGCGTATCATCCATCGCGACGATGTACAGACTTCATGGCTCGCGCGCCTTCTCTCCGGCAAGGTACGCAACCACGTCGGCACGGAAAAATTCCGCGGCTTCGGGCACGGCACTCCGCCGGCGATGCAGCTGCTTATTGAAGAAGCCGGCTATCCGCGGGCTCTTTTCGCAGCGTTCGTTTCTGCAATCACGCGCCCCTTGGGCATCAAGGGCGCTTTTTATTACCTCGTCGGCAAACAGGCGAAATCTATTGATTGCCCGATGTCCTTCACGCTGGAAAGATACAAGGACTATGCAAAAATGGCGCCCTTGGACCCGAACCACGTCGCGCAGAAAATTAAAGAACGATTCGGTGTTGAGACCGTCATCGTGGATGCTAACTATCGCGGTGCCTTCTCGCTCGGGAAATCCACACGCGCCATCACGGAGAAATTCATTCAGGAACTTCTGCGCGACAATCCCGCCGGCCAAGACAGCGAGATGACGCCTTTCTTTCTTGTTCGGAAAGTTTAAGTGCGAGGGTCGGACTTCGGCCACTCAATGAGCTTACCGGCTTTGATCTCCATAGGGTCGGCTGTGCGGATGTGGCGCCAATTCCCTTTCGGCACGAAATAATAGTGCGGAAGAGCGCCCAACATATCGGCAATTTCCCACAGGTCTTTCTCTGCCGTCAGCCAGCCGGTGCCGAATATTCGCAAATCAAGCGGCTTGCTGTAACACTCAAGAAGTTTTTTACCGGTTGCGTTCAGAAACCATTCGTGGAAATACGAAAGCACGAGCTCGCGCGGCGTGCGGTAGATAGGATCGCGGAAACGGAGCACCGCGTGATTCGTCTTACTGATGGCGCCGAAGCGGTTTCCACGCTTGTAGAGCGTAACCACATGGTCATCATCGCCCTTTCCGAGTTGCGGCGAGACGTTCATGATGAGCGGCCGTTCACCGTTGATCCAGAGCGTAGCCGCGGCGAGTATCGCGCCTTCTAGGCAATTCGCTTTCTTTGCCGCGAGCGCGCGGCGAGGCGACATGAGCGTATCCCCTTTCTGCTCCCAATTAAATGCGAACGTATCCAGAAAATCTTGTATCTTGATGGGCGTCGTGAGCCGCGCGAGCGTTGTATATTCTTTCGCCGTTAGTCCGGACTCTTTACGTGTCAGTCGCCTCATTCAGTAAGAATACCGCAAAAAGATTATTTGAGAGCTAGATCTTTCTTGGTACTACCGCCGACTATCGCGGCGAGCGCCTCTTGCGTCTTCGGAATGCGATTGATATCGACATGTCCGACAACGCGGAACGTGACGCCTTTGCAGATGCCGAGTATCTGCGCCGCGTTCTTCATACCCTTGTCGGTCGTCGTATAGACCGCTTTCGTGTTGAAGAGGACGTCGATGCGGTCGGTATAGCGCGGATTCATCGCATCGGCGATGACGCGGTATCCGATATGATGTGCGACAACATTGTAGCCGCAGGTATTGTCCGGAGAGATGTCCGACCCTTCAAGCTCGATAATGGTGCCGAAGGGCAACTTCTCGGCGAGATTGCTCGAACGTGCGGCGACGACCTCCGGATTGGAGTACGCGCCACTGGCAGTCTCAAAGGGACTTCCGTCGGTCTGTTCGGGCACGGCGTTATAGGCGGTAAGCGTCACCGAATAACCCGGGGTAACGGGCGTCTTGGGCGCCTCCGCATGCGCGGGCATACCGGACAAAAGCAAAAACCCCATAAGGGCTGTAAAGATGGTCATTGGTTGAAGTTGCCGAAATAGCCACTAGCTACCTCGTTATTTCCATACTAGCATATTGACAATATCTTGTCAATGGGTTTTGGTGGGCTCAGAATTCCTGGAATCCCGGCAGGATATTCACGATAACCGAGGCGGTCACGTGGGTGCCACCCGCGTTCACGCAATCGGCAGTGTAGGTGGTCTGAGCGGTAACCGTATCGTTTGTGCCGGAAGAGCCCGGTCCTGTTTGCCACGCTGAACCGTTTTTCGTGACGGCACAGGAGGTTGCATTCTCGGACGACCACGCGATGGAGGTGTTGTCCGTGGTTGTCGGGTTCACGCGGGCGGAGCCCGACTGGCCGTTCGCGGTGATAGTAACCTCCGGAACGATGACCGTAACCGTCGCGTTTGCCGGCGGCGGCGAGCCGTAGGTGCCGGCGGTACAGGTCAGCGCATACGACGTAGAGGGCGGCGCCGGAGGGACCGACGCGGGGGCACTGCCGGAAATCGCGCCGCCGGTATCAAAGCCGCTCCCGGAGCAGGAAGAGGCACAGCCCGAACCTTCGGAGACGCTCCAGACGAGCGTCGGGACCTCTCCTTGTTCGATGGGGTCGGGAGTCGCCGTAAGCGAAGCGACGCATGAGCTGGCGCAGACTGACGGATTGTTGCCGCTCACGCCGTACGCGGAACCGTCTGCGGCGGTGCCGCCGGCGCTTATCCAGCCGATGGAATCCGAACCCCATGCGTATCCGGTCCATGCACAGGAGCCGCTCTGCACTATGCCGTACGGAGAACCGTCGAGCGCCGTACCGGAAAGCGCAATCCACCCGTCCCACCCACCGCTATTGCCGTCAAGCGCGCCACTGCAGGCGTTCTTATCGGCGAATGCCGCGCAGGCGCGCGCCCAACCGGTAACTTGCCCGGTGACGATATGCACGGCCGGAGCCGGATGCGAACCGTCGGATGCGCTAAAGCTAATCCAGCCGACATTGGAGGACCAGGCGTAGCCGGAGAGCTCCCTCGTCGTAGTGTCTTCGACCACGCCGTAGCCGGAACCGCCAAAACTAATCCAACCAACGTTCGCCGACCATGCATAGCCGGAGAGCGGCATAGTACCGGCCGCCAGTGCCGGACTTTGCAAAAGCACGGTGGCGAAAAATAGCGCAACCGCCGCAGCCACAAGCGGGCGGAAGGATGGACGGGAGGATTGCGCGGATGTCATGTTAGTTGGGCGCCGAAAGAGAGTCCAGGACGGAAGAGTCAACGGCCGGATTGTCTGCATTGCTCGCTCCCGTCTGCGGCGCGGAGGCGGCGGGAGACAGGGATTCAAGCGGCGCAGCGGGAGTCGAAGAAGCGGTACCTTCTGTTGTGCTGGGGACGCTGAGCGAATCAATCACTTCCTCATCGGTCGGCGCGGGCGTGTACACCCCCTGCTCACCGAAGGGGAAACCGGGAGTGTCCAAGAACGTCCCGCTGCGCCAACTGAACCAGAGCCATCCGACGGCGAGAAGTACCGCGACGGCAAGTACCCATTTCCAGATTTGTCCGAGAGGAGGCATTTGCATACGACCTACTTAATCTCAGCCCAGAGGTCACATCGAACTCCCGTAAACTTGTATGTTTTGCCGGGCGGCACCATCAATACAAACTGTGACATTTCTGCAAAATTCCCCTCATATCCTTTTTCTACTTCAATATCGTTGATGTATGCGCGAGCGGTTTGAAGGGCATTTATAAGTAACGTCACCATAACAACTCGAGTTACGTTCAAACTACTGTTTGTGTACGTCACACCCAACCTGCTATTGCAGGCATTCATACCATTACCATATTGAACCACGTAAGTTCCCATGCCAGCAGACCCAGCGGGACCGGTTGCGCCAGTGGCACCAGTTGCTCCTGTGGCACCAGTTGCTCCTGTGGCACCAGTTGGTCCCGCAGGACCCTGGGGACCGGTTGCTCCCGCAGAAGGCCAGCTGGTAAGACAAGCATCGTTGAGACACACGCTCCCTCTGAAAAACACCTTGGTTCCAGTGATACCCACATACATGTCGCTGGCGTCGTTTCCCGAGGGATACAGGTAATTTGAGTTCAGCACATAGGTACTCATGCCGTTCCCGTATGCGGGAGTGCCGTAGTTGTATATCATTCCGCTGGCACGGATATTCCCCGTCACATCAAGCTTCTGACCGGGACTCGTCGTCCCGATGCCGACGTTGCCGCTCTGCACGATGAGGCCGTTGGTGGCCCCGCCCGTGTTGAGGAGGAGACCGCCGGTCTTCGCTTGTGCAGTCGGCCCAGTGTTGAGGGGGGCGTATGCATCGTTGCTTGGCGGAGCAGATGCCGGCTGGGTGAACGCGAATGTCTGAATACCGATGGAGAATAGCATCGCGCCGAGGACGACCGTGGCGTATGAAAAGAATCGTTGGAGGTTCATGATTGATTTTGTTTACTGTAAATAAGTATCTCTAGTTTACCTTATTCCCGAGCGCAACAGCCGGGATGGTGATGATAACCTATCCGCGAGTACTCATTTTTATCATCACCTTGCAGGCGACAGCGTATACGGCGCAGGCGACGATGATGCCGATGAGTGCGCCGCCGAGGATATCCGAGGGATAGTGCACGCCCGCCGCGACGCGCCCCGCGGTGACGAGAATCGCCGCGACGAAGAAACCGATTCCCCACTTCTTGTTGTAGAGATATACGGCAGTGGATAGCGCGAAGAAAAATGTCGCGTGCCCCGAAGGAAACGACCACGCATTGTCCGTAAACAGCGCATGCACGCCGGGAAGTTCGGCGAACGGCCTCGGATGATGATAGAAGAAGCGGATGAGTTCGGCTACGCCGAAACGCGCAATGATGGCGGATGCGCCGGCGACCAGAAGCAACTCCCATTTCTCGCGCTTCGGCGAGTGCCGGAAGAAGGCGAACGCAAGGAAGAGGAGGATGAGGAGGTAGGCGAGGTACGTGGCGAAAAACACAATGACTCCATCAAGGAGCGGCGACTGCCCCGCGAGGCTGTTGAGGGCGTAGAAGAGTTGCGTATCGAGCGTCAGCATAGTCTTGTGCGATTGATTCCTAGACAGCCGGCATATACAAGCCGATAGCGACGCCCATCACTATCGCGGCGCCGCCGAGAGACGCCATCCGCACGCCGCGCCAGAGCACCGGGAGGCGCGAGAAACGCGCACTCACCATGCCGACGACGAATAGCGAAGAGACGGACAGGCAGATGGAGACGACAAGCGCGGTCCCGGATGCAAACAGGATGTACGGCACCAGCGGGATGAGCGCCGCGAACACGCAGGAGATGAACATTAGGACAGCCGAGATGATAGACGAGCGGTCGCTTACGTCTGACCTGCTCACATACTCCTCGGCGGACTCTTCTGAGAGGAAGTCGCCCATCGCCATCGAGAACGCCTCGACGAGCGCATAAATAACGCCGGTGAGCACGAGGGTCGCTCTCGGCACGCCCGCGACGCTGATGCCCGCGAGGAAGCCGACAGTGGAGACGAGACTGTCGTTCATACCGAAGACGACGGAACGCAGATACAACGCGGAGTTTTTCATAGAGAAAGCATAGCACGGTACGAAAGGCGATATAAAAAATCGGCCGCGCATGCGCGCGGCCGGATAAGGTCGATGAGCGAGTTACTTTTCAAGTACCGACAGGAGGTCTGCCGGAGGAGCCTTCGCTGAGAGCTCCTTCTTGCGGTCGAGCACGCCGAGATACAGTGCAATGTACGGCCGATAATCATCCGGGCCGAAGACGACGACGTGAATCTTGCCGTCTGCCTTGTCCCGGAACTGATCGAGCGTCCCCGCTTTTTTATGCTTCTGTAGGAAGCTCAGCGCGCCGGCAAATCCGAGACCGAAACTCGGACCCAATTTTTGCAAGACATGCGGCCAGGTGAGGAAACTAAGGTAGAAAGATGCATGCCGCGTGCCGAACTGCAGATCCTCTTCGCGGAAGATAGTCCCCCAT
>JANLIU010000009.1 GCA_024654305.1 Candidatus Parcubacteria bacterium
TGCCGGCGCCAACCATGAACAACGCGACAAGCGCGAATGCGAATGGGCGCAGCGACCCGTACTGAAATGGAGACAAGATGCCGGAATAGGGCGACGGCGCCGGTAGGGGGTTCGCCGCCATATGCGCGACGAGATTCGCGCGCATGAGCGAACGCTCGGCGTCCGAGAGGCGCAAGGCGTTTATTTCTTCCCGATTAAGTATTTTTTTCATAATGTAAAATTTTCTGCAGTTTTTTGACGGCGCGATGGATGCGGACAGAAACCGCATTCTCCGATTCGCCGATCGTATTCGCTATTTCTCCGATTGAAAGATCGCTCACGTATCGCATCAAGATTATCTCGCGGTAGCCGTCTTCTAGCTCGCCGACCGCCTCAAGCGCCTCGCGCGCGAGCGCTTGGTCGGCGACATGCTCGTGCTCGGCGCTCGCGGGGTCAAACCCTTCTTCGGCCAACGCGTCCAGAGAGGTTTCCTTCTTTTTACGGTAATGGTCGATTATTAGGTTGTTCGCTACGCGGAATAGGAATGCTTTTAAGTTTTCTATCCGTGTCCCGCCCGTAAGCGAATTCCACACTCTTGTGAACGACTCTTGCGTGAGATCTTTGGCGATTTCTCTGTCGTGTACGCGGAAATAACAATGCCTGAACACCGCGTCAGCGCTCTCATCGTAGAGGTCGAGAAAAGGACGTTCGCTCGCGTTTGGGTCCGTGGTCATGACGTGTGAGTCAAACGTATATTACCAGAACGGCCGTCCGCTGTCTGGCGGACGGCCGTTCTTAAAGCTAAGGCTTAGATGCTTAGGTTAAGGCCGGAATTACCCGAGCCTGAACCGGAGGCAGAACCGCTCGCGCTACTTGATACATCCGCATTAGCAGAGGTATCGGATTCGGCGGAGGACGTCAGCGCGGCCTCTATCATCGCGCTAGTGTTCTGTGCGAGATGGTAGGCTTTCTCGAATTGGCCGTAGGCTGCGCCGGCGGCGAAGCTGATCATCGCTTGGCCACGCGCGAACGCGCTATCAGCGGCATCGAGCGTGGCTTCAACTCTGGCTCGTACTTCTGCAGAGAGGGAAGCGCGTGCATCTTCCAGATCAGACTTGGCGGATGCGATGGCATCCTTGGCGGCTGCCATCTCACTCTGCGCCCGCGCAGTGAGTTTGGCTGATGCGCTTGCCGAGAAATCGGCAACTACGCGCGCCTCGCCATTTGCATTGCGGATCGCAGACACATCTGCGGACGCACTCTCTTTAACCGTAGCGACTGTGTCGACGGAAGCAGCGTTATTCGACGCGGGGTGAGTGACGGCGCCCACAGCGAGCGAACCGCCAAGCACCAGCGCGACGAGAAGAGCAAATATAGGCATAGAAGTGATATTAAGCTGATAAGGAGATCATGCGCGCTTTCTTGGACTGAATGCTCATGATCTTACGGGCGAAGACGTATGAGTAAGTAGTATCTTTCAAAATATGCGCCGGCTCTTTAGCGGCTACGCGAGCGTGCGTTAAATAAAAAAAGCCCACCGCGGGTGCGGTGGGTCTATATTGTTGCAGTTCATTCCTGCTTCCGCGCAAGGAACGCTTTACCGTGCCCGATGCTCGTGTTAATCGGGACGCCCTGCTTGCAAAGCGGGCAGTCCTTTTCGTCCCACGCGTCCATTTTGATGTTGGCGAGAACGACAAGCCTCGGTACGTCGCAGATGTCGGTATGCGTAACACCACCGCGATTACATAGAACGCCAGCACCAACAACACGGCCACCGGTCTTGCGAACCGCTACTACCACCTTGCGTACGGAACCGCCGGTCGTTAGCAGGTCTTCGACAACAAGAACGTTTTTGTTAGCGACAATCTTGTCGTAACCCCTTTTGATGACGAAGTCGTCCTCGCCGTTTATCGTTGCTTTGTCTGCATACGTGCATAGAACGTCTCGCCCTGTATATTCTGACAGATGATACGCCGTCCAAGTTGCGAGTATGACGCCTCCCACTGCCGGTGCAATAACAGCTTCGATATCGTCACCTTCATAATGTTTGGCGATTGTGCGGCAGAGGATAGACGTTTTCTTAGTATGCGGATAGAGCGCGTCCTTGTTGATGTAGGCCGAGCCATGCTTGCCACTCGTGTAGACAATATGGCTGTTGGTAATAACTGCACCAACTCCTTCAAGAATTTTCAGAACATCTGTTTCGTTCATGACCTGCTCCTTATTTGTTCTACAAGGGGAACAACGCGTCGTCGATTTCTTTGGCGAACTTTTTTGCCGCCTCCACCGGGTCGGGCGCGGCCGTGATGGGCCGTCCGATAACCACATAATCAGCTCCGGCCTTGACCGCTTCGGTTGCGGTCATGGTTCGCTTCTGATCGTCCGGCTTGGCATCCGCGGCGCGGATTCCAGGAGTGACTTTCAGCAGGCCGCGAAGCTCCTTCCGCTTGCCGAGGAGCATGAGCTCCTGCGGGGAGCAGACGATACCGTCGCAACCCGCGAGCTTCGCTTCGCGGGCGAACTGAAGCACTTTTGCTTTGGTCGGACCGCCGAACGTCAAGTTGCCGTCGTTTTCTTCTCGCGATGTTAGAACAGTGACTGCAAGGACGAGCGATTGCCCTTTGTTAGCGACCGCTTCCATCATTGAGTCAATTCCGGCGGACGCGTGCACATTGAACATGCGCACATTCAGTTTGGTCAAGGCCTTTGACGCGCCAGCAATGGTATTCGGAATGTCATCGAATTTGCCGTCCCAGAAGATCTTTCCGTGGAGCATATCGAATAACGTGCGAATCTTGGCGAGCTTGAAACTGGCCTCCACTTCGCTCTCGGCTGTGGCGAGCTGAACCACAATGGACGTAATGAACTCCAAGCCGACCTTGATTCCGCCGACATGCGGACTAAGTTTTCCGACAAGTGGCAGAGCTTCTTCGGGCTTGTCCGTGTCAAGTGCCACGATAATTCTGTCTTTTCCATCCATTTACGTATCTCCCAAGTGATTGAAGAACATTGAATTACGTCTGGATAAACCAGCTAATTACAGAGTCACCCTATATAAAATCAGCCATAAAGTCAAAGCTGACGATTAGGTATCCAAAATATATGACGGTCGTCCAGTATTGTGGATAG
>JANLIU010000065.1 GCA_024654305.1 Candidatus Parcubacteria bacterium
GTACGCGGAAATCACCCTCGGAATACTCCTCATCGTCGGCATCGTGCTGCAACAGCGCGGAGCGACACTCGGCGGAGCTTTCGGCGGCGACAATTTCGCGTCGACGTTTTACAAGCGCAGAGGCGCTGAGAAGTTCCTATTCAATGCGACGATAGTCATTGCAATTCTACTCGTACTCGCAGCGATATTGAATTTTCTCTTGGTAGGATAGGGCCATGGACCCCGTTAGAGACAATGACTCAGAGAGTCATGACACGCCTTCGGCGAGCGTCTCTAACGGGGTAAACTACACCGGCCGTTCTCACGAGCGCTACGAGCTTTGGCGAGCCCCGTTAGAGACAAGGACTCAGAGAGTCCTGGCCGCTCTTCGAGCGGCGTCTCTAACGGGGCGAGAACGATTGATGCGTTCTCGGAGCGTGCAGATACTTGAACATTTGAGCGAGCGCGTTCGTTCGTTCTCGCCGGGCGACCGCGCTCTGTTCTATCTGTTTGCGACCCTCATCGGCATCGCCTCCATCTCGGGTCTGTATGCGCTCGAACAATCTCTTCTCAAAGAAGTTCCTGCGTACGGCGGAAGTCTTGTCGAAGGTGAAGTTGGGAGTCCGCAATTCATCAATCCGCTCCTTGCCATCAGCGACGCTGACCGCGACCTGTCCACGCTAGTCTACGCCGGTCTGATGGGTCTCTCGGGTGACGGCTCATTGGTGCCCGTACTCGCGGAGAGTTATACCCTCTCCCCTGATGGCAAAACGTACACATTCGTTCTGCGAAAAGATGTGCAGTTCATAGACGGCTCGCCCGTGACCGCGCAAGACGTAGTCTTCACTGTTCGGAAAGCCCAGGATTCCGGGCTCAAAAGCCCTGAATTCGCGAATTGGTCGGGCGTGAGCGTCATCGCGGATGATGCGCGCACGGTGCGCTTCACGCTCGCGAAGCCGTACGCACCTTTTCTCGGTCTCACCACACTCGGCATTCTTCCTTCAAGGCTCTGGCAAAACATCAGCAACGAAGAATTTCCATTCTCAAATCTCGAGACGAATCCTATCGGTGCGGGTCCTTTCAAGGTTGTCGATATTTCGCGTGATGCATCCGGACTTATTAAAAGCGTATCGCTCGCGGAAAATCCGCACTACGCGCTCGGTCGCCCGTATCTGGACAGCCTCCGTTTTGATTTCTATTCGCGCACCGAAGATCTCGTGGCGGCGGTACGAAGCGGCGCTGTGGAAAGCGCCTATGACGTCGGGGTGAAAGGATCCTTGACCGCGCCCTACGCCCGCGTATTCGGCGTGTTCTTTAATCCAAGCGAGAAACAGGTGTACGCGCGCGCCGAAGTGCGCAAAGCACTCTCGCTTGCGCTCGACCGACAACATATCGTTGCTACGGTGCTCGGCGGATATGCGACGGCTATCATGGGTCCCGTACCGCCGGGAGAAAACGTGAAGCAGACGCCGGTACCACAATTGCCTGATCCAACAACGGCCGCCGCGAAGGTGCTTCAATCGGCCGGATGGTCGTATGATGGAACGGCACGGGTGTGGAAGAATGCGGGCGCAAAGCAGACCTTGGACCGCATCATCATCCGCACGAGCAACGTTCCTGAATTGAAAAACGTCGCGAGCGCCGTGAAGAATGATTGGGAGCAACTCGGCATTCCGGTAGACATAGAATTATACGAACCGGGCGATCTTTCGCAGAACGTCATTCGTCCGCGCAAGTATGAAGCGCTTCTCTACGGCATGGTCATCGGTCGCGACCAGGACCTCTACGCCTTCTGGGATTCGCAGGAACGCAACGATCCGGGGCTCAACATCGCGTTGTATGCGAATAAGACCGTGGATTCTCTTCTTGAAGATGCACGCAGTACCGGCGATCAGTCGGCACGCGCCGCTGACCTCCAAAAGATAGAGGACGCGGTCGCTGCGGATTATCCGGCGGCATTCATTTATGCGCCTGATTTCACCTACGCAGTGCCGAGCGACTTGAGGGGCGTTGTCCTCCCACAGATCATTACACCCGCAGATCGCTTTGCGACGGTTGCGTCGTGGTATCGTTCGACCGATTCTGTGTGGCCATTTTTTGCGCGACGCTAAATCAATTTATTTTCGTACGGGTTCCGTGTAACACATTTAACAGCCCGATTAAAACTAACAGTATATGAATCCAACATCAGCACCAGCACCGGCTCCTGCTCCGGGACGCTCTCCGGAAACGCGACCGAGCCCAACCCAAGAGATGCGACCGAATTCCGCTCGACCGCCGCGGCGATTTGAACGCCTGCCTGAGCGAGGACGCTCGCAGTCAGGCGGTAGTCGCGCTCCCGACCGCTCCGGAGGACGCGGAGGACCCGCGCGCCCCGGCAGCGCCACGCGCCGCATTCAGCGCATACTTCGCCGTCCGGCATCTAACCCATCGCGCGTAAGTCGCACGGCGGATTATTATCCGGAGCCGGCGGGGCCAACCACCGTCCGCATCATTCCGCTTGGCGGCGTCGAAGAAGTGGGCCGCAATATGGTCGCAGTTGAAATAGGCGCGACCGGCGACATCATTGTCTTTGATGCCGGCTTCCAGTTCGTCTCCGAAGACACGTCTCCCGGCGTTGACTACATTCTCCCGAACACCAAGTATCTGGAGAAAAATGCAGCCCGCGTAAAAGGCGTCGTCATCACACACGGACACCTCGACCACATCGGCGGTATCCCGTTCATCCTCCCCCGCTTCGGCACGCCACCCATCTACACTCAGAACCTCACATCAGTAATGATCGCGCGACGACAAGAGGAGTACCCGGACGTACCGAAGTCAGAAATGGTCGTTGTGGAAGTCGGCCAGACGGTCACTATCGGCTCGACCCGCGTGAAATTCTTCCCGGTCACGCACTCAATACCTGACTCGATGGGCGCCTCGGTAGAGACCCCGCAGGGCAATGTCGTTATCTCGGGCGACCTCAAGCTTGATCACAATGACGGCATCCCGAGCGAACGCGAGCAAAAGACATGGGGCGACCTCGGCAAAGACAAGAACATCTTCCTCGTCGCTGACTCGACCAACGCCGAAAAGGACGGATTCTCCATTCCGGAGATACGCGTCATCCAAACACTTGAGGACATCATCAAGACCGTTTCGGGACGCCTTATCATCGGCACCTTCGCGTCGCAGTTCGAGCGCATGATACACATCATGGAGGCCGCGGAGAAATACAATAAAAAAATCGTCCTTGTCGGTCGTTCGATTAAGACCAATCTCGATATCGCCGAGAAAACCGGTCTCTTGAAGATCAGCAAGAACACGTTCATTCCTGAACAGGAGCTCGATAAGTATCCGCCTGACAAGATAGTCATCCTCTCGACTGGCGCGCAGGGCGAAGAATTCGGCGGGCTCATGCGTCTGTCAACGAAACAGAACAAGTACATCACGCTGAACGAGCGTGATACCATCGTGCTCTCCTCCTCCGTCATCCCGGGCAATGAAATCGCTGTACAGAAATTAAAAGACAATCTGTATCGCCACAATGTAACGCTCATTCATTATCGCTCGAGTGACGTGCACTCGACCGGCCACGGCAATACCGGCGAACTCGTGTGGATAAATAAGCAGGTGCATCCGAACTTCTTCATGCCTGGCTACGGCTATCGCTCGATGACGACCTGTCATGCAAAAGCCGTC
>JANLIU010000066.1 GCA_024654305.1 Candidatus Parcubacteria bacterium
CCGACCGTGTCGCCCTCGCGCACTTTGAAGGACGCGACTGATTGCTTCGCGCCGCGCGTTGCCGGCTTCTGGCCGGTAATCTTCGCGAGACGGTCTTCAATGAGCTCGAGTTGTTTCTTATCGCGCTTCTTGCCGACGCCGGTTGAGACTAC
The DNA here is from genome assembly GCA_024654305.1 of Candidatus Parcubacteria bacterium. Lineage (GTDB taxonomy): Bacteria > Patescibacteriota > Minisyncoccia > Phycocordibacterales > Phycocordibacteraceae > C7867-001. The sequence continues at coordinate 153 of JANLIU010000066.1, forward strand.
GACTTTCATAATGCGCGGGCCCTGCATCGGGCTCGTGTAGCCAAAATCCTTCGCGAGTGCGAGGTAGGCGGTCTGTTGGCGTTCTTTGGTAATAGACATATGTGCAATTATTATTTTGCGCCTGCGGCTGGCTTAACAGTCTTCTTCGCCTTTTTAACCGGTGCATCAAGCGCCGATTGTATCTTCACCGTTTCAACGCGGGCGACATTTGACGCGTCGATAGCGCGCGGGCGCTCTGCGATGCTACCGACTTTCCCCGCACCGCCCTTTAGGTGGCGCTTATAGAGTGCGACGCCTTCCACGACAATCTTGCCTTCCTTCGGCAGAGCACGCAGAACAACGCCGGACTTGCCCTTATCCTTGCCGGAAATAATACGTACTTTGTCGCCTTTTTTAATTTTCATACTGATAGGATTAGACGACTTCAGGCGCTAAAGAGACGATGTTGTGCCAGCCCTTCTCGGAGAGCTCGCGCGGTACCGGACCGAAGATACGGTTCCCTTTCGGGCCCATCTCCTTTCCCTGCTTCTCGATGAGCACGACCGCGTTCTCATCAAAGCGGATGTACGAGCCGTCCTTGCGTGCGAACGTATTGACAGTGCGCACGACGACCGCGCGGAAGATATCTTTCTTCTTCACCGCCTTCCTTGGGGCTGCAGTCTGGATGGAAACGACGACGACGTCGCCGATACCCGCATAGCGGCGCTTACTCCCGCCGAGTATTTTGAAAATGCGTGCGACTTGGCCGCCGGAATTATCTGCCACTGTAACGATGGATTGAGCCTGCAACATATTATTCAGCCGTTCCCGAGGAGACACCTCGCGGCGAGGAGTCACCTCGGTCCACGATCTTGAAGCGCTTCAGTTTGGATATCGGACGCGTGGCGACGATAGTCACAGTATCGCCAACTTTCACAGTGTTGCCGGGATCATGCGCCAGATATTTCTTGGAACGCACGAAATACTTCTTGTACTTCGCATTCTTCACGTACCGGTCAACTTTGACCGTGGCGGTATCCTTCATTGCCGTCTTCACGACAGTGCCGACGAACGTTTGGGGGCGGAGGGTTTTTGTTTCCATAATTTATGCAGTTGCGTGTCCCGACGCTTCCGGTCGGGAAGCCGACTCTGAAAGACGTCGGCTCTGTTCGGTGAGCGCACGAGCGATGACAGCGCGGAGCTTGCGCGGGGAATTGGATTCCTTTGCACGGGCGCCGGCAGCTGAAAAGCGTTCGGTGCGGAGCACCTCGCGCGTATCAGCAAGAAGCTTTGAAAGCTCCGCGTCAGTTCTTGTTATCATTGTTTCTTTTTTTGTCATAGAAATGAAGAAAAAGCAATGATTAGCCGCGCGTGACGATAGTCGTCCTCACCGGAAGCTTCATGCCCGCCTGTCGCATATGCGCCCGCGCTATCTTCTCGTCGACACCGTCCATCTCGAAGAGAATGCGGCCCGGACGCACCTGAAAGACATAGTGCTTCGGATCGCCCTTGCCGCTACCCATGCCCACTTCTGCCGGCTTCATAGTCACCGGTCGATCCGGGAAAATGCGTATCCAGAGCTTGCCGGTCTTCGCCGTTGCGCGCGTGAGCACCTTGCGAGCCGCTTCTATTTGGTTGCTCGTCACACGAGCCGCCGTGAGCGCCTTGAGACCGAACGAACCGAACGCAACGGTGATGCCACGCGTATCGGGGCGATTGAGGCGCTTCTCGCTCATGCGTTGCGTCTGCCACTTGCGATGTTTTACTTTTTTGGGAAACAGCATACGTAAATATTAGCCGCGTGCCGAAGCCTCAGGCATCGTGACCTTCGCTTTCTTGTCTTGATAGACATTGCCGCGGAAGATCCACACCTTGATGCCGATGACACCGTACGGCAACTTAGCCTCGTCATGCGCGAAGTCTATATCAGCACGGAAGGTTTGGAGCGGGATACGACCTTTCTTTATCTCCTCTTTGCGGCTCATTTCTGCGCCACCGAGGCGCCCGGCGAGCGCGATGCGCACGCCTTCGACCTCGCGTACGGCAATGACCTTCTCGACCGTCGATTTCAGCACGCGGCGGAAGGGCATACGCTTCTCAAGCCCTTCGGCGATCATGTACGCGACGACCGCCGCATCCGTTTCCGGTTGGCGCACTTCATTGATATCGAACTTGACTTGCTTGCCGGCGGGAAGCGCATTCGGGGAGGCTTTTCGCGCTACTTCAGTCAATTCTGCGCGAAGTTTCGTGGCGTTCTCGCCGGAACGGCCGATAACAAGGCCCGGGCGCGCGGTGGAGAGGATGACGCGCAGTTCACCCGCCGAGCGTTCTATCTCAACGCCGCTCGTGTAGGTACCGCGCAGACGCTTCTTGAGGAAGCGGCGGATGGTCTCGTCTACCTTGATGTTATCACGATAGATTTTTTTATCGCTGGCGAACCAACGGCTCTTCCAGTCTCGGATGATGCCGAGGCGATGAGCGTAAGGATGTACGATGTGGGTCATGATTTAGTTCCTAGTGGCTAGTGGCTAGTCCCTAGTTTGACTATGACACGGCTCTTGCGGCGGCGTATCATGGAAGCACGACCGAACGCGCGCGGCATATATTTCTTCAATATGCCGGCATTTTCCACGATGATGGACTGCACGGTGAGGTCGTCCACATTCTCTCCGCGATCTTTTGCATTCGCGACCGCGCTCTTGATGAGCTTCGCAATAGTCTCTGAAGCGCGCTTCGGCAAAAATTCGAGTGCCGCAAGCGCAGCAACAACCTTCTTGCCCTTAACAAGCTCGGTCACCAAGCGGACCTTGCGCGGTGTTTGATTATGGCTCTTGAGCGTTGCGTTGGCCACTCCGTTAGAAATTACCTCACGAGAGGTCGTGGTCGGTTTATTCTTTTGTGTAAGTTTAGTTGCCATATTTCTAACGGGGCCAATATATTATTTCTTTGCA
>JANLIU010000072.1 GCA_024654305.1 Candidatus Parcubacteria bacterium
CGTTGCGTGAGGAGAACTAGGAAGTGGCTAACACTACGCTTCGCAAGGAGCTAGCACCCTTCTCGAAAATCCGCACTGCTTTATATATATGTCTGAAGAGACGAAGGTAAAGGCTATCCCTTTGCCAACAATCCATCTACCTGAAGGCCACCCGATGCAGGGGCTACTTGATTCCATCCCGACGCCGCCCTCAACCGGTGACCTCGTGGAAGGCACCATCATCGCGATGAACCGCGGCCGCGTCTATATCGAGCTCGCGCCGTTCGGCACCGGTCTCATCTACGGTCGTGAATACCTCAACGCCGCTGATGTATTGCGCAAGGCGAACCCGGGCGACTCTATCAGTGCAAAAGTCATTGACCCCGCCGGACGCGAGGGTTATATCGAGCTCTCCTTGAAGGAGGCGCGCCAAGCTGCCATTTGGGGCGAAGCCGAGACTGCTATCCTCTCGCAGACGCCATACTCGCTTCAAGTGGAGGAAGCGAACAAAGGCGGACTCATTCTCACCTGGCAAGGCATTCAGGGATTCCTTCCTGCTTCCCAACTCGCGAAGGAACATTATCCGCGCGTGCCGGAAGGAGATAAAGACAAAATACTCGGCGAACTTATGAATCTCGTCGGGCATCCGCTCTCGGTGCGCATCATCACCGCCGACGCGAAGGAGGGCAAGCTCATCTTCTCGGAGCGCACCGGCAACGAGGCCGAAGAGAAGGCATCGCTCATTGATAAATATCAGGTCGGCGATTCTGCCGATGGCGAAGTGACCGGCGTTGTCGACTTCGGCGTCTTCGTGAAGCTCGAGCCGGGACTCGAAGGCCTGGTGCACATCTCTGAACTTGATTGGGGCCTCGTGGAAGATCCGCACGCGCTCTTCAAAGTTGGCGATAAGGTGAAAGTGAAGGTCATCGAGATAAAGGAAGGAAAGATTTCCCTCTCCATCAAGGCTTTGAAAGAGAATCCGTGGCACACCGCCGCCGCTCGCTACAAGAAAGATATGGAAGTGCCGGGCGTCATCATCAAGTACAACAAGCACGGCGCGCTGGCTTCCATCGAGGAAGGCGTCGCGGGTCTGGTGCACGTGAGCGAGTTCGAATCGCCAGCCGCACTGCGCGAGGCGCTCGAGCTCGGGAAGACCTACCCGTTCACCATCTCTCTCTTCGAACCGAAGGAACAGCGTATGACGCTGACTTTTTCCGGGAAGAAAAAGTGATGAACAGAATATAGAAGGTGGAATATAGAATATAGATTTGAACGCAAAAACACTTTCATTATGAAAGTGTTTTTGCGTTGCCAAAATGCAGCGCCTAACGGCACCTCTGATTCCTTGTTATTTTGTAAAGAATGTTGTATATTTTGAATCGTACGTATTTTACAGGACTGGAGACCGTATGGAGTACTTACTGCTGTTCTTTTTTGGCGTAGCTGTGACAGAACCAATGTTTCAAGATGTCAGGGCGGCGAAAGCTGACCCATCCATCATCTGGGAGCAAATAAAAACTCAGGAACTGCAAGAATTCTGCAAGGGAGGCCTGCCCCAGAAACGTTGTTTCGCTCGAGCTGGTTGCGATTCTCCGGCGTTACTTCAACAGCGCCGAGCGCAGTGGTCAAAATCTTGTACCAAATAACCACACATCTTTTCCGAAACCCGCTATCCAGCGGGTTTCTGTTTTATGAAATTATCTCGTGTTGGCGAATACAGATAGATTCCTCCCGCAATAAAAATGACCAGAACAGGAACTCCGATACCGAATGCGAGTTTAGTATTCATGTGAGTATGCTAGCGCAGTGGCCGCCATTTTCAATTTTAGCGCGTATTCGCGAACATCGTTGCGGACTCAATGCCTTCGTCCGCGAAGAGGCGGGCGGCCTCGGCAGCTTTTTTGATCGATTTCTTCGCGGCGGTTTCTTCGCTCGGTTTCCATTTACCGATAACAAGTTTGATTACTTTTTCTTCACCTTGCACTTTTTTCGCCTGATTCTTCTTCCCTGCCGCTGAAATGCCGATGCGGAGTCGTGCAAAGTCTTTCGTCTTGATGGCGCGCATCACGCTCTCCACGCCCTTGTGCCCACCGCTCCCGCGACCGAACACCATTTTGATAGTGCCGACCGGCAAATCCAAGTCGTCGTGTATCACCAAAAGATTTTTCGCCGCCTTTGGCGACTTCACGAATGCCGCGACCGCTTTTCCCGAGAGATTCATCATCGTCTCCGGCAAGACCAAGGTCGCATTTTCTTTTTCTATCGCGCCTTTCGCAACGAGTGCGTTGGAAGTTTTATTAAAAACAAAATCGTCAAAGTCTCCATTCTTCGCGACGAGCTCCACCGCGTTCCGCCCCGCGTTGTGCCGCGTCTTTTCGTACTCCTTCCCCGGATTTCCGAGCCCCACAATGACGATTGCCATGGGCGCATGGTAGCACAAGCAAGTGGTGTGTGATTTTGGAGACTCTCGGAGGCGAAGCAGCATGGCAATTTTTGTGCCAGAGGGGGCTGCGCGAAAATTTGCGAGCCGAGAGTGAGCGCGACCTCCCGCAGGGGAGGTCGACGCGTGCTCCAAAATCACACACCGCTTGCGTAG
>JANLIU010000002.1 GCA_024654305.1 Candidatus Parcubacteria bacterium
TTTCGACTTCCCGAACATTTTGAGTATGGCGTTGGCAATATCAACCTTCGTCGGATACCAGAACTCGCTCAAAGCCGGCGAGGTCGGGCACGGAACGGCGGGACACGACACTGCGACAGGAGCATCTTTGAGCTTAAGAGAGGTATTTTTTGCCACGCTCGCAATGATCTCCGACCCAACAGAAAATGCGCCGTTGGTCGTATCAACAGTGATAAGACGGCCGGTTTTCTTCACCGAGGCGTGTATGGTTTTGTAGTCGAGTGGGTTGATGCTCACGAGGTCTATGAGCTCCACTTTCGCAGCATCAGTACCCAAAAGCTCGAGCGCGCGGCGGGCCGTGTAGAGCGCATCGCCATAGCCGACGACCGTCACATCGCTCCCTTTCTTTACAATGTGCGCCTTATCAAGCGGTACTTCATACAGTTTTGCGGGTACTTCTTCTTTAATACCGTAGAGCCAACGCGACTCAAGCATGACAACCGGATTCTTATCGCGCGCGGCGGCAACGAGAAGTCCTTTCGCCATGTACGGCGACGATGGCACGACGACCTTGAGCCCTGGCACGCTCCCGAAAAGCGAATAAAGCGCCTGGGAGTGCTGCGGCCCATTGCCCCACTGGCGGCCGACCACGATACGAAAGATGATGGGCACCGGACCGCCGCCGCCGAACATATAGTTCCACTTCGCCGCTTGGGTGAAGATCTGGTCTGCGGCGAGCAGACTGAACTCAACGCGGTCGTGATGAACGATGGGATGCAGACCGCTAATGGCAGAACCGACCGCGAGCCCGGTAAGAGCGGCTTCGGAAGTAGGCGTTTCCAAAATGCGCGTCGGGTACTTCTCTTTCAGCCCGTTCGTCGTACCGGCGGCGCCCTGCGGTACGCCGAGCCCGATAACGTACACAGACGGATCATTCGCCATCACCTGGTCGGTCGCTTCAAGTATCGCATCCGCACATTTGATAATTCGATCAGACATAAAAGATATCGGTATACATCTCCTTTTTCGCGGGATAGGGGGATGACTTCGCAAACTCAATTGCCTCCCGCACTTCGGTGTGTATCTCGTCTTCAACTTTTTGTAGTTTCTTCTCCGCTACCCCATCGGCGAGAAGATACTTCTTCATCAGCTTCACGCTGTCGCGCTTCAACCGCTCGTCGAGCGTATCTTTTCTGCGTAAACCATGTTTATCGTCCATAAGCGGTGTGCTGTGTGCCATGTGGCGATAGGTCATACATTCAAGCACCGCAGGACCTTCCCCCGCCCGCACACCTTTAAGAAGGGTCGCGGCTTTCTTTGAAACATCACGGAAGTCGTTGCCGTCTGCGCGCAGGTACGAGAGGCCGAATCCCTTGGTTATCGTTTTGATATCATATTTTTCGCCACGGCGATCCGTTATATTGGAATTGACCGACCACGAATTATTTTCTATGACGAGCAACACAGGAAGTTTGTAGAGCGCGGCGAGATTATACGTTTCGTACACGACCCCTTCTTCCGAAGCGCCGTCTCCCATAAAACCGACGGCGACGCCCTTCTGCTTATTATATTTTTTTTCAAATGCAACACCGGCGGCAAGCGGCACCGCGCTCCCCAAAAGGGGCGTGGAGCCGACGAAATTCACCGATGTATCTATCATGTGCATGGAACCGCCCTTGCCGCGCGCAACGCCATTTCCCCTGCCGAGGAGCTCGCAGACCATGCGGCGCAAATTCCCTCCTTTGGCGAGATAATGTCCGTGCGAGCGGTGCGTAGAGAGTACTTTGTCCTCGGAGCTGAGCTGGCTGCACACGCCAACCGCAACTGCTTCCTGTCCGACATAGAAGTGGACCATGCTGAATATTTTCTGATCCAGATACAGCTTAACTAATTCCTCTTCCGCAACACGCACGAGGAGCATTCGTTTATACGCTTCAAGTTGAGTCTTCATATGCTACATCTCAATAAGAATGCGTGACGCCTGCCCTTTGCGCAAGAGATC
>JANLIU010000022.1 GCA_024654305.1 Candidatus Parcubacteria bacterium
GAAGAGAAAAGAGCGGTATCCAGGTTTGACTACGGCTGAGGAAATCAAGCTTTTCGGTGAGTGGAATGGGTACGAGACGGGCGAGGAGCCAGGCGCCAAGCGTGACGAATGTCACACTCACCCAAATAAGAATGCCGCCCATCCTTGGCGTTGAGGTTTCGGTTCCGGTATGGACCGTCGCACGGAGCTTCTCAAATTCTGTTGCGGGCGTGCCGTCAAGAGACGTCTTGCTCGCCACTTTTTTCCATACCCGATATTTGTACAAATAATGAGTGAGGATCGGGGCTAATAGAATTCCCACGGCAAACGAGGCCGTGGCGGGGATGAATACTTTGATGATATTCGACGTAATCATGATGTTCAAAGAGACGCTACGCCTGCGAAGTGTGCAAGTGTCGCCGATACGAGTGCCGAGCCGTCGGTAAAGCGTGCCTTCTGCGAAGAACCGAGTACAACGACCGCGATGGGGTGCCCTATGCCGGCGTCAAAGACAAGTGCGAGATTGCCGCCGGCGAGATCGGTATACCCGGTTTTTGAGAGCAGCAGTCGCGAAATAATACCGACCATGGGATCCGTATTTTTTACGGTAAACGAAGTCCCTCCGAGAGACATGGCTTGGGCGAAATTTTCCGTCGTTGCGGCGGCAATATCGGGCGCCTGTTGAACAAGTTCGCCGGCGAGTATGGCGAGATCGCGAGCGGAACCATATCCACCGGAAATCGCCGTATTTACATCCAACCCGCTGCCGTTCACCGCATACGTTTGAGAAAGTCCAAGTGAGGAGGCGGCGCCGGCGAGCATATCGCTTTGCGAGAGATTCTGACGTTCAGCAACCGCTTCGGCAATGGCGGCAGCGCCGTCGTTCAGTGAAGCAGTGAGCGTGAGGCGCGCAAGGTCGTTCAGGGCAAATGTTTGTCCGGCATTGAACACGTGCGGTCCATCAAGACGCGTAGCATCGGTGGGTATCGTTATCGGCGTGGTCGGTGAAAGTTCGGCGAGCGCCGCGTACACGGTCAGAAGTTTTGTGAGGGATGCAAGCGGAAGTTGTGCATTGTCGTTTTTCGCATACAAAATCTGTTTAGTCGTTACATCGTATACGACAGCCGCTTTCGCATCTATCGATATCTTCGCGAATGCGTCCGGAATGGCCGGTGCCACTACGACCGGAGCAGGAACTTCTTTCGGACCTAGTGGTGTGAAGAGGAAAAGAGCTAAGAATCCTGACGCCAGAAGGAGAGCAACACCGACCTCGCGCATGGAGCGAGTATGTTCGGCAAGTTTTTGGAGGTCAGCAGAGTTCATGAGTTATACAGACGCTTCCGCCGCAGATTCTTCTTTGATGATATCTCCCGCTGCGGCACTGAGCTCTTTGGCTCGCGGCAGTTCCGATGCATTTTTGATGCCGAGATGTGCGAGCGCTTCGGTGGTGAGACTGTACCGGGTGCGGCGTTTATCGCGCTCGTCTTCCCTTCCCTCAATGAGACCGCGCATGAGAAGCGTGCGAAGCGATGTCGACGAATTAACACCGCGCACCCAATCAATTTCGCCGCGCGTGGTGCCGGTCTGATACGCAATGACGGCGAGCGTTTCAAGGCTTGCTTTGCCCAAGTCGCGCGCGAGCTCGCTCTCATGCAGCTTCTTTACGATAACCGAAGCTTCCGGGGCGGTGCGGAGCTCTACTTCAGTATCGGTCTCAACAACAACAACGCCGCTATTCTTGAGCGAGTCAGTGAGCGCTTTCAGCACGAATGGGACTTCCGATTCTTTGATGTCCAGAAGCTTCGCAAGCTGCTTTTTTTCAAGCGGTTCGCCGGAGGCAAAAAGGAGTGCATGAGCTGCGGCTGGAGGTGTGAGCATTGCCCCTATCATAGCGGTGTCGCTCCCCCAGAGCAACGCCTTCCCTTGGGGACGCCGAATCAATGCGTGAAGTTGCGGTTGCGGCGGCGATACGCGAGCCAGCCGGAAAGGTTGGTGAATAGGTAAAGGATGAACACGGCGATTGCGGCTACCAGAAGTTCGTCGGAGCGGAACGAATAGATACTGAGCAGGTAGGAGGTCAGTGTGAAGGCGACGATGGGCAAGATAATGTCCAGCAGACTGTTTTGAATGGTTTCTTTAATCCCAACGAACTTTTCATAAATTTCCCAAAGCATCGCTAGGATGATAGTGAGTGCAAATGTCGTAAGAAGCGATATATCCGTCAGTGACGGTATGAACGCCATGAGAATACCAAAGAGAAAATGAGGAATCGACCAGAGGTCAAAGGCTCTTCCTCTTTGCCACCAATCGCGCTTCGGCTTTCTTTCGGTCGTGAGGTCCATATTATCCGTATCGCGGGACGG
>JANLIU010000026.1 GCA_024654305.1 Candidatus Parcubacteria bacterium
ATATTATCCGACGACGACGCCTCAGACGGCAAGCGCCATACCGGACCCTTTGCATATCGTCTGGTGGAGTGATGCAAATGCGATCAGTGACAAGATAACCCTTGCCAAAAAACTCGGCGTTCGCGGCGTGGCGCTTTTCAAAATCGACGGCGGCGAAGACCCGAGGCTCTGGAATATCCTGCCGAAGAAATGAGCCGTTCGGATTCGAAGCCCGGACGATTTGGGTTATACTTCCATCATGAGTTTTGAACGAATATCACCACGTATACCCGAGAAAAATGAGCTTCCTCTGAAAATTAACGACCAAAAACATATTGCCGAAAGCGGCGAATCAAGTGTTTATAGAACCGATGTTCAAGACTCAAAGGAACAAGGGTATACCATCGCTCTCAAACAAAATCGTCGGGAAGCGTTTGCTAGCGACGAGGAAATGCGCAAAAGCAAAGAGTTTTATGACTTTCTCAAAGCATTCCCTGGATTCGGAAAGTTCGTTCCAGAGACACTTTATTTTAAAGCTCGAATGACACCTGACAGTGCACCGCAAGCATTTGCCATTCAGCATTTTCTCAAGGGTAGGACTATCGATCAGATATCTAATGAGGAACTATACAAAGATCCTGCTGTCATCCAGCAGCTTATAGAATTTGCACATGAGGCGATAGCGATTCTTCAACAAACTCGCGAGGAGAAATCTCTTAAGCCCGACTTCGGCACGGCAGGTACAGCCGACGCTGATGCTCAGCGATATGGAAATACCTTTGGTAACTCGCGCTACACGACTAACATTTTAATTAGTGACTCTCCAGACGAAAATGGTCAACGCGTATTTTTCGTTGATACCGGAGTAAATGCTGATGAACGTGTTGATCCGAAACGGCAATTCCTTGAGCGGCATGTTATGGGACGAATGCGTGAGTTTAATTTCAATCGTTGGATTAAGGAGCTTGAGAAAATACGTGATTCGGAGAATCCCGCGAGTTGACATTGGTGTCATTTCTGCTGTATAATCGCAACAGTTGTTTAACTAGCTCTTTGATGTTTGAAGAGCATTTCCTAGGAGATGAATCATGGACTTCGATCGGGATACCGTAGATCAAGATGTGTTGCTGTACCGGGAACATTTTCGGAAGCAGTGCTTGTACTTGAACATGGGCGGGTTTCTTTGCAGCATAGCCGTTATAGCAAGTCTTGCTCTAATGGCACCGCAAGGTCAGACTCTCTGGGAGAAATACGGCACGCCCGGACTAATTCCCCTGATATCCATGGCCGTGTTCTGCGCCATGATGCTCATGAGCTCTGGAATGATCAAAGCCGTGCAACATCGTCTGGCGTGTTCCACAGAACGGAAGGAGTGGGAGTATGTTATTGACCTGGACGTAGATCCTTTCGTGCCAAAAGGCTGGACTGTGGCAAGCCACAAGACAGGCGGCGGCAAATTCAGGTGGGACCCCTCGGAGTTCAAGCTGTTTGATCCGGGGTACAACAAGTGGGGCTTCGGACTTCAACGAAACGTAGAAGATCAGAACGTCTGGAATGCCAATCTGCTCGACTGGTTCCTCGCCAATCCTGATTGCATCCCGAAGGAATGCGAAGGCAAGAAGACACTCTTCATGGGCACGCTTTACACCCGGGAGAGCGATAACTTCACCACCGCTCGCTACCTCTACAGACGCTTCGGCTTCGGCAAGTGGAGATCCGGCATCGGGATACTCGTTCCTCTCAACGGCCCCGTGGCCATTCGAGTGGACAAGAATCGGTGGCGTTGAATTTTCGGTTTTTGCGCGTGAGCCCCTCATTGCTTCATAGCGTGAGGGGCTTTTCCTATTTTGACCAAACCGCCCTTCGCCCTGCCGCTCCATTCCATTCTTCAATGCATTCCCCTGCCCAGCCCGCGCCGCTTCGCGGCGCGGCCCTGTCCGAACGGGAAGTTTCTTTTTGCGGGGGCTTGCGATTACACAACCCCACTTGCGACCAATTTTTCTACGCGGTACTCCGTGTTAGAAAAATGGAAGTACTCCTGTGGTGGATTTTTATAGTCACTTCGTTCGTTAAAAATCTCGGCGGAGAGGGTGGGATTTGAACCCACGAAGAGCTTTCGCCCTTGCCGGTTTTCGAAACCGGTGCTTTCGACCACTCAGCCACCTCTCCCGTGCTCGCAATCCTAGCATTTCGTGGCGAAAATGATAAGGTTTTGAGACGGCCCTATCGTCTAACGGTTAGGACAGCGCCCTTTCACGGCGTAAATCGGGGTTCGATTCCCCGTGGGGTCACAAATCTGAGATTTGCTTTTCAAGAGATGGCAAGTTATAATGCGCATAACAAAAAGACCAGTGGTGGTCTTTTTGTTATTTGTTCTTTCCCAACCTAGGAGTGAGTGTGATTAATCAAGACATAATCGACAACCTCGTGCGGCCGCTTACAGAGGCGGTAAGTGCTAACAAGGAGGAAAAGCCCGCGTCAGCGGACAACCCACGACATAGGCACGTTATGGACTGGCCGGAGCTCATGGAGAGCGAAGGTCTGCCCATCCGCGGATAACGCAGAGACCGCACTACATCGCGCATCCTTCGGGATGCGCGTTTTTTATCCTCGTCTTCCGAGCGAAGTTATGTCGTGGTATAGTCCTCTCACGCGCGGTTAGCTCAGTTGGTAGAGCGCGTCGTTGACGTCGACGAGGTCGTAGGTCCGATCCCTACACCGCGCACCATGCAACCAAAACGTCATTCAAAATACGAAAAGAAAGCCCCCTCACACCGGAAGTCTGTTGCGGGCGGCAAGATTTATATATATGGCAAGCACGCGCTCGTGGAGGCACTTGCGAACGCGCCGAAAGTCATTCGCAAAGTGTTCCTTGCGCGCGACATGCGCGATACTGAACTGCGCGCCTTGCTTCAGAAAAATAATATCCCGACCGCTGAACTCGCGACCGGCAAGGGCAAAGAGCTCGTTGGCAGAGACACCGCACATCAAGGTGTCATCGCCACGATGGACCCGGCTTCCCTGCTCATCTCGCTCGATGAGTTTTTGAAAACGTTGGATGTGAAAAAAAATCCGGCGGTCGCGGTACTGGGCGAGGTGCAAGACCCTCACAATGTCGGCGCCATCATCCGTTCCGCCGCCGCCTTCGGTCTCGCCGGCGTTCTTATTCCCGAACACAATCAGGCCGGCGTGACTGGAGCGGTCGTGAAGACTTCTGCCGGCATGGTGTTCCGCGTCCCGCTCGTTTCCATCGGCAATGTGAACAACACGCTCAAAATGCTGAAAGATAAAGGCTTCTGGATATACGGACTCGCCATGGACGGCAAGACTTCTCTCGGTGTGGAGGCATTTGATGCGCCGACCGCATTCGTCATCGGCAACGAAGGTGCGGGTATTCGCGAGAAGACACTGGTCGCCTGCGACGTGACACTTTCCATCCCCATGAACCCACGGACTGAATCGCTGAATGCTGCGGTCTCCGCAGCCATCGTCTTCTACGAGTGGTCGCGCAAGCATCCCGAAGCTTTATGACAAAAAAATTAAATTGCGACCAGCACCTTATCGCGAAGTCATGTGGCGACTACGAGCTTCTTGATTCGGGCGACAATGAGAAGCTTGAGCGCTTCGGGACGATCATCCTCCGTCGCCCCGAGACGCAGGCACTCTGGGCGAAGCGGCGGAACGAGCTCTGGAATGATGCTCACGCGACCTTCATGTTCAAAGACAAGAAGGGTTCATGGCAGACACAAAAGACGGTCCCTGACTCGTGGGTAGTCGTGCGCACCGGTCTCTCGCTCATCGCACGTCTCACGAATTTTAAGCACACCGGCATTTTCCCCGAGCAAGCGCCGAACTGGGAGTGGCTTACACAGGTCGTCCGCCCCGAGATGAAGGTGCTGAATCTCTTCGGCTATACGGGTGCGGCGACCATGACTGCCGCGCTTGCCGGCGCCTCGGTCACGCACGTGGATGCTTCAAAACAATCCTTGGATTGGGCGCACGAGAACGCTCGGCTCTCAAACATTTCCAAGGACAAAATACGTTGGATACTTGATGATGCTCTTGCGTTCGTAAAACGCGAAGTGCGCCGCGGTGCAAAATATGATGGCATCATCCTCGACCCCCCCGCCTTCGGCCGCGGCGCCAAAGGCGAGGTGTGGAAGATAGAAGAGGACCTGCCGAAACTGCTTGCAGCGCTCAAAGAAATTCTCTCGGACAAATCTGGCTCGTTCTTCCTTATAAACGGCTACGCCGCCGGATATGCCCCGCGCTCATTCGCACAGGCGGTTGAGAGCACGTTCGGCGAGACCGGCGGCGAGTGCGGCGAACTGCATATTAAAGAGGCATCTTCCGACCGCGTCATCCCTGCCGGTATCTATGTGCGTTTTATGCGCTAGACTGAAGCCATGCACGAGCACCATAAGGAAATCGCGGTGCTCTACCACGGCGGCTGTCCCGACGGCTTCGGCGGCGCCTATTCCGCGTGGAAAAAGTTCGGCGATACGGCCGAATACATACCGCTGAAACACGGAAAACCTATACCGGAGAATCTCAATGACAAAGATATATACCTGATTGATTTCTGTTACCCTCAACCCGCTATGGATCAGTTGGCCGAAACCGCAAAATCAATAACCGTACTTGACCATCATGAAGGCGTCCGCGATGTCGCGGCAAAGTTCCCGGGCATCTTTGATACGAATCATTCCGGTGCGACGATTGCATGGAGCTACTTCCACCCCGATGTCCCCGTGCCGATGCTCCTGAAGTATGTAGAGACCGGCGATTTATATCGTTTTGATCTACCGAATGCTCGAGAAGTACTTGCCTACGTATACACGCTGTCACGCTCGTTCGCGTCTCTTGATGAGGAGAATACTGCGCAGTGGGATACCTTCGTCGCGGAGCTGGAAAATCCTGCTGAACGCGCGCGTATTGTGGAGACTGGAAAATTGTTTGCTCAGTATCATGAACACGTCGTCGTGCATGGCGTCAACCACGCCGAGACCGTCAGCTTCGAGGGGTACGAGTGCTACCTGGTCGGCGCTTCTGGCGAATTCACGAGCGATATTGGGAACCGGCTTGCGCGCCTCAAACCACCGATTGCGATCATCGTTTCAGCAGACGCAGAAGGCCTCCGCGTATCTCTGCGCAGTGACGGCACGGTAGACGTCGCGAGGCTCGCGCAAAAATACGGCGGTAACGGTCATCCCGCCGCTTCTGGATTTGAGATTCCGTTTGGGAACCCTATCCCGTGGACCGTCTTGGAGAAGCATGAAAATCCTCGCGATTGAGACTTCTTGCGACGAGACCGCCATCGCCATAGTGGAGGCTGAAGGCAACGAAGAGAGAGCCTCTTTTACCGTACTCGGGAATACGCTCCTTTCGCAGATAGAGATACATAAAGAGTACGGCGGGGTTTTCCCTGCGCTCGCCAAGCGCGAGCACGCGAAAAATCTCGTGCCAATTCTTGAAGCGGCACTTGAAGAAGCGGAACTCTTGCACGAAGATGCACAAGTTATTTCAGAGGAAACGCGGTCGGCAATCACGAAAATTCTTGAACGCGAGCCCGGTCTTGAAGAACAATTTTTTGAATTCGTTTCCGAATGCGAGCCGCCTGCAATCGATGCGATAGCCGTGACCGCCGGCCCCGGTCTTGAACCGGCGCTCTGGGTCGGCATCAATTTCGCAAAAGCACTTGCACTCCTTTGGGACAAGCCGCTTGTCGCGGTGAATCACATGGAAGGACACATACTGGCTGCGTTGGCGCAGCCAGAAGCACCAAGCATCAAAAATCAAGCATCAAACAAATCTCAAACAGAAAAATTAGAAATCAAAAACGTAGAGATGCCGGTGCTAGCGCTCCTTATTTCTGGCGGACACACCGAACTCGTGCTGATGAAAGAATGGCTGCAGTACGAACTCATCGGTCGGACGCGCGATGACGCAGTCGGCGAAGCATTCGACAAGGTCGCGCGTATGCTCGCGCTCCCCTACCCGGGCGGCCCCGAGATATCCCGCCTCGCCGAGGATTTAAGGTCGAACCTTAATGCAAGTTCCCAAGGTCGAACCTTGGAATTCAAACTGCCACGGCCGATGATAAATGAGGCGAGCTGTGATTTTTCTTTTGCAGGATTGAAAACAGCAGTATTGTACTTGCTAAAGGACAACCCGAACATAACCGAGGATGAAAAATCGCGCATGGCGCTTGAATTCGAGAATGCCGTTACAGAAGTGCTATGGAAAAAAACTTCGCGTGCGCTTGAGGAAACTGGCGCCCAAACACTCGTCATCGGCGGCGGCGTTTCGGCAAACACACACATCCGCCGTGCATTCACGCATTCGATGGACACGACGTGTCCATCAGTACAGTTTCGTATCCCTTCTGCCGCATTGACCACCGACAACGCCATTATGATAGCGCTGGCCGGCTTTTACCGTGCTCTACGTAAGGAATTCATAACTGACATCATCGCAAACGGGAACCTTTCTCTCGCAAAAAAGCCTTAATTTGCTATATTTTATAGGCAATGCCCGAGAAATTCCTAAAGCCCTATGACCCGAGCGGAACCGAGTCGCGCATCTACGCCGCGTGGGAAGAAAGCGGCCTTTTCAATCCCGACGAATGTGTAAAGCAGGGTGCAACGCCATCGGATGCTCCTCCCTATTCCATTGTGCTGCCACCGCCGAATGTCACTGGGAAACTTCATGTAGGCCACGCATATGAAGACTCGCTTCAAGACGCAGTTATCCGCTACGAACGAATGCGTGGGAAGCGCACGGTTTGGATTCCCGGCACCGACTCAGCCGCCATCGCGACACAATCGCGCGTTGAAAAAGACATCCAGAAAAAAGAAGGAAAAAATCGGCATGACCTCGGTCGCGAGGAACTTGTGCGCCGTGTGGCGGCATTCGCAAAGGAAAGCGAGAACACTATCCTCTCTCAAATACGGAAGATGGGAGCATCGCTCGACTGGTCGCGCTACGCCTACACGCTCGATGAGAAGCGCAATGAGGCTGTCACCGAAGCATTCAAACGCATGTACGATGCTGGTCTTATTTATCGCGGCCATCGCATCGTCAACTGGGACCCAAAAGGACAAACGACGATTTCTGATGACGAAATTGTGTATAAAGAAGAAAAGGCGACCTTTTATTATTTAAAGTACGGTCCATTCACCATCGGCACCGCCCGTCCGGAAACAAAATTCGGCGACAAATATGTCGTGATGCATCCGGATGACCGACGGTACGAAGAATGGAAAGATGGGCAGACGATCGAGCTCGAATGGATTAATGGCCCCATCACCGCGACGGTCGTGAAAGATGAATCCATCAATATGGAATTCGGCACGGGTGTCATGACCATCACGCCGTGGCACAGCATGATCGACTTCGATATCGCCGAACGGCGCGAGCTCGACAAAGAGCAGATCATAGATGAGTACGGCAAACTCCTCCCTATCGCCGGTGAGTTCGCCGGAATGAAGATCACTGAAGCGCGTGATAAAATCGTCGAGAAACTGCGCGTGAAAGGTCTGTTGGTAAAAGAAGAACCCTACACACACAACATCGCCACGGCCGAACGCACGGGCGGCATCATCGAACCGCAGATCAAACTCCAATGGTTCGTTGATGTCGACCGGCCGTTCGTCATCTCGCATTCCGAGATTCCGGGCATTGCGAGTGGCAGCACGACGACACTCAAGGCACTTATGCATACAGCGGTCGAGAGCGATGCCGTGCATATGCCGCAGGAAGGATTCAGAAAATCGTATTTCCATTGGATCGATAATCTGCGCGACTGGTGCATCAGTCGGCAAATATGGTTCGGTCACCGCATCCCCGTCTGGTACGGCGGGGAGCAGATCTACGTCGGGACGAAAGCGCCGTCCGGGGAGGGATGGACTCAGGACCCGGACGTACTCGATACATGGTTCTCCTCGGCGCTTTGGACATTCTCGACGCTCGGTTGGCCCGAGAAAACAAAAGATCTCTCAACATTTCATCCGACCTCTTTCATGTCGCCGGCATACGAGATACTCAACTTGTGGGTTTCGCGCATGATACTCATGAGCGGATTCCATCTCGGACAGGTTCCTTTCAAGACCGTGCTAATCCATGGAGTGGTCCGAGACAAACAGGGACGGAAATTCAGTAAATCACTCGACAATGGCGTCGACCCGCTCGATATGATCGACAAGTATGGTGCGGATGCGCTCCGGATGGGACTTCTGGTCGGCTCTGCGATCGGCAGTGATATTAGTTTCGACGAGAGCAAGGTGAAGGGTTATAAGCATTTCGCGAACAAGCTCTGGAACATCGCGCGATTCATTTTAGATAACACACAAGAAGTCGATATATCTGCCCCACTTTCAACAGCGGATACAGAAATTCTATCGGCCCACGAGGTACTCACAAAAGATGTCACGATTGATATAGAGGAGTTTCGCATCTATATGGCAGCCGAAAAGATTTATCATTACGTGTGGCACGAGTTCGCGGATAAAATTTTGGAAGAATCAAAACCGATACTCTCCGGCGCAGACCAGGGCGCGCGCGCTTCGCGCGCGCAACTCCTCGTCACGCTCCTTGACCGCACGCTCCACCTCCTCCACCCTTTCATGCCGTTTATCACCGAAGAAATTTACCAGTCGATGCCCGCCAAAGAAGCGGCTTTCCTCATGGTCGCGCGCTGGCCTGCGTAGGCCTGCTACAATAAACACGTGACCTCCACCACGCTCGGCTACGCATTTCTCGGCGGGCTTCTGCCATCTTTCATTTGGCTCTATTTTCTCCTGAAGGAAGATGCCCAGCATCCCGAGCCGAAAACACTTATCGCATTCGCCTTCATCACGGGCATGCTGGCCGTGCCCATCGCGCTTCCTCTCGAGCAATATGCAAAGGCGCATCTCATCGGTAATGGGTCCATTCTGACCGCGTGGGCGCTTGTTGAGGAGGTTTTGAAATACACCATGGCGGCAATATTCATCCTCTGGCGGGGCGCCGTCGACGAGACTCCCGACTATGTCATTTATATGATTACGGTGGCGCTCGGCTTCGCTGCTGCGGAAAATATGCTTTTTCTGCTCGCCCCGATTTCCGCCGGCAGCTTTGCTTTAGGCATATTTACCGGCGACTTGCGTTTCCTTGGCTCCACGCTGGTGCATGTCATCTCTTCAGCGTCCATCGGTTTCGCACTCGCCTTTTCCACGAATTATCATCCGGTCGGACGCACCTCTGCCGCCGCACTCGGACTTATCCTCGCCATCGCATTGCATACTGCGTTCAACGCGCTTATTATTACCGAAGGTGCTGCGACTGAACTGGCTGCGTTCTTCCTCATCTGGATGGTCGCTGTTGTCTTTTTCGCGACGTTCGAGGTGCTAAAATATTTTCAGTATCGTACTATTGCTAAAAACCCATTCTCTCTATGAACATGAAGCGCTCTTTCTTCGATCGTCTCTCCGGCAACACTACCGCCGACGATACTTTCGATTCCTTTGACGATGAGATGTCCGTACCGACAACGCCGGGACGGAAAGAAACGCGCTCGCGCGCAAGCGAGACCACGGTGCGTCCGGCGCCGCTTGATGACGACCTTGCCGAAATGGAGGGCCAACTGCCGGTGGACGTACACCAGACCGGCAGTGACCTCATTATCCGCGCATTCGTCGCCGGCGTGCGCCCCGATGAACTTAGTATTTCCATAAGCCGCGATAGAGTCGAGATAGGAGGTTCGAGGATGGAGCGCGAACAAGTGTCCGGTCCCGATTATTTTACGCGCGAACTTTTCTGGGGCTCATTTACACGCGCCATCATGCTCCCGCAGGAAGTTGATGTGGAAGCATCCTCTGCTAGCGCTAAAGACGGCCTTCTGACCATCATTTTGCCGAAACTTGATAAAGCTCGCCAGACTAAATTGCGCGTAAAAGCAGGCTAATTCAGCGTAACCGCCGTCAGAACAGGCGGCTCTGTTGTCGATACTACCGTGAATGAGAGGCGTTCTATGAGACGACCGTCGGTCGTTTCTATATTGACGCGCCACTTCCCCATAGAGTTCATGAACACAGTTGAGTATCCGCGATAGCCGCCGTCGCGCCCACCGGCAATTGAATAGCTGATGGTCGCTCTCGTTACCCATTGTTTCTGTACCGAGTCATACCACTGCCAGCGGTGCACAATCGTCGTCATAATCGCTGTCGGCGCGAAGATGGAGCTGTATGCGGAAAGCGATTCCCCGAGGACCACGTGTAAAGTGGGCGCGAAACCGAGATAGTGTACCTGCCACGGGTTCGTCTCGCTCGTCGCCAGATAATTGCCCGGAACATGCCACACCGAATGGTAAATGCCGGCTGCCGCTGACGAAAGAGGGAGAGGCGGCAAAATATTGGTGAAATAGAATACATTCATAATGACGAGCACCCCGAACGCGCCGACGCGAATGCGCCAGACGTCAGTGAGGAAACGCTCTCGCGCAACTATGCGCAGAAGGATAGTAAAGAGTGCGAAGACGCCTACCGCCACTACCCCGCTCTCGAGAAAAGTCAGCGTTCCGACAGTGCCGGTATACATCGGCACTGCAAAAATCGCGTATGAATAGAGAGCGAAGAAGAATAAGATGCTCGTGAAGACGAGCCGCGCGTGATACTGGTGAAAATATTCGCTGCCGAGGAATATAAGAAAGATGAAAAGGAGAAACGGCCACGACGCACCGAGGACGGCCGAACGCCCATAGAAGATGACGAAACCGCTCCAGAACCCGCCGAGCGCAAACTGGGTCACGAGAGGAAGCAGTAAGCGCCAGCGCGGCATTGTTCCTCCCGCACGCCCGGCCCGCATTTCAATCCAGTGCAGAAGCGGAATTGCGATGAAGCAGGCGGCCGCGTATCCGGCGAAAAGTATCTGCGTCTGCACAAGGTCGACGCGGACGAACAAAAGATTGTCGGCGACAAACCCCGCAATCATCGCGAACGCGGAGAGATGCTTCTCGTACTTGCTTATCCACGCGAATATCTTTCTCCACATAATCTGTGCTTGGACCCAGGCTCGAACTGGGGACCCCCGCCTCTTCAGGGCGATGCTCTACCAACTGAGCTATCCAAGCATGACAAGACCTACTGCCCTGTCTTGAAAGAGTTTATCAGCTTTTGCACATCGGCGGAAGTCGGCAGATTGAAGCCGCTCGTGGTAGTACCGGGTGCTGCAAATCTCGCGACGAGCGGCTGCACATATTGCTGATAGAGATAGAACGGGGCTACCAGAACGACTAGCCAGAATATGAAGGTTGTCATGAAGCTCCACCACTGATGGCGCCTGATAGAGCGAAGCATTTGGTGATTATCTTTCACCAGCGCGTGAATCTCATCAATCGAGCGCTTCAGTTCCGGGTCCATATGTCGAATATTCTAGCACCTCCAATACAAGGCATTTGTGCCCTCTGCCAGAATCGAACTGACATCAGCCCATTAGGAGCGGGCCGTTCTATCCATTGAACTAAGAGGGCGAAACGCTACGCGGCGACGCCAAGGGTGGAGGCGAGCCTTTCCTTGTCGAAGCCGATTATCATTTCATCGCCGACGAATATGACCGGCACGCCCATCTGACCGGACTTCTGTATCATTTCCTGACGCTTCTCGAGGTCGTGCGCGACATCATACTCGGTATAGGTGATACCCTTCTCCTTCAGGAAATCCTTGCTCATCTGGCAGAAGTGGCAAGTCGGCGTGCTGTAGATGGTGACGGTTTTGTCCATATGCTGTTTGTTATTGGGAGAGTATAGCACGCTGAGTTATCCACAGAAAGACGAGTGCGGAATGGGAGAATCGAACTCCCGCCCGTTGCTTGGGAAGCAACTGTTCTACCACTAAACCAATTCCGCATTTCAAAACCAACTCAATATTTTTTGCCACCACGTGAGAGGAAGCGTCGTGGTCGCCGGCAAGGGCGGCACCACTACGATAACCTCTTCTCCGGGCCGCGCAACCCCAAATGCGGTGCGAATCGCAGCATCTCGTCCGCGATCCGTTTGGAGCACGGCTACATTCGCCTGAAGCATAGCCTTACGCTCTTCAAGCGCTTGATACTGCCATTTCTCCTCGTTCGCCTGCGTCACCGCTATCTGCGCCTTCCCTGCCAATCCCCAAATGAGTGTGAGGAGCCAAAAAGACATGAGCAACAAGACCACGATAAGAAAACCTTGCCGCCATTGTTTCGCGCGCATCGCTCCAGTATACCAATTCTCTTTATTCAGCGCTCGATTGCACCATTTTCATAAAGACTTCTTCGGGAATATTTACTTTCCCTTTTCCGCGTTCGAGCAGTTTTTTCTTTCCTCGTTTCTGTTTGTCCAAAAGTTTATTCTTGCGCGTAACATCCCCTCCATAAAGGTAACCTGTGACGTCCTTGCGCATGGCGGAAAGGCTTTTGCTTGCGATGATGCGCCCGGCCGACTTCGCCTGTATCTTCGTCACGAAGAGCTGTTTCGGCAGGAGCCCGTGCAATTTCTCAACCATCTTCTCCGCTTCTTCTTGCACGCGGCGCGTCGCAACCACGCGCGCAAATGCGGGGACCGGCTCGTCGGCGACAAGCACGTCGAGCCGGACGACATCCGCAACCCGTTCCGGCAGAATTTCATACGAGAGCGATGCGTAGCCGGATGAAATGCTTTTCAATTTATCAAAAAATCCGCGCATGAGTTCCCGTAGCGGCATCTCCACGGTCATTTCAATGCGACCATCGTGATACGTCTCCGTCGCAACGGTGTTCGCTTCATGGTCGTAGAGCATTTGCACCAACGCACTGACTGATTCTGATGGCGTGATGATGATGACGCGCGCCCACGGCTCCTCTATCTTCTCGATATCACCGTGCTCGGGGAACCGTGAGGGCGTATAAATCGTCTCGCGCGCGCCATTTGTCATCGTCACCACATACGAAATGGTCGGTATAGTGACAATGAGCGACAATCCGAATTCTCTCTTCAAGCGCTCGGTGACTATTTCAAGGTGCAAGAGGCCGAGGAAGCCGCAGCGAAATCCTCGACCCAAGACGCCGGACGACTCTTCTTCAAAAGAGAGTGAGGAATCGGAGAGCCGCAGACGCTCAAGCGACTGTCGTAAAACGGTAAGGTCGTCTTGATTCGAGGGGTACACCGAGGCCCACACAACCGGTCGTACCTTTTCATAGCCCGGTAGAGCCGGCAAGGAGCCCTTGGCTGAGCCGATGGTGTCACCCACTGCCACGACACCGGCCTCTTTAATACCCGTCACGATATAGCCTATCTCGCCCGCAGACAGCGATTCAGAAGGCCTCTCCTCCGGTGCGAAGATGCCGACTTCAAGCGCAATAAATTCCTTCCCTGCCGCGTGAAAGCCGAGCGATTGCCCCTTTCTGAAGGTGCCGTCAAAGACGCGCAGATAGACGGCGACACCGCGATGCTTTGAAAAAGAAAAATCAAACACGAGCCCGCGCGGTTCAGTGCCTGCTTCGGGGCCGGAGCTGTGCGGCGGGGGCTCGCTTCGCGACCCCACTTGGGTTTTCATAGTCGCTTCGCTCGTTGAAAACCTCGGCGGCGGCAGGAGCTTCACTATCGCCTCAAGCAGTTCATCGACGCCAGCTCCCGTCCGCCCCGACACGGCGAAAACTTCGGCTGACGAGATGTGTAAAAGTTGCGCGAGTTCACTTTTTACTTCTTCAACGCGCGCCGCGGGAGAATCTATTTTTGAAACGATGGGGATGATGGTACAACCTTGCGCTCGCGCCGCCGCAAGCGTCGTGAGTGTCTGTGCCTGCACGCCCTGCGTGGAATCCACGAGCAAGAGCACGCCCTCGACCGCGTGAAGGGCGCGCGAAACTTCGTACGAAAAATCAATATGTCCGGGCGTATCTATCAAATTCAAAATGTACTCATTCTCGTCTTCACCGTTCCGCGCTTCAGATGCAAGGCGTGGGAAATCCGGCGACTGAGGCGTACTTTTTGGTACGGCGAAGGAGCCGGATGGGACCCGCAACGCAGCAGATGAAGATGCGGGGCGGCGATAGACCATTCGAACGGGTTGCATCTTGATGGTAATGCCGCGCTCGCGTTCCAAGTCCATGCGGTCAAGAAATTGGTCGCGCATATTGCGTTCAGGAATCGTTCCTGTGCGCTCAAGCAATCGGTCGGCGAGCGTCGACTTGCCGTGGTCAACGTGCGCAATGATGGAAAAGTTGCGAATGAGTTT
>JANLIU010000037.1 GCA_024654305.1 Candidatus Parcubacteria bacterium
AAGCAGGCGGAGCAAACGACGATACCGTTTTAACTATTCAACATGGCGCGCGGGAAAGAAGACATGGATAAAGGCGCGGCGATTCCTATCGCCGCGAATGTTATTGACCAGCCGATCGTCGCGGAAATGCGGCAGTCGTACATCGACTACGCGATGACCGTTATCACCGGTCGCGCTCTGCCGGATGTGCGCGACGGATTGAAGCCCGTGCACCGCCGCATCCTCTACGCCATGAAAGAGCTCGGGCTCTTGCCCGGCGCAAAGTTCCGCAAGTCCGCGCTCGTGGTCGGCGATGTGCTCGGCAAATACCATCCGCACGGCGACATCGCCGTCTACGACTCGATGACCAAGATGGCGCAGGAATTCTCACACCGCTATCCGCTCGTGCTCGGACAAGGCAACTTCGGCTCTATCGACGGCGATTCTCCGGCGGCCATGCGTTACACCGAAGCGAAATTGTCGCGTATTGCTGACGCGCTTCTCGCCGATTTGGATAAAGAGACGGTCAAGTGGAATCCAAACTATGACGCGACGCGCGAAGAGCCGAATGTACTCCCTTCGGCGCTCCCGAATTTGCTCCTCAACGGCACGCTCGGCATCGCCGTGGGTATGGCGACGAATATTCCTCCGCACAATCTGCATGAGGTCGTGGCCGCTACGGTGCACCTCATCGATAATCCCGATGCGACTACCGACGACTTGCTGGCGTTCGTGAAGGGTCCCGATTTTCCGATGGGCGGCGTTGCGTTCGGGCAGAGCGATATCAAACATGCATACGGCAGCGGCAAGGGGCCGGTCGTGGTGCGCGGCGAAGCGGAAATCGTGGATGACGGGAAGAAGGACTCGCGAATCATCATCACCTCTATTCCGTACCGCGTGAATAAGAGCGATCTTATCGTCCGTATGGCCGAACTCGTTCAGGAGAAAAAGCTGGAAGGCATCCGTGACCTGCGCGACGAATCTGCCGGAGATGCGAACGGCAGGCCCGACATCCGTATCGTCGTGGAACTCAAGGGCACCGCGCATCCGCAAGCGGTCCTCAATGCGCTGTATAAGCACACCGAGCTTGAAAGCACCTTTCACTACAACATGCTCGCACTCGTGAACGGTGTGCCGGAAATGCTTTCTCTGTCTGCGATGCTTGAACATTTCGTCGCGCATCGCCAGGAAGTCGTGAAGCGTCGTACCGAGTTCGACCTTCGGCAAGCAGAGGCGCGCGAACACATCCTTCTTGGGCTCGCGAAGGCGCTTGACCACATTGACGAGGTTATCGCCATCATCAAAAAAGCAGCGGACATTCCGGCGGCGTCCCTAGCGCTCCAGAAGAAATTCGGTTTCTCGGTGCTCCAAGCAGCGGCCATTCTCGAGATGCGCTTGTCGAAACTCGCCGGCCTCGAACGCAAGAAGATTGAAGACGAGCTCACGGAGGTGCAGGCACTTATCGCGAAATTGGAGAACATCCTCTCATCGGCGAAGAAGATTCTCGCGGTGGTGAAGCGCGAGCTCGAAGAGCTCGCGGAGAAATACGGTGACGACCGTCGCACACGCATCGTGAAGGGCGGCGTGCAGAATATTTCTGTGGAAGACCTCGTGCCGGACGAGGAAAGCATGCTCGTACTCACTCAGGGCGGGTACGTGAAGCGGACCAATCCGAGCGAATACAAAGTACAGAAGCGTGGCGGCGTCGGCGTCGTGGATATCGCAACGAAGGAAGAAGATGTGGTCACGCATTTCCTCGTGACCAATGCGCACAGCGACCTTTTGTTCTTCACCGATTTCGGCAAGGCGTACCAGCTCAAGATGTATGAGATACCGGAGGGGAAGCGCGCGACCAAGGGCAAGAGCATCATGAACTTCCTCGCGCTTGCGGGCGATGAGAAAGTGACATCCATACTCGCCGTACCGAAGGGCGCGGCGCTTGACGCGTCGTCGGTGGTGTTCGTGACCGAAGAAGGTGCGGCGAAGCGCGTGGCGGCAAAGGCGTTCGCCGATGTGCGCCGCTCCGGCATCATCGCCATTAACCTGAAGAAGGGCGACAAGCTCGTCTCGGCGCATCACGCAGCCGAAGGCGATACGGTTTCAATAGTGTCGGCAAAAGGCCAGAGCATCCGATTCGAGGCGGAGGAGGTCCGCGAGATGGGCCGTACCGCCGGTGGCGTGCGCGGCATGAGCGTGAGGAAGGGCGACCGCGTCGTTTCCGCGGAAGTCATCTCCGCCGCCGCCAAGGACGCATCGCTCCTGGTCATCATGAGCAAGGGTTACGGCAAGCGCACCAAGCTTTCCGAATATAAAGTGCAGGGCCGCGGCGGCTCGGGCATCAAGACGGCGGAAGTAACGCCGAAGACCGGTGAGGTCATCGGCGCAAAAATCGTCTCCGGCGACCTGGAGGGCGAAGAACTGGTCGTGGTCTCCAAGAAGGGGCAGGTGATACGCACGTCGGTCGCCTCCATATCGCTACTTTCCCGCGCGACGCAGGGCGTGCGCATCATGAAGATGCGCGAGGGCGACAGCATCGCCAGTATGGTGGCGCTTTAATAATGAAAAGAAAAATACACATCATTGTTCTGGACTCATTTCTTGCCGTGGCTGGATTGTGGACGTGGCTTGCTCTCACATATACCTATCAAGTGTTTGGAGTGTTTTCAGCGGTAATCACTATTGTTGCCGGAATCGTTTTCGTTCTGATTCATAACTGGTTCGGAAAGTTGACACATTTGTGGCGGCCAGTTGAATCCAAAGAAATATTTTGGTTGTTGTTGTGGGCTGTTCCCTTGGGCTAATGAAGTAACCCATGAAAAAGATTATCGTCACGGTGCCGGTACAGAGTTTCTGAATATCCTTATCCACATCCGGTCGTCAGAGATAAGGATATCTGATTTATGATATGAGAGATGGGGAAACTGGAAGAGGCGTCCCGGAAAAGAAAAAAGAAGAAGGATATTCAAAACGCCGTTCTTGCGGTTATCGCGGTCACCGGTATCGTGGCATTTGCGGCAGTTGCCGGGAATGCACTTCAACTTCTCGATTATCTGCCGAATGAAAAGTACAACTTAAAATATAGAGCAAAAAATGCCGCCGGGCGTTTAGTGGCCAAGAAGTATGCGGTGTGGGTCGAAAGAGGTGGCAAGAAATATCTGCGCGTGACTCCGGCTGGACGCAAGGTACTTGCGTTTGAACAAGCAAAAGTCGCGTTTGGCAATCAGAAAAAGAAATGGGATGGACGCTGGCGCATGGTCGCCTTTGATATCCCGGAACGGCGCCGAGCGATACGATCCCGTCTGCGTGCGGTCATGCAGGAGATAGGGTTCGTCCGGCTACAGGACAGCGTGTGGGTGTATCCGTACGACTGTGAGGATTTCATCGCGCTTTTCAAGGCCGAACTCAAGATAGGCAAGGATGTACTGTACGCCATCGCCGACACGATAGAGCACGACAAAGGTCTCCGCCGACAGTTCAATCTCCCTGAGGTATGAGTGGAATAAATCGCAATTCGAATCTCCTTATCTTTGACGGTCGTCAAAGATAAGGAGATTTATGATAGATGGGAAATTGGAGAAGAGGTCGTTGCGCGTGGTGGATTTAGGAGTACTATCACGCCAGTTGTAAAATTTCTTGAAAGGGGGTTCGCATGGATTTCGTCGCGAGGCTGGAGCAGCAAACGTATGTGACTGAATACAATCCGAATTGCCGGATGCGGTTTCTGGTCAGACTCGTCGCACCGGGTACCGGGTATATCGACAAGCTACCGCCGGGGGAGACGAAGGACGCTCTCGGCTGGGGCAGAACACTGAAAGAAGCCGCCTCGAGGGCTTTCAGAAGAATGGAAGCTCTCAGGAGGAAATTTCAAAAAAGACTGTACAAGGGACATCTGAAGGATTGACTCTAGGAAATGATGAACGCAGGCCGCTCCCCGGAGCGGCCTGAACTTTTTATACGTGTTGATTGCGCGGCCCGCTGCGGGCCGCGCGTGCTATTTTGTATAGTATGAGCGCGCATTTCAGTTCTCCCCATGAAAATGTTCTTCAACTCGGCCTGCGAGAAGGAATGAAGGTCGGCGATTTCGGTGCCGGAAGCGGCCACTACACCCGCGCTGCCGCTGCGGTCGTTGGCCATGGCGGAAAGGTTTATGCGATAGACGTGCAAGAAGATGTGCTCAAACACATCAAGCTCAACGCACAAGCGCACCATCAAAACATCATCAACACGATATGGGGCGACATTGAGAAGCCCGGCGGCACGCATCTGCGCGAGACTTCGCTCGATGCCGTCTTGCTCGCCAACACATTCTTCCAGATAGAAAATCGCTTTGCACTTCTGAAGGAAATGCAGCGCGTTATCAAGCCCGGCGGCAAACTCATGGTGGTGGACTGGGCGGGCAGTTATGGTGGGCTAGGCCCCGCGTCGGAGAAAGTTGTTTCCGAGCATCAAGCGGAAGATTTCTTCATCAACGGCGGTTTTCATAAAGTGAAATCTTTCCGCGCCGGACCGCATCATTACGGCATCATCTTTACAGCCCCATGAAAATCTCACTCTTCAAAGGAATACTCATCGGCGCGTTCATTTTAGGCGCGCTCATCGGCCTTTTCGTATTTGCCACATATACGAGCAAAAATAGCGGAGGTGCAAACGCAATAGGCACGGTCGTTATCTGGGGCGCATTACCGTCTGCAGAGATGGAAGCAACGCTTGTTGCGGCGACGGGGATTGACCCGTCACTAAAAAGCGTTTCGTATGTGCAAAAAGATCCGGCAACTCTGCCAGCTGACCTGGCTTCAGCGATAGCGATCGGCGCCGCACCCGACCTCATCCTCGCTTCTCAGGAGGAGCTCCAGCCGCTTACGAAATTCATCTCGCCCATATCATCCGCGACGCTTTCTCAAAGTACTTTTGCCAATGCGTTCATAGGAGGAGCAGAAATATTCACGATGCCCGGCGGAACCGGCTACTGGGGCATTCCATTTCTCGTCGACCCGCTCGTGCTGTTCTCCAATCGCGCCATTCTAGAGAGTACCGGCATCGCAAGGCCGCCGGCTTCATGGGAAGCACTGACCGGCCTCGTGCCGAATACCGCAATACTCACACCCTCGCGACAGATCATGCGCGGTCTCATTGCGCTTGGCACCTATACCAATGTCCACGATGCGCGCGGGATACTTTCTACTCTCTTCTTGCAACAAGGCGTTCCGGTCTCCGGATATTCGGCGAGCGGAAATCTTTCCGCGAATCTCGGACTATCCACTTCGGTCGGGAGGGCACCGGGGCCCGCCGTGCTCGGTTTTTATACCCAGTTCGCCGACCCTTCAAAAGTCTCGTACACCTGGAATGCCTCTTTGCCGGATTCACAGCAATCATTTCTCTCGGGCGATCTCGCGCTCTATCTCGGATACGTTTCCGAAGCACGCTATTTGCGAGCAGCAAATCCGAACCTTGATTTCAGCGTTAGTGTCGTGCCGCAGCCCTCAACATCGCAGTTGAAGAGTACCTACGGGCTCATATATGCGTTCATGGCTCCGCGCGGAGCAAGGAATCCGGCGGGTGCATATCAAACGGCTGTGCTTCTGACCAACTCCGCAGAACAAATCGTCGCCGCCGCGAGTACGGGTCTTGCTCCGGCGACTCTGACCCTACTTTCAAGCATCCCATCTGATCCTATTGCAACGGTTGCATACGCCGAGGCGCTCTACACGCACGGTTGGCTGTCCCCAGCACCCCTTAATACCGACTCGGTATTCTCGGGTATGATTGGAAGTGTGATAAGCGGTCGTTTGAATCTGCAATCCGCACTCGTCTCCGCCGAGCAGTCTTTGACTGCGTTTCTGCAACAATGAACCCCGTTAGAAATTTCTGGAAATAAACATATGGACAAAACAGATATATTACAGAGTAATGTAAACGGGATTTCTAACGGGGTGAACACACGCACCTTCCTCATCGCCGCTTTCGTTCTCGTTGCATCTTTCGGCGTGCCGCTTCTCACGTCTGCTGCAATTAGTTGTCCAGCAGGATGTTCCCCAGGAACCCTTAATCCAAATCAATGTGTTGATAGCGGCGGAGAACCTTGCGCCACTAGTGCGGGAACACAAACGGGTACCGGGAACACCAATACACAAATACAAACAGGTACCGGGAATACCGGAAATACAAACACCGGCACTGTCGTCACCCTCATCAATCCGCTTGGCAATAATGTCTGCAGCAGCAACGGCACGTGCTTGATGAATTTTCTTACTAGCATACTGAAGCTCGTGATTCAGATCGGCGCCGTCATCGTGGTCCTGATGCTGGTATATGTCGGGTTCCTCTTCGTTGTCGCGCAGGGGAACGAATCGAAGCTGACGACAGCGAAGAACGCGCTCCTTTGGACGGTCATCGGCGCGCTCGTATTACTCGGAGCGCAGGCGATAGCCTCCGGCATCCAGGCGACCATCCAGGCGCTCGGCGGTTGATATGAGCGGCACGAGCTTTAAGAATTTCATCGGCGACGGTTCCACCGGCATCATCGGTCTTCTGAACACGGTCGTCGTTCCCATCATTTTCGCGTTCGCCTTCGCGGCATTCGTCTGGGGCGTGGTCAATTACTTCTTTCTCCACGGCGGCGAGGAAGCCAAGCGCGAAGAGGGGCGGAAATTCGTTCTTTGGGGCCTCCTCGGGATGGTGGTACTTTTTTCCGTCTGGGGATTCGTCAATATAGTGTTATCCACGCTCGGCATCATGCCGAAAGCATAGTCCCTGTATACTAGAACCCATGAAATCAACCACAAGCATTTTCGTAGTATCCGCCGCGTTCTTTGTCCCCGCGTTTGCTTTTGCGGCAGTAGATGTTTCTTTCGGGCTCGGGATAACGATTGGCAATGTCTGCACGAATACGCTCTGCGCGGTCGCACAAAACATCCTCTACCTCATCAATAATGTCCTCGTTCCGCTACTCTTCGCCATCGCGTTCATCGTGTTCCTTTACGGTATCGCGAAGGCCTACATCTTTTCAGCTGGCGACCCGGAAGCAGTAAAGCAGGGCCACAAACTTCTCCTCTGGGGCATCATCGCGTTCGTGGTGATGATATCCATCTGGGGACTCGTGAACGTCGTCGCGAACACTTTCGGTCTCGCGGGCTACTATGCGCCTCCGACGCCGTCATCCATTTCACCCTACGGAATGACGGGGGCGGGAGGAACAACCTATGTGGAATGCCCGAAGGACGCAAGTGGAAATTGTATATAACGCTAATAAAGATATGAAAAAAATCTTCCGACTCGTCGCGCCGCTCGTTCTCATGATGCCGCTATTCGCGGCAGCTCAGACCGGCGTTAATGTGTCCTATTTACAGAACTATTCCAATAGCATCACCGGCGTCATCAACTATATCCTCGTGCCGGTGCTGATGGCCATCGCGTTTATCGTCTTTCTTTGGGGCGTATACAAATACTTCATCTTTGGCGCGGCCGATGAGAAGAGCCGCACCGATGGTCGGCAATTCACGCTCTGGGGCGTTATCGGTTTTGTCGTCATTCTCTCGCTCTGGGGCATCGTGAACATATTCATGAGTACGCTCGGTCTCTCAGTCGGCACTGCGCCGCCCTACCCGACCATCGGCAATGTTGGCGGTGTGCAATCAACCACAGGAGGTTCCGTGTTCGGAGACGGCCAAACAGTCGGTGGGAGTTACGGAACTGCCGCACAAAACGCAACATTGACTCAACAGAACACGCAGAAGGACGCTACGTGCAGTCAGTACGGCAGTGCAAGCCCCGAGTGCCAAGCGGCCCAAGCGGCCTATTCAGCATCCTACTTTTCAGTGTATCCAAATTCTAGTGCGACCACCCAGAATGCGCAGATTAGCACTGTCGGTGCAGGGGCGGATTGCACATACAATCCTTGCGCCGCAGGACTTACGTGCGGTATGAGTTTGGGTTATCCAACGTGTGAAGCGGCAGGTAGCGGCACCGGCACCGATACTTCTGGTACTGACCAGTATTACAACTATACTGACACCAATACATACGGTGATAACGGGTTCACACCTTAATAAGACTATCCACATACCGCACGGAATCTCGTTGACCACTACAGCAGAAACGTTACAATTAACTCGTTATCCACTTACTCATACTATGAAAAAAGCTTTAGCCCTCACCACAGGAACACTCGCCGCATTTGCGCTCCCGCTCGTCTCGCTCGCCGCGGTTAACAACCTCTCGGACGTCGGTTCGTTCATTATCAATACCATCAATAATGTCCTTGTCCCGGTGCTCTTCGCTGTGGCGTTCATCGTCTTCCTCTGGGGAGCATTCAATGTCTTCATTCTCGGTGCCAATAACGAGGAAGTGAAGACAAGCGGCAAGAACCTCATGCTCTGGGGCCTTATCGGCTTCTTCGTGATGGTCTCCGTCTGGGGCCTCGTGAACATTCTTACCGGCACCGTCAGTTTCGGCAATAACACCGGGCCGAGCGCTACGCCGAGCTCAGGCGTCAACATCGGCGGGTAAATGGTCGTACTCAACGCGTTCCTCGGGAAAGTCGTTGTGCAGATTATCGATCCGATAATCCTGCTTCTTGCGGCGGTCGCATTCGTCGTATTCCTTTGGGGTGTGTTTGAGTTCATCGCGCACGCGGGCGATGAAACGAAGCGCAAAGAAGGGAAGAGTGCTATCTTGTGGGGTCTCGTCGGGCTCGTCATCATCTTCGGCGCGTACGGCATCATCAATATCGCACTCGGCACCTTCAATCTCCCGGACATCCGCCAAACGATACAAGGGCAATAAGGGGAAGTGGAAAAGAAAAAGACTGCACAAAATTTTTGTGCAGTCTTTGCGTTGGATGAACCAACAAAGAACTTCAGATTGGAGCGAAAGCGTAGGCGACGATATTTGTCTCCTGTGCTTCATTTGTTGCATAGTTGCCTGCAACCGCACCAACGTCGGGACACGATTGATTGAATGAACATTCGTTCCCATTGCGGTACACGTTGTGAAGGAGGAATTTATTTCCGGCCATCACAATACGCATGCCAGGTGGAACAGGAATGCGTTCCGACTTTCCGTTCGCCGGTATGACCAACTTCGGCCACGACGACTGCGGACTGCTCGCGAGCGGAACTTCCGAACGCGTTGCCTGTTGTGGATTCGTGGAAGGAGTTACGATCCAGAACCACACCGGAAGGGCAATGAGTAATGCAAGCATCACCCACGTCAACACTTTCTGCAGTGTTACCGCTGTTTTCTCCTTCGCGTTGAGCGCGATGAGAGCGGCACCGATACCCCAGATGATGAGGAGCGGGATCCACTTATCGTAGCTCCAACTACCCACATCTGCAGGGCGCATTTGGGTGTTAAATCCCCAATACAATGCGACTGCGCCGGCCATAACGATTAGGATAGACCATAGGTATTCTATGAACCATCCTCGCATACCAGTCGGTGGTATCGGCAGTGTAGCCGTCGGAGTTCCCGCTCCCGCCGTCGTTGGAACGACAACAGGTGCAGAACCGGTGTTTGTGAAGAAGTCCCTCACTGGCATCCGGTACTTGATCAGCAAGATGATTGCTGCGATAAAGATTCCAACGAAGATAGGACCGCTCATGGTGTAGTTCCCCTGTTAGAGTTCAGTGCGCTTTGAGCCGCTTTGACGAGGCCCATTGCGTCCTTCATGCCATCTCCGCCCATCACGAGAACATCGGTTTGAGCCAATATCCCGCGAACGGCTTCTGAGGCAAGAATATCCTTACCACCAACCTTGAGGTCATCTCTCATCTTCTTCTGACCTTCAGCCCTGGCTTTAAGCGAGGCAAGTTCGGCTGAAGCTTTACCGGCACCTTCTTTTATGAGCTTCGTTTTA
>JANLIU010000041.1 GCA_024654305.1 Candidatus Parcubacteria bacterium
GTGCATCACGCGGTCGAGTTTGATGATGCCCGTCGCCTTATCTATCTCATACTTATTATGAGACCCTTTCGGTATCTCGATGACGACGTTCATCTCTTCCTTCGTGCCCGGGTCAATATCGTGCAGTAGGTTCATAGAAGCAAGTATAGCTCATTCGTCTTTCGCTTTGTCGCGATCTTCCTCTTTATCGGCGACGGTCTCGTCGCCAGCTGGAAGTTCCGTGAGTTCCTCTTCAGCTGGAAGCTCGGTTACTTCCGGAATCACATTCTCAATGTTCTCGATACTCTCAGTCGGCATGATTCCAATCGCTTCAGCAGGTGATTCTTCAGCCGGCGCCATAGCAACCGTCTCACCATCGGACTCGGCGACTTCAGAACCGCCGGTAGAAATGATGTCGATATTCCAACCAGTGAGCTTCGCAGCGAGGCGCACGTTCTGACCGCCGCGCCCGATGGCGAGCGACTGCTCATCCTCGGCGACCGTCACGGTTGCGCGGTGGTCGGCTTCATCAAGCACGACTTCTATCGGGGTGGCGGGGGAGAGAGCCTCCTTCACGAATTCTTTTGCGTCGTCGTTCCATTCGATGATGTCGATACGTTCGCCACCGAGCTCGCTCATCACGGTAG
This sequence comes from Candidatus Parcubacteria bacterium, assembly GCA_024654305.1. Taxonomy (GTDB): domain Bacteria; phylum Patescibacteriota; class Minisyncoccia; order Phycocordibacterales; family Phycocordibacteraceae; genus C7867-001. Next base: position 627 of record JANLIU010000041.1, read on the forward strand.
AAACGCGCACACCGCGCTGGCCGACCAGTGAGCCGACCGGGTCCACATGAGGATCAGTCGAGGCGAGCGCTATCTTAGTGCGGCTACCCGGCTCGCGCGCAAGTGCCTTCACTTCAATGGCGCCACTGGCAAGTTCGGGCGCTTCCATTTCAAAAAGCTTCACGACGAACTTCGGATGTGCACGAGAAAGACGCAGGTACACGCCGCGGAAACCCTCGTCCACCGCATAAAGGTACGCGCGAATACGCTCACCCATGCGATACCGCTCGCCCGGTATCTGCTCCTCGTAGGGAATGATGCCGGTCGTACGACCGAGGTCGACGAATATCGCCCCGCGCTCCATGCGTTGGACGATACCCGACACGATCTGGCCCTTCTTCTCGCCGAATTCCTCCATCATGGAGAGCTTTTCGGCCTCGCGCACCTTCTGGATGACGACCTGCTTGGCAGTTTGTGCGGCAATGCGGCCGAAATCGTCCTGTGGTTCAAGCGGGAAAATAATTTCTTCGCCCACGGTGGCGCCGCGCTTAATGAGCTTCGCGTTCTCAAGAAGGATGTGCTTTTCCGTGTCGAAACGGGGCAACTCACCCTCGGCGAGCTGTTCTTCATCGGCATGATAGGCATGCGTGTGCATATGTTCCTCGGGAATCTCTTCGCCCTCGGCAGGGAAACGCACCGTTGTGTCGTCCACGACGGTTTTTACTTGTTCAAAGGAGATGGTGCCGGTATTGAGGTCGAGCTTTGCGTGGACGACTTGTCCGCGCTTGCCGTATTCGCGCTTGTAGGCGGTCGCCATCGCGCTTTCGATGGCTTCTATCATCGTCGGGCGGCTGATGCCCCGGTCCTCGAATTCCCCGAGCACTGCATTGATGGTTTTGAGGTCTATCATATGGATTGTGTATGTCGCTCTTTTTATAAAGAAAGCCCCGAAGGGGCAATCACGTGCGGGGAAGTATACCAGATGCTTCGTGCGCGTCAATAACACACCTAGAACACGGACTTGACACTAAATCAACAATAGTATAACATTTCTCTCGGCTATATGGCATTCCGCCATCGTGCTTCAGTACCTTCAACCAACCTACAGACAAGGAGAAGTTCGCATGAAAACGTTCAAAATCCGCTGTGCTGGTATCTCGCCCCTGCTGATGGACCAAATGTCGAAGGCAACTCTGGAGTCGCTCGCCACCGGCGTGCGCCTGCAGGTCGCCAAGGACCGTCCCGCCGAAGACGTCGCTAAGGAGAAAATCTACCGCGACCCGAACGGCCGCATCGCCCTCCCCGCCGAGATGCTCTTCGCTGCGCTCGTCGGAGCTGGCAGGAACGTCAAGATCGGCAAGAAAGGCGTCAGCACCGCGACCACCACCCAGCTCCCGGACTTCCTGTCCATCGCGGAGTCGCATCTGCCGCTCACCAACATCCCCGCGAACGCCAACGGTGCCGAGAAAGACTTCTGGGCCGCCGACATGCGCAAAGGGATGGGCTACAACGGCAAGACGCCGACCGCCGTCGCAATCATCCGGCCGAAGTTCCCGAACTGGGAATTCGAGGTCACGGTGAAGCTCGACGAGAAGAAAGCCGGGCAAGACACGGTGATGGCGCTCTTCCAGAACGCCGGCTCCACGCAAGGACTCGGTTCGTTCCGCCCGAACAAAAAAGGCATGTTCGGACGCTTCGAGGTCGCCGAGATGAAAGAAGTCAAAGCGGCCGCGTAGTAACTCGGCTCTGTCGGGGACGGGGGTCGAAAGGCTCCCGTTTGTTTTTTATTGCGTACATTACTGAAGAGCGAACTATCGTGCTCTATACGTCCACTAGACTGTCGAGCTGGGGCAAATGAAAATTTGTCCCGCTGTTCGGGAAATGTGTATTTCCCCTGATGAGCTCGAAAGAGCGAAAACAGTGTTTCAATAGAGTCTTCTAGTGCTAACTTCATTTCAGTTACCTACAGTACTGTGCAGAGTTGGGAGTTCTTCGGGACTCCCACTGTTCTCCCGATGTGCGTCGGGACTGATGAATCCCCGCCTCCGTTCCACTTCGGACAGGCAGGCGAAAGGACGAAAACAGAAATGTTCTGGTGCGAAGTATGGCACCCTGTTGTGTTGTAGCCTTAGCTCTTCTGAAGTGCAGGTCGGAGCTTGCTCCGACAACTTAAGTGCATTCTTACGAGCGCACTTAAGGCAGTGCTTTCGAAAGAGAGTGCTGTAATCCAGTTAACTACTATTCTCTGTTTTAGCCCGCTGTTCTCTCTGTTATTGTATAGAGCTGGGGATTCCTTGCGAATCCCCGCTGTTCGGGAAGTATGGGCTTCCCCTGATGAGCTCGAAAGAGCGAAAACAGATGTTCTAGAAATGAAAGAGTGGTAACGGCCTACACTCCGCTGTCCTAGGCTGGTCCAAACCACTGCTGACTAGAGTGTCTCCCCCACTCCACTACAGGTCGGGGCCTGCTCCGACACCTTAAGTAAATTCGAGGGAGTTTATTTAAGGCGGTGCTTTCGAAAGAGAGTGTTGCAAATTAAAGTGTGTTCCGCTGGCCTGGTCCATTGTTCGTTTCTCCGGGGTCCACTAAAGGGCTGGGGATTTGTAAAATCCCCGCTGTTCCACGGATGTGAGTCCGTGCTGATGATTCCGAAAGGATGAAAACAGAATCCAGTTACGTGCAGTTACCTCAACTGTTCTCAAGTTTTCTCCCGTAGACTGCAGAGCTGGGATTCTCGCAAAAGAATCCCGCTGTTCGCGGAATGAATGTTCCGCCTGATGAGTCGGAAACGACGAAAACAGATATCGGCATGCTGTAGGCTTATGCGGAGTTCTCTGTAGTATGGTCAACTCCAGTACTGTCCCGGTCGGGGATTCGTCCCCGACACTTAAGTAAATTCGAGAGAGTTTATTTAAGGCAGTGCTTTCGAAAGAGAGTGCTGTGAATCAAGTGCCCCTGTGTACAGTATTGTATTCTGCGTTGCACCAAACTCGTGTGGAGTAAGGAGCTGGGGCGAAGTAATTCGCCCCGCTGTTCGCGAGATGTGAGTCTCGCCTGATGAGTCCGAAAGGACGAAAACAGAAATTAAGTTAAGTTATGTCGAGTTTAGTACACTAATCACCTCTGCTGCCAGGTTGAGTACAGAGCTGGGGCAAAGCAATTTGCTCCGCTGTTCGGAAGATGTATGTCTTCCCTGATGAGCTCGAAAGAGCGAAAACAGTTTTGATCTTTGAATCACTACAAGGAGAACTAATGTGGAACATCTCGATCCAGTGCGGTTTTTCCCGCGCAATCGGTACTCGGCAGTGCTGGGTAATCAAAAGTCTGCATTCAACTTCATCAAAGAAAGCGCCGCGAGCATCCTGGTGCTTGAATGTCCGACGGGAACGGGTAAAACCGCCATCGGCTATTCGTATCTGCGGGCCATGCTCGCAAGTGGAGTGAAGCAACCCTTCTACCTCGTGCCAAACAAGACGCTCGCCGAACAAGTGAAAGGGCTTCATCCTGATGTGCACGCGGTCTACGGGCGGAACGAGCATCCGTGCTTGTTCTATCCGGGAGAAAATCTGCGTGCCGACGAGATACCGTGCTCATTGCTTCAAGAATGCCCGCACCGCGTCAACCAGGAAACTGGCGAAACGAAGGAGTCGGACGCAGAACGCTGTCCGTACCTGCAACAAAAGTACGAAGCAAAGCAGGGCAGAGGCATTATCGTCGCAACGCACGCGTTCTACCTCTACTCGGTCTTCTTCGCGAAAGAGTTCGAGCCCGGAGCGGTCGTCATTGACGAAGCGCACGGCATCGCGAAGTCTATCCGGTCGGTACTTGAATTTCATATTACCGACTGGAATCTGGGGCGAATGGTGGAGCTCTTAGCTACCATCCTCTCAAGCCAGGCCGAGGTGCTCGACACCTTCCGTAAGCGGATGATCGCAATCATCAAGGCCAAAGAGGCGTCTAAGAAGACGATTCTCGAGGCCGATGAGATCAGGGAACTCCTTGACCTCACGAACGCAATCGATACGCGCGCGGTTGATGCCGAGATTCGGGCGGCCATAGCCGTTGGGCTGGTCGATCGGAAGAAAGACCGTCTAGCATTAAAGCAACTCGAAATTCTTGGCCGCGATCTACGGATGTACATGCGGTCGTTTGAGTTCGCTCTGCCTACCGAAGCACGCCACCCTCTCAACTTCACCTTCGCTTTCTGGAAGCGCGAGCTCGAAGAAGGGAAGCGGGTTCAGTATGAACTCGTGGTGAAGTCGTATTACGTCGCACCGTTGGTGAAGAAGATGCTCCCCAAGAACGTGCTCGCCTACTCGGCGACTATCGGCAATCCGGAGATTTTCAGCCATGAGACGGGGATTAAGGGAGAGTTTCTTTCCCTGCCGTCCACCTTCTCGTCTGACAATACTCGGATATTCATGCCGACGGACACGCCGAACTTGTCGGTCAAGGAACGCAATCGTCGTGATAAGACGAAATCGCTTCGTATGATCGCCAAAGCGTGTGCAACGTTTGCGAAGAAAGGCATCCGCTCGCTGGTCGTCGTCGCATCAAATGAGGAACGTCAAAAATTCCTCATGCTCGCAGTCGAGGAGGGTGTGAAAGCGCTTTCCTATGGCGAAGGAGTCACTCCGCGCGCATGCGCAAAGCGATTCCGCGAGGGTGAAGGCGATGTACTCGTCGGCACTGACTCGAATTACGGCGAAGGTGTGGATCTGCCGAAAGGCATCGCACCGGTCATCTTCTACTACCGCCCGAGCTATCCGCGCCCTGACGACCCTGCATCGGTCTTTGAGGAACAGCGCTTCGGCGGCCAGCGCTGGCATGTCTGGAATTGGCGGGTGATCATTGGTCTTTTGCAGGTCCGTGGTCGCAATATCCGCTCTGTTGAAGATACTGGGGTAACATTCCTGATATCTCAGCAGTTCCGGCGCTTCGCTTATGGTTCGCTCCCCGAGTGGCTCAAGCCGGCGTATGTCGGCGGCAAGACATTCGAGGAGTGCGTGAAGGACACGGTCAAAATGTTATAGAGTAGCGTTCTGTGTCGTGTCCTGCTCCTGTGGTTCTCTAACGTCACCTACGGGGCGGCCTCTGTCAGTAATGACATTGGTCGCCACTTAAGTGCATTCGCAAGAGTGCATTTAAGATAGTCCTTTTGCAAAAGAGGATTGCGAACGAAGTGTCGTGCTCTTTCGTCAAGTAAAATATTCAACTCTCTCGTGCATTGTCGTGACTTATCGCGAACTAATCTAAAGAGCTGGGACTTTCTCGTAAGGTCCCGCTGTTCGGGAAGTGTGAGCTTCCCCTGATGAGTCCGAAAGGACGAAAACAGCAAACATCGTTATCTATTCTGGTGTTTTCTGTTGCCAAGCGTCCTACTGTTGGACATCGTACGCAATGCCACAGTGCAGGTCGGGACTTCGGTTCCGACACTTAAGTACATTCTCGTAAGTGTACTTAAGGCAGTGCTTTCTCAAGAGAGCGCCGCAAATGTGGTTACGTGGACTAATGTCGAGTTCTCTTCACCAAGCTAGACCTCTCTACGGGATGGGGATTCGCGAGAATCCCTGCTGTTCGGGAAGTGTGCACTTCCCCTGATGAGCCGGAAACGGCGAAAACAGAGCATTACTCTAGAGTGAATTACAGTTCTGTATTGCACGGCTGACTCCACTGCGATAGTCTGTTCTACCCCGCAGGTCGGAACTCCGGTTCCGACAACTTAAATGTATTCGCGAGAGTACATTTAAGGCGGTGCTTTCGAAAGAGAGTGCTGCAATCCACTTGAGTGTCCTAGTGTGGCGTTCTCTGCGTTTCTGTGAGTTCCACTTTTCTCCTGTATAGAGCTGGGATTCTTTTCGAAGAATCCCGCTGTTCGCGGAATGAATGTTCCGCCTGATGAGCTCGAAAGAGCGAAAACAGCATCCCAGCAGAGTAGAGTGAGTCGGAGTACACTGTCGCACAGTAAATTCCTCTAGGCTGACTTTCTAGCCACCACTTAAGTGCATTCTCACGAGTGTATTTAAGGCAGTGCTTTCGTAAAGAGAGTGTTGCAAATCTGTAGGATCTACTATCCTGTTGCGTCCTGCAGTACACTGTCGTGACCTGCATCCCTACCAATGTTCTCTACCGAGCTGACCCCGCCCACGGCGGGGTTGCTTTTTTGTGTATCAATATTACCGACCAGTGCTAGTATTGAGAACATGCCTGAAAAACAGCCCATCTACCGTAATACCGAAGACGAACGCATGTACGAGAGTTCTTATTTGAAGCCAGAAGAAGCTCATGCGCGCGCCACGGGAGCTCTGGCTGAATATGAAATCAAGCCCGAGATATTCGCCGGCCTCTATGGCGAAGACATCCTCAAACGCGATGCCGACGAGGTGGCACACCTCGAAAAAGCTTTTGAAAAAACACCTGCAAAGATTTACGGCGATATCCTCGAGGCTGTCGCGTGCGAACACGGGGAATTAAGCGATTGGTTCGGATCGAAGTCGCAGGTCATCAAGACGGCCCGTTTTGACGATTACAAGAACAAGATTGATATGATTGTTGAAACGGAGTCGGACAATAACCAATTTTCCCATCTGGCTCTTGGTATTGATGTCACGTTCGGGAGTCGGGACTTGCATAAAAAGTTTGATGCGATAAAAGCGAACATAGACGGAGGGCGACTCGGGCAAGTAAAATATTTCCATTCAGACCGTCAACATATCACCGGGCGCTTGAGGAAGATCCCGCAGGTGGTCGTCGGAGTCGAGATCGAGAGAGTGAAGGAGCTCGGTCTCTTGTGGATGAATCGGCGGAATAAAGAGCTCGCTGAACACCCGGTGCAGATGGCAATTCTTGAAGAATCGGCATTACAGCTAAAAACATTTGCTGAATACGCAAAAAGCATCGGTAAAAATGATCTCACTGCCATCTTTGAGAGAGAATTGCAAAAAATAAATGAGATGCTGGAGGAGAAGAGGGAAGCCGGCATCATGAGCCTAGAACAGGATAAGGTTTTTGAAGAGATAGAAAGGAATCTCGCCTCGTTTGCCACTCCCGCCACCGCACAAATTTAATAAACAAAAAGAAAGCCACTCCGAAGAGCAGCTTTGGGCAAAGAGCAAGGTGGCTGGTTCAGGCAGAAGAGTTCAGAACTCCGCCGAGATGAGCTTCTCCGGTAGAGACTGTGTTCTTGGATTTGGATGCGACTTCCTTCGGCTCGGCAAACCTGAAGAGATCGCCGGTCTCAGCGATGGATGTGTCCAAGCACAATGTCCAATCGCTACAAAACACGAACGGTTTGTGAACGAACACCGGATATTGCCGCAAGATCTCGTTCCGGAAGAGGCGCCCAACGATGTCACAGAGGTCCACCTTCATCGCAAACGCGTCTGCATCTTTTTGCGGGCTCAGCTTCTGGCATTCCAGGTCCAGCATGTGCTGGAGCGTGTAGAGGCGTTTGATCTTGTGTCCTGCTTCGCCGACCGCAACATGCTGCTTTTCGCGCTGCTGTAATGGCGCGATGAATTGCTTTGCCGAGATGGCCGCGAATCTGCCGTTTATTTCTGACAAGATTCCGACGGCGTTCGTTGCACTTTTGATATTTTCCATTACGTTCCTTTCCCAAAAGTTAAAAGATCTAGGCACGACTTCACCTGACGTAGGTATAGCGAGAGAATCGTTCCTCTGCAAGTTTTCGGCACAATGCTGTGAAATGCGCGCCTCACGGAGGGCAGGGCGCGCTATACTTTACTGCATATGCACGTTTCGGAAGGCGAGCTGAAAGAGTTCATCACTGATTCGGGCCTCGTCGCCAAGAAAGAGATAGATGCGGCAGACGAGGAGGCGAAAAAGAAAGGGCAGTCGCTCGGCGATATCCTCGTATCGCGCGGTTCACTCACCGAGGACGCGCTCCGGCGTATCCAGGCGTATGTGCTCGGCATCCCGTTCGTCAATCTGAAAGACCACCACATCCCGGTCGACGTGCTCTCGCTCATTCCGGAACCGATTGCCCGCACGCACAACATCATTGCGTATAAAAAAGGCGATGATTCACTTGAAGTGGCGATGCTCGATGTAGAGGACCTCGCCTCCATTGATTCAGTGCGTAAAAAAACGGGGCTGAAAATATTATCGCGCCTCACCGACACCGAGAGCATCAAGTATGCGCTCCTGCAATACCAAAAATCGCTCAAGGATGAATTCGGCGATATCATTTCGGCCGAAGCGGGCAAAATAAAAGTCATCGCAGAAGGCAACAAAGACCTCTCGGGTGACGACCTCAAGAAAATGGCGGAGGACTTGCCCATCGTGCGCATCGTGGACACACTCCTGCGCCACGCCATCGTGCAAGGCGCGTCCGATATTCACATAGAGCCGATGGAGGACCAAGTGATGGTGCGCTACCGCATTGATGGCATCCTGCATGATGCGATGACACTGCCAAAAGCTGCGGCGGCCGGCATCGTCGCGCGCATCAAGGTGCTTTCCAATTTGAAACTCGACGAGAAGCGCCTGCCGCAAGACGGACGTTTCAAAATGGAGACTGAAGCAGACCGCGTGTCGTTCCGCGTGTCCATTCTCCCGACCTTTTTCGGCGAGAAAACCGTTATGCGTCTTCTACGCGAGACCGGCGAAGGGTTCACACTCGATGTGTTGGGTTTGCACGGAGAGAACATGGAGCGCATTCACCATGCACTGAAACAGACGACGGGTATTATTCTCGTTTCCGGACCAACGGGCTCCGGAAAAACGACGACGCTTTACACCATGCTCGATATTCTGAACCGACCAGATGTGAATATCTCAACCGTCGAAGATCCTATCGAGTATCAGATGAAGCGCGTGAACCAAACGCAAGTGAATCCGCAAATAGGTTTCACATTCGCCAACGGACTCCGCTCGCTCGTGCGTCAGGACCCGGACATCATCATGGTCGGCGAGATACGCGACAGCGAGACGGCATCGCTCGCCATCAATGCCGCACTCACCGGTCACCTCGTACTCTCGACCATCCACACCAATAGCGCCGCCGGCGCCATACCGCGCCTCATTGATATGGGCGTGGAGCCGTTCCTCCTTGTGTCGACCATCCGCGTCATCATAGGGCAACGGCTCGTGCGGAAGCTCTGTGAAGGAAAGGAAGCATACACGCTTGATGCGACCACGCGCGCGAAAATCTCAAGCGAAGAGGGATTCAATATCGCGTTCAAAGCCCTAAAGGATGAGAAGCTTGTGAAAGCGGGGTCGACGCTCGATGACATCGCATTCTATCGGCCGGTACCGTCGCCTGAGTGCGTTGATGGATATAAAAGCCGCATCGGCATCCATGAAGTGCTCGCGGTGACGCCGACCATCCGCGAGATCATCCTCCATTCGAGTACGAGCGATGCTATCGAAGCGCAAGCGAAGAAGGAAGGAATGCTCACGATGCGCGAAGACGGTCTCTACAAAGCCGCGCGCGGCATCACCAGCCTTGAGGAAGTGCTCCGTGCCATATCCGAATAGTATGAGTCCCGTTAGAAATCGCGGACGCTTTGGTACAATACAGAACATGAGTTCGTTTATTAACGATAATCGGATAGGGTTCGGCCGCGGCATTTGCTGCGCGTCCGCGTCCTATTTCTAACGGGATGAGATTTCGCATTACGGTACGAAAAGAAGGTGCACCGGATGATAAACGGGTCGTTGAGGCGCCATCGCGTTTTGATGTGTATGAACAAATACGGAATGAAGGCGGTTTCGTCACGGCGATTGAAGAACTGCATGGATTTAGCTTGGATGCGCTTTCTCGTTTCAACATATCTATCGGCACCGGCATCAAGCGCATGGAGATCATCCGCACGGCGAAGAATCTTTCCGCCATGCTCTCCGCCGGCCTTTCCATCTCACGCGCGCTTTCGGTCATTGAACGGCAATCGAATAACAAACATTTGAAAGCAATAGCCACAGGTATCGCCGAATCGGTGAAGAAAGGTTCTTCATTCCACGAGGCACTCGCCATGCATCCGGATGTATTCCCGGAGATATTCGTCGCGATGGCGCGGGCGGGAGAAGAATCAGGCTCTCTGGCAGACTCGCTCACGGTCGTCGCGCTCCAGATGGAACGTTCCGAAGAACTCATACGCAAGATAAAAGGTGCAATGATCTATCCGGCGATCGTCATCACTGCGGTCGTTGTCGTGGGCATCCTCATGCTCATTTACGTAGTGCCGACGTTGACCAGCACATTCACTTCCCTCGGGGTGAAGGTTCCGCTTGCCACACGCGTCATCGTGGCACTTTCAAATTTCATGGTCGCGAATGTGATGCTCGTGCTTGTGTCCTTGTTTGCGATCGTGGTCGGCGGCATTCTTTTCGTTCGTTCAAAAATCGGGAATAGGATCGTCCTTGCTGTCGCACTTCATATGCCGGTCATCAACGAGCTCGTGCGCGAGACGTACACCGCGCGCGCCGCGCGGACACTCTCATCGCTCCTCTCCGCGGGAGTGCCGGTGCTTGACGCACTTTCAATAACCAAAGCCGTCGTGCATGCAGAATCATTCGCGGATGTCGTCGCTGAAGCTGAAGCGCATGTGAAAAAAGGGGAATTGCTTTCCACCGCGTTCAGCGAACATCCGAAATTATATCCGATATTGATGAGCGACATGCTCGCGGTAGGGGAGGAGACTGGCAAAGTCGCCGAGATGCTGAAACAAATCGCGGAATTCTATGAAGAGGATGTGGCGCAGAAGACGAAGGACCTCTCGACCGTCATTGAGCCGCTCCTCATGCTTGTCATCGGCGCGGCCGTCGGTATCTTTGCGGTCGCGGTAATCTCACCTATTTATCAGCTGTCATCGGCTATCTAGCATGACCACACGCCTCACTCGAGGATTCTCTCTCATTGAAGTAACCGTCGCTGTCGCTATCATTGGCACCATGATCGTCGCGACGAGTGCACTCTTGCAGCGGCTCCCGGTGAGCGGCAGGGAAGTGCGCGACCAGGATATTGCGCTCAAGATAGCGCGGAATGAAATCGAGGTATTGCGCGCCGGTGGCTATGATGCCTTGCCTGCAAGCGGTGCGTTCGCGAATTCACTGTTGAGTTCACTTGCCTCTGGCTCTGCATCTGTCACGATCGCCGTGTATGACCCGAAGACAAAACGCGCAGATGTCGCAGTGTCGTGGACCGGCACCGGTTCCGTCACGCGTTCAGTTTTGCTTACGACGCTCATCGCGCAAAACTCCGGCCTATGATAAAGCGTGGATTCACCCTCGTTGAGACATTCGTCGTCATCGCAATAAGCGTGGTTGCACTCATCGCGCTTGTAAATCTTTTTCTTATTTTCAATACCACGTACGGAAATCAGCAAGCGTTCATGGCCGCCGCCGGCTCCGCCGGCGGCGCGATGAACGCATTCGAAGCGGCGATCATGCCCGCGGACCACGTACTTGCTTCGCACAGTTTTAGCGGCACAACGTATTCTTCCGGCGCAACAGTGCTCGTTCTTTCTATTCCCGCCGCCGATGGTTCCGGCAATATCATTGCCGGAGTTGAGGATTACATCGTTTTTTATTCTTCTTCCGCTAAGCTCTACCGCTTGACCCAAGCGGGCGCAGGCAGTACTCGCATCTCCGGACTGAAAGAATTGAGTTCGACGCTGAATTCCATTTCATATACCTATGACAATGCCGACTTCACGAAAGTCACGAACGTGACGGCCGACATCGTGACGCAAGCACAATTTAAACAGCAGATAGTACAAAGTCATTTGAACGAACAGATATACCTGCGTAATCTCCCACTCTCACCATGACACACTCCACTTCACCTCTTTATTCGCGAGGGCAGATCATACTGCTCGCGCTCGTTCTCGCGGGAGTATTTGCGATGGTCTCCACGGCGCTCGTAGGATTCGTAAATTCATACGGTCGCGCGGAACGTGTGACTGTTGCGGCAGCCCAGGCGCTCGCCATCGCCGAAGGCGCTTTGGAGAATGCAATAGGGAAACTGAACCAAAATCCCGCATATGCCGGAGAAACGAACATAACTCTCGGTCCCGGAACTTTTACCATAACGGTGGAGAGCATCGATTCTGCTACGAAACGCATCACCGCGACCGGCTCTGTGCCGAACAGTTCTAATCCGACGGCAACCAAAATCGTGAAGGCAGACGCCGGTATCAATAATGCCACCATCTCATTTCATTATGGAATCCAGTCCGGAAATGGCGGATTCTCCATGGATAACAGCTCGCTCGTGAGAGGAAATGTGTTCTCAAGCGGTTCCGTGATCGGAACAAGCCAGAACTACATATATGGTGATGTTGTTTCGTCCGGTCCGAACGGGCTCGTTTACGGCATTCATGCTACGAGTTCTGTCTACGCACACACCATCGGAAATGCCTCCGAAAACACTATCATTGATAAAAACGCGTATTACGCCTCTACCAACAAAACCAACACGACCGTACGAGGAACTTCATTCCCGGGCAGTCCCGACCAGCCAATCGTAGATCTGCCGATATCGGACGATCAGATAAACCAATGGGAAGCGGCGGCGGCGGCGGGAGGGACCGCTACCTGTTCAGGGGGTTCCTATTCTCTTTCTGGTTCTCAAAGCGCTACTCTCGGACCGATTAAAATACCCTGTAATCTTGTTATGAGCAACAGCTCTGTCTTAACCGTGACCGGTCATATCTGGGTAACCGGAAATATTACGGTCCAAAATTCGGCTAAAGTGAAAATGGACCCGGCCTTGGGAGCAACAAATGTGGCAATCATAGCCGACAACCCGGCTAATCGGCTCACGAATAGCACTATAAAAGTAAAAAATACCTCGACATTCGAAAACTCCGGAACACCCGGTTCATTTGTCTTTTTGATATCGCAGAACAATAGCGCCGAGACCGGTGGGGACGAGGAAGCATTTGAGTTGAGCAATAGCGCCTCAGCCCTGGTCGCTTATGCGGCGCACGGACTTATCCCGCTCGAAAACATGGTCTCTTTGAAAGAAGTCACGGCCTATAAGATCCGCCTGAAAAATTCTGCGAACGTAACCTACGACAGCGGTCTGCCGAGTGCTGTATTCGAATCCGGTCCAGGGGGAAGCTGGGCCTTCGTACCCGGTAGCTACGCCATAACGCGCTGACTCTGGCGCGGGTTATCCTGGTATCATATAGGCATGCTCATTGTTGCTAATTGGAAGGCATATGTGGAGGAACTTGCGAAAGCGAAGAAGCTTTTTGCGCTTGCGAAGCGTTTGCAGAAGGCTACCGGTGTATCTATCGTACTCGCGCCGCCGGCCCCGCTTCTTGGCGCGCTTGCGGTGAGGAACAGATCAGCGGTCGCTTTTGCCGCACAGGATGTGTCGCTCACGACTGGCGGCGCTCACACCGGCGAAGTCACTGCGCAAGTATTTTCAGCAGCCAATGCAACTTATGCAATTATCGGACATTCGGAGCGGCGAGCGGCGGGAGATACCGATGCCATCGTTGCGGAGAAGCTCGCGCATGCGCTTGCGCACGGACTCATCCCAATACTGTGCGTCGGCGAGCAGGAGAGAGACGGCGAAGGGCACTACCTCGCTATGGTCCGCGAAGAATTGACACTCGCGATAGAACCGCTTCCGCCAAAGGAGCGTGCGAAAGTCATTGTCGCGTATGAACCTTTATGGGCGATAGGGAAGACTGCTGATGCCGCCATCGGACCGAACGACCTTGCCGAAATGGCACTCTACATCCGCAAAGTGCTTGCGGAACTCCTGCCGGGGAAAAGTTTCTCGCATTCTCTCGTGCTGTACGGCGGTTCGGTTGAGTCTGACAACGCGCGCTCTCTCGCGGCCGCCTCCGGTATTGATGGGTTGCTTGTCGGACACGCATCGGTGGATCCGCACACATTCTCGCTCCTGGTAAAGGAGTTATCGTAATTCATGATATGCGTCCCGTTAGAAATCACGAACACGTCTGTTAAAATTATTGCGAACATGAATTTCATTATCACTAATCAGATAGGCCACGATGTCTCCTTCGCGACGTTCGTGTTCTGTTTCTAACGGGATGCGAACTATTCGCGACATAAAAGTTTTTGAAAATATTCCGATACTGGTGCGTGCGGCATTGAATGTGCCTATCGAGAATGGACGGGTCGTTAATGATTATCGCTTGCGCCGAGCGGTGCCGACCATTACCTACCTGCAAGAACGAGGAGCGAAAGTCGTGCTCATCAGCCACATCGAGGGAACAAGCCTGCCTGCCGGCAGGCAGGGGACCGAGACGCTTGCACCGGTCGCAGCAGCTCTCTCGGGGCTCGTCCAAGGCGTTTCATTTTTCCCCGAAACCATAGGGGAACGGGCGCGCGCCGCCGTTCGTGAGCTCGCTCCCGGACAAGTCCTGGTGTTAGAAAATTTGCGCCGCGACAAGGGCGAGACTCGGAACGAACCGGCATTTGCGAAAGAACTCGCAGCGCTCGCGGACATTTTCGTGGAAGATTCTTTTGATACGTGCCATCGCCCGCATGCGTCCATCATCGGCGTACCGAAATTGCTCCCTTCCTATGCCGGCCTTTTGCTTGAGCAAGAAGTTGAAGCGTTGTCACAGGCGCTCACGCCGAAGCATCCGGCGTTCGCCGTCATTGGTGGGGCGAAGTTCAATACAAAAGAGAACGTCCTCTCGACTCTTCTCAAAGTCTACGACCATGTGTTCGTCGGCGGTGCGCTCGCAGATGATTTTCTCAAAGCTTCGGGGCAGGAAGTGGGGGCTTCACTCGTTTCGGATGCTGATGAGAAATCGATAAAAAAACTTCTCGCCAATCCGAAGCTCGTATTGCCGGTGGACTCCATCGTCATGCCCGCCACCGCAGTTGGCACGATGAACGCACGCACCGAAGCGCGCATCGCATCATTGGGGCAGGTGCGGCCCGATGAGACTATTCTGGACCACGGACCCGGCACCATCGCTCTCCTTTCCAATCTCGCGCAGAAAGCAAAAACCATTCTCTGGAACGGCCCGTTGGGGAATTATGAAAACGGATTCAGTGATGCGACCGATTCGTTCGCACGCGCTGTCGCCGCTTCCGGTGCGCATTCAGTGGTAGGCGGCGGCGACACGGTTGCCTCCATAGAAGGGCTCGGTCTTCTCCCGCGATTCTCATTTGTCTCCACCGGCGGCGGTGCAATGTTGGATTTCCTCGCCAAAGGCACGCTCCCGGGTATTGATGCTTTACAGTAGTTTTTTAGTATCGTCGAATTTCCTCGGTATGAGATGCATATGCACATGCGGTACATCCTTCCCCACGATAGAGAGCTGGATGTAGTCGGCCCCTGTTTTTTCTTTCAACTCACCTGCGAGCTTTCGTGCAACTTTGAATAGGTCGTTTGCGATGTCGTCCGGTAATTCCCAAAACCATTGATAATGTTTCGCGGGAACTACAAGCGTGTGGCCCGGCCGTACCGGTTGAAGGTCTGGAAATGAAACTATCCTGTCATCCTCGTGATGCGCCTTCTCGCTCGGGACCTCGCCCGAAATTATTTTGCAGAAAATGCAGTCATCCATTGCGAAACAGTATACAATGCTTTGCACATGTTCCCGCTCCATGATCCGCTTGATGAATTAGTGCGCGCAGAGCTTGCAGCATATGACGATTTGACCGCGGCGCTGCTTGCGCGACGCGGCGTTGTGACAAAAGAAGATGCGGAAAAATTCCTCAATCCCTCCTATGACTTGCATCTGCATGACCCTCTTTTGATGACTGACATGCCAAGGGCCGCACGAAGATTTGCCGACGCGATTATTTCGGGAGAAAAAATTGCGGTGTGGAGCGACTACGACTGCGACGGCATCCCGGGCGGTGTGCTCATGCATGATTTCTTGAAAAAAGCCGGTGCGAATTTTGAAAATTATATTCCGCATCGCCATGACGAGGGATATGGTATGAATGTCGCAGGCATCGAAAAATTAGCAAAGGGAGGAGCAAAACTTGTCGTCACCGTGGATTCCGGTATCACGGATGTGGAGCCTATCAAGCGTGCGAACGAGCTCGGTATGGAAATCATCGTCACCGACCATCATCTGCCCGGCGAGACACTCCCTCCAGCATACGCAATTTTAAACCCAAATGCTCGCCCCGTTAGAGACAAGACATCTCTGATGTCTGGCCCATCGAAGACGGGCATCTCTAATGGGGAAACGTATCCATTCAAATCGTTGTGCGGCTCGGGCGTCGCGTGGAAACTTATCTGCGCGACACTCGCCGTCGCTCCCGAACTTCGGACACGCATACCGGAAGGATGGGAGAAATGGCTCCTCGATATGGTCGGGCTCGCGACCGTTGCCGATATGGTCCCGCTTGTGGGCGAAAATCGCTTGCTCGCCACCTATGGCCTCTTGGTGATGCGTAAATCGCCAAGAATTGGACTCCAGAAACTCCTGCGCGGGATGCGGGTGGAGCAGCGCGCCATCACCGAAGACGATATCGGCTTTATGATAGCCCCGCGCGTGAACGCTGCGAGCCGGATGGGGGAAGCTCGTGATGCATTTCGATTATTCACTACCGACGATGAAAACGAGGCCGACCTACTCGCGAAAAAATTAGAAGCGGCAAATCGTCAACGCAAAGCGGCAGCCGGCGCCATCACGCGCGCCGTGCATTCGCGACTGAAAGAACGCGGCGAAGTACGGAGCATCATCGCGCTCGGCGACCCCGAGTGGCGCCCCGCGCTCCTTGGCCTCGTCGCGAACACCATCGCTGACGAATATGAACGCCCGGTATTCCTCTGGGGTCGGGAAGGGAACTTGAGTCTCAAAGGTTCATTTAGAAGCGGCGGGTTCACGCAGACGATGGAACTCCTGCGCACGACCGAGAACACCTTTGCGCAATTTGGCGGCCATGCGGCCGCAGGCGGTTTCACCGCCATTGATACTGAAGTGTTCTTCCTCGAGGACCGGTTGGTCGAAGCACACGCGCGACTGCTTGAAGGGAAAACTATTGAGGACAGTCTCGCGATGCGTGCTGATGCAGTCGTCACTCCAGAAGAAATCAACATGTCGTTCCTCCGAAGCGTGGAGAAGCTCGCACCTTTTGGCATACAGAACTCAAAACCGGTGTTCTTGCTCCGCGATGTCGCGTTGCGCGAGATTTCACGCTTCGGAAAAGCACAGGAGCATTTGAAATTGAAAATTGACGTGAACGAGGGGAATGGAAGTATTGATGCGGTCACCTTTTTCGTCAAAGGTGCAGTCGCGCGCGCGACAGAAAATCTTTCAACGGGTAGCCGCGTAAACCTGCTCGCGCACCTCGAGCGCGACACGTTCTCTCGTGGCTCTCCCGTCCGCCTGCGACTTTTAGATATCAGAGTTGTATAGTAGGCGACATGACGCATTTCACTATTCATGCTGACGGCGGGTCGCGGGGGAACCCCGGCCCCTCCGGGGCGGGCGCAATGATACGCGACCGTCTCGGCAACTCGGTCGCGAGCGTCTCGCAGTTCCTCGGTACGCGCACAAACAATTTCGCAGAATATGAAGCAGTCATCCTCGCTTTTGAAACATTGGCGAAACTTCTGAAAGGGAAGACGAGTGCCATAGAAGTGATAGTGAAGATGGACAGTCAGCTCGTCGTAAAACAAATGAAGGGAGAATATAAAGTGAAACATCCGGTTATGAAAGGACAGTACGCACGGCTCATTCACGCCATCGGCGCATTCGGCAAAGTCACTTTCACGCACGTATTCCGTGAAGAAAACTCCGACGCCGACGCCCTCGCCAACGAAGCGATGGATCGTGGCTTGAACCTATCAATCTAAAATGGAAACTTTTATAAATAACTCTTACTATATTTTCGCCAAAGATATAATCACTTTTTTATTTACCGGCACAGGACTCGTAATTGCGGGTATGGGGCTCGCTACTTGGAAGAAACAAATTAAAGGTGTTAAGGAATTCGAGACTGCTCATGATTTGCGTTATTCCATTCTGAAACTGCGAAATGCGATTAGGAATGTCCGCAATCCTGTTATTTGGCCTTCGGAAAGCTACCAAGCAATGCAAGACTACAAGATTAAGTATCCGAACAAATTGGAAACTGACGCGGAAAAAGATTCTCACGCGTATGTTTATGAAATTAGATGGAAAGCAATTCTGGCTGCTACAGCAGAAATGGAGTCACATCTGCTCGCGGCAGAAGTGTTGTGGGGTCCAGAAATATTAAGTTTGATAAAGCCACTGAATAAAGAAATCGGTGAACTAAACATCTCCTTGAGACAATATTTCCAACCCGAGTTAAGGACGAAAGATTTCATGGAACTTCATAACGTTATTTATTACAAAGGAGATTATAACGAGGACGGCACAGATGATTTTGACAATCGTGTACTTCAAGCTATTGACGGGGTTACGTCGTATATAAAAAACAAAATCTCTTAGGTGCTGTAAAAAGTTGATACAATAGATCTATGCCAAATTTAACTCGAGAAGGAAAAGAGAAACTGTACATCTCAAAAATGACTGAACTCCAACGGAGGTGGGGAAATCCTATTGATGATGATTGGAATTTCACCGACTGGACTGATGGGCAACTGGATAAAGGATTAACAGACACAATCGGGCAACTTAGGTTCGAAAAAGGTCTCTCCTTTATAAAAACTACTATCTCTTACATCTTTTACCTTTTCGTGATTCTTGGTGTGGGTGGACTTTTGATTTTTGGAATTAAACAACTTTTTTAGTTGGATGAGTATTCTTATCGCCATCGTTTCAGGATTCGCGAGCGGGATATTTTTCCGCTCGCTTTTTAATTTCAGTTGGGAGCCGGTTGTTTTTGTTTTAATTCTCGCGGCGCTGTTTGGTGGAGCAATACTCTTTGCGGAATCGCGGCGAGTGTACTCACTCGCCGCGATGTTTTGTTTGTTCGTCGCGTTCGGAATGGTACGCGCAATGATTGCTGATACACCAGTACCCGATGCGTTTGCGAAAGATTTAAAACACCGCGTATCGTATGACGCAGTAGTTGTGGCTGACCCCGATGTGCGCGAGAAAAATCAGCGCATCGGAATTGAAGTGGGGAATGTGGGTATGCTCGCCGTGATGCCACTCTCCTCCGATGTGCGCGTGGGCGACCGCGTGCGCGTGTATGGGACGCTTTCTCTTCCGCAGGCATTTGAAACAGATAACGGCCGCACGTTTCGTTATGATAAATATCTGCAGGCGCGGAATATCCGCTTCCTCATTTCATTCGGCTCAATATATACGGTGGAGCCGGCGCCGTGGTATTCAGTTTCTGCGGCACTCGCGCGCGTGAAGCATTCATTTCTCGACGGACTCAATCGTGCATTGCCAATGCCGGACAGCGCGCTCGCAGGAGGCATCGTGATAGGAGGGAAGGCGGGGCTCGGCACCGCGCTCCAGGACGCCTTCACACGCTCGGGGCTCGTGCAGATAATAGTGCTCTCCGGCTACAACGTGATGATAGTGGCCGAGTGGGTGATGGCATTTCTCGCGCTCCTTGCACTCCCGAAAAGGCTCCAGTTCTTCGCCGGCGGCGCGGCGCTTCTCTTGTTTGTCGGCATCGCCGGCATCTCCTCCACAGCTGTGCGCGCCGCAATCATGGCGGTCATCGCACTCTATGCGCGCGCAACCGGGCGCTCCTACGCCGCGAGCCGCGCGCTACTCTTCGCCGTCCTGCTGATGCTCATATGGAATCCTCTCTATCTCATCTTTGACCCGGGCTTCGGACTCTCCGTCGCCGCGACCGCGGGCATCATCTGGCTCGCACCTATTATCGAGCGTCGCCTACAGCGTTTCTGGAAGGCGGGATTCTGGGCAAATGCAGTTGCGACAACACTCGCCGCACAAATTTCTGTCTTGCCGCTCCTCTTGTATAACATCGGGCTCCTCTCCCTTGTCGCTCTGCCGGCGAACCTTCTCGTCAACCCGCTCGTACCCCTCGCGATGGCATGGGCCGCCGTTGCAGGCGTCGTCGGTATGACCATAGGAACTTTCATTCCGCTTATCGCCACCATCGCGGGAGCTCCCGTCCTCATCCTTATGCGTTATTTCATCTTCATAGCAGAAAAAAGTTCCGCACTACCATACGCGGCGTTCAATCTCCCATTATTTTCATTCTGGCTCGTCCTCGCCGCCTATGCGACACTCATTTATATAGTTGCGTCGAAACGTTTTTCAACAACAGACCAATTCAAGTTCGCGAAGAAAGCATCAATATAATTTTTCTTCTCCGCCGGCACATAGTCCACCATAAAGGCGTGCTCCCACATATCGAGTGCGAGCAGTATCGGTAGCCCTGCGAGCTGGCCAACTTCATGATCACCCACGAACGTCGTGTGAATCGTATTCGCCACAGTATCTTTGTAGACAACAACCCAGCCGATGCCGCGCGTTCCCGCAACTTCCCGAATATGCACTTCAAGACCCTTTTCTCCATATTTTTCGGCAACCGCATTCGCGAGCGCTCTCTCTGGGTTTAGCAAGGTTAAACCTTGCTGAAATTGCTCAAAATAATATTCGTGCATGCGCATGCCATCAAATTCAAAGCCGAACCGTCGGCGCAATTCCGCAATCGCGAGCTTGTCGCCTTCGGTTGCTTTATCGCCATAAGCCGCATAGCCCTTGAGCGTTTCGAGGATAAGATTCACGTTCTTCACATAGCCCTCGTAGAGAGCAAGATGCACTTTTATTTGTTTCTCCGACAGCCCCGTGAGGGCAGGGAGGTTGAATGTTTTGGTTGAATAAGTCATAGACCTAAAATGTACCACACGTAAAAAGTAAAACCCCTCTTTACGGGGTTTTACTTTTTGTGTGTTTGTTAGATAGCCCCGGCTTTCTTGAGGGCGGCGAAGGCGCCGTTCTTCTTGATGGTTTTGAGGCCTTTCACCGAAACATCCACAATAATGGTCTTCTTGAGTTCCGGTACATAAATGCGACGCTTCTGGAGATTAGCCTTTCGGCGGACCTTGCCGGTAGGGTTGAATTGCGTCGCGCGGGTGCGGTTAGAGTACCGCCCGCCGATTTGCGTGCTCTTGCCAGTGATTTCGCAGGCTCGTGACATAGTCGTCGCATGGTAACATTAAGCCTCTAAACCAGCAAACATGGCCACTATTCTTGCCCTCATCGTCCTTATCCTCTCCATCATCGTCCACGAGGTAGCGCACGGCTATGCTGCCAATTCCTTGGGCGACCCTACCGCTCGGCTCGCCGGCCGCCTCACCCTCAATCCCATTCCGCATTTGGATCTTATGGGCTCCATCATCATCCCTGCATTACTCGTGTTTACCCAGTCACCGATCATGTTCGGCTGGGCGAAACCCGTTCCCTATAATCCGTACAATCTCACGAATCACCGGTGGGGCGAGGCGCTCGTTGCACTCGCGGGAAGCGCTACCAACATCTTGCTCGCTGTTATCTTCGGACTCATCGTGCGTTTTTCTTCAACGCTCGGACTTGATCAAACCGCGCTCTCATTCGCCGCAACTATTGCGTTCATAAATCTCTTTCTCGGCCTTTTCAACCTCATCCCATTTCCTCCGCTCGACGGCTTCACCGCACTCCGCTCTGCACTCCCCTGGCATCTCGCTTCCGGTTTGAACCGTCTTGAACAGCAGGTCCGCAATGCGGGCGCATTCTCGCTCATCCTCTTTCTGCTTGTTTTCTCCTATATCTTCGCCGGACCGTTTTTAAATCTCGTCCTCTGGCTCTTCGGGCTCCTGACGGGTAGCAGTATATAAAAAGCGAGAGGGGTCATTGACCCCTCAGGAAACGGAAGAAACATCGTCATACCAGAAAATTTCCACTCGCTGCTCTCTCAGTCTTCTCAGAAAAAGAGTAAGACAGTCTGGAGCCTCGGGTGAATATTTGCCGGGACAGAAACGATGCACCGCTCCATTGATTCGCTTGACTTGTGGTTTGCCGTATTTTTCGTCAAGCAGAGTATTGCAGTGTGCACATTTCCATTCCATGTTTCCTCCTTTCCGACCGAAAGAACTGGTCGCACATATAAAGAATATACCCACTACAACCGCGCAATACCGTTATGCACTCCTGCTATACTATGCGGAATGGAGTACCAAGTGCCGCAGTTCATTGAGGTCGAAGACAAGATCATCGGGCCTTTGACCTTGAAGCAGTTCATCTACATCGCCGGTGCGACCGGACTTTGCATCGTCTTTTTTGCGTATCTTCAGATACTCATTGCGATTTTCCTTTCTCTGCCGGTAGTAGCACTTGCCGCGGCGCTCGCTTTTTACCGATTGAACGGGAAACCATTCATTGAAGTGCTCGAAGCGGGATTCAATTATTATGTCGGCGCGAAATTATTCCTCTGGAAGCATCAGGAGCCGACAGCGGGGGAGACGAGTTCCGCGGCCGCCGCTGCGGCGGCCGCTGAAACTGCCGCCCGCATCCCGCGCGGCACCCCAAAACTTACCCGCGGGAGACTTTCCGAGCTCGCGTGGTCACTCGACGTAAAACCGGTAGGGGGCTTGTCGCCGAGTTCAAAATCCTGATATGGCAACAAAACCCGCAGGTGCAACACAACAATTCGTTCCGGTGAAAGAGATCCGGAACGGCGTCATCGTCCTCAAAGACGGTGGATATCGCGGTGTGCTCATCTGTTCTTCCATCAACTTCGGGCTTAAATCGGCTGACGAACAACATGCCATCACGCTCGGTTTCCAGAATTTCCTCAACACGATAGATTTCTCCATCCAGATAGTTGTGAATTCGCGTAAAATGGACCTGCGCCCCTACCTCGCTCTTCTCGAAGAAAAAGCTCCAGAGCAGAAGTCCGAGCTCATGCGCATCCAGCTCCATGAATACATAGAATTCGTTCGGTCATTCACCGACCAGGCGAATATCATGACGAAGTCGTTCTACATTGTCGTGCCGTACACTCCTCGAGTTTCGGTGATGGGCGCCACGAGTTTTTTGCGGCACGAAAATTCGTCGGCAAAGAATGCTACGGCGGAGACCTCGTTCGAGGAGAGTCGCGCCCAGCTGGAGCAAAGGCTCTCGCTCGTCGCGGGAGGCCTTTCCGGCACCGGCGTGCGTGCGGTCCCGCTCGGCACCGAGGAGATCATCGAGCTTCTGTACCGCTCGTTCAATCCGGGCGAGCTTGAAAATCCTATCCGCCTCGACACCTAATTATGGCTCTACTCGATTTCCTGAAACGCAAAAATGAACAGACATCGATGGTGGTGCCGGTGTTGCCCAGAGATATCTATAAGCAGGGAGCCCTGAACCTTGTTGATACTATTGCTCCGACGGCACTTAAAATCGGTTCGCGCGAACTTGAACTCGGAGAGAAATTCGTCCGCGCTTTTTATACTATTTCCTATCCGCGGTTCCTCTCCGACAGTTGGTTCTCGCCGGTCATTAATTTAGACAAGGTCCTCGATGCCTCCCTGTTCATCCACCCCATTGAGACCGAGCAGGCGCTGCGCGGTTTTCAGAAGAAAGTCGCCGAGGTGCAAAGCCAGATAAACGAGCGCGAATCGCGCGGGTTGGTGCGCGATCCTCTTCTGGATACCGCCTACCAAGACTTGGAAAGTCTGCGCGACAGTCTGCAACAAGCGCAAGAAAAACTTTTTGATGTCGGCCTCTATCTCGCATTGTACGGAGACTCCAAGGAGGAGATCGACAAGACCGAGGGCGATATCCGCGGCATCCTTGATGCGAAGCTCGTCTACACGAAGCCGGCCCTCTTCCAGCAAGAACAAGGATTCCGTTCGTGCCTCCCACTCGGTACCGATGAGCTCCTGGTCAATTCCAAATTGAATTCATCGCCCTTGTCTTCCATATTCCCGTTCGTCTCCTTCGACCTCACGAGCGACCGCGGCATTCTCTACGGCATCAATCGCCACAATTCTTCCCTCATTCTTTTCGATCGCTTTTCGCTTGAGAATTATAATTCGGTCGTTTTCGCAAAATCCGGCTCCGGCAAAAGCTATGCGACGAAGCTCGAAATATTGCGCTCTCTTATGTTCGGCACCGACGTTATCGTCATCGATCCGGAGCGCGAATATGAACAGCTCGCAGAAGCGACCGGCGGCCGCTCATTCAAGATTTCATTATCATCCGAACACCACATTAATCCGTTCGACCTGCCGCCGGTGAAAGAAGACGAGGACCCGAAAGATATTTTGCGCTCCAACATCATCGCGCTCGTCGGACTCTTCCGCATCATGCTTTCCGGCCTTAGTCCGGAGGAAGACGCCATCGTCGACCGCGCCATCAGCGAGACGTACGCACTCAAAGACATCACTGGTGACGCTGATTTCACGGGCGCAGAGCCGCCGGTCCTCTCCGACTTCGAACAAGTGCTCTCCGGTATGGAAGGGAGCGAATCGCTCGTGGAACGACTTTCCAAATATACGCGCGGCACCTGGGCGGGGTTCCTCAACCAGCCGACCAACATCGACATCAAACAACAGTTCGCGGTCTTCTCGGTGCGCGATATGGAAGATGAGCTCAAGCCGGTCGCGATGTATATCATCACGCACTACATCTGGAATGAAGTGCGGCATGAGATGAAGAAGCGTCTGCTCATCATCGATGAGGCGTGGTGGATGATGAAGAGCGAAGACACTGCCTCCTTCCTCTACTCGGTCGCCAAGCGCGGACGCAAATATTTCCTCGGTGTGTGCACCATCACGCAGGACGTGGAGGACTTCTTGAAGAGCCCCTACGGCCGGCCGATACTCACGAACTCTTCCATTCAATTGCTCTTGAAACAATCTCCAACAACGATCGACGTCCTCCAACAGACATTCAATCTCACCGATGAAGAAAAATATCTTTTGCTCGAGGCTGGAGTGGGGGAGGGGCTCTTCTTCGCGGGCCTCAAACACGTCGCGATCAAGGTCGTCGCGAGCTACACCGAGGACCAGATCATCACTTCCGACCCGTCGCAACTGCTCGCGATAAAACAGGAGAAGGCGCGCTATGCCGCAGAAAAAAATTAGTCCGGAACCGCCGATGATGACGCGGTCGAAATCTGCGCCAGTTATCATTGGCGCCGCAGTTTTCGATCTCATGCGAATATTCTTCGTATTTTTTTGGTTTTTTGGGCCGGCACTTGCCGGCATATATTGCACCGTGAAGGGGGGCGACATAGCGTCCGCGTGGACACTTGGGTTACTCGGAACAAAAACTGCGGCAGCTGTATGTTCTGCCGCCGCTATTGCGGGAGGCTCCGCCATTTCTGCAGCCACCACATCAATTGGCGCCATTATGGCAGATGCGGTTGGTCTTGTCGGTTTTCTTGCTCTTGGTTTGTGGATTGTTATGACAAACGCGCGTATCTTGAAAGCGGTTGCGACCGGACCGATCCAGTTCGCGGGCGCCTTTGCGGTAGCTGAAATTCCTTTCCTCGGTGCGCTCCCTGTATTTTCAGTAATTCTTTGGAGGTTATACGGCGCTCAAATACAAACCGAGAAAAAAGCGCACAAAAAGTGGGAGAAAGAAACTGCCGCTGCCCGGCTTCAAGCACGTCGGCAACAAGAGGCGCTGATGATGCAGTATCAGGCTGGCCGGGTGGCGCAGGCGCAAGAGATAGCCGCAAATGATGAAGACGAAGAAATCCCCGAGCAGGTGCGTAGGGCGGCATAACCAGCCTGTATAGACGCTATACTAGAGATATGCGTTTTAGACTCCTCACCGCTTTCATCGTAGCTCTTATCCTTCCTGTTGCGGCATTGGCACAATCTTCGGGGGGATTGTTTGGGGACACGGGGAAAACGTTCTCTATCTCCGCGGCTCCGCAGTACCCGGTTCCGCTTAGTGTTGCCACGTTGTCGTTCCTTTCAAATTCGCTCGCTCTCGCGAATGCGACGCTCGCTGTGAGTGTGAACGGCAAGAGTATCTACCAAGGAGCCGTGCAGCCGGTGGCCGTTACGCTTGGCAAAGCAGGAAGCATAACGAATGTGGCTGCAACGATATCCGCCGGCGGTACGAATTACAAACAAACGCTGAGTATCCAGCCTCAAGATGTCGCACTTATCGCCGAACCTATTTCCTCAAGCCCACCCCTTTATCCCGGGAAATCTTCAGTTCCGCTTGAAGGAGATGTTCGTGTCGTGGCAGTCGCGAACTTCAGGAATGCAAGCGGGCAAGTCCTTAATCCCACCGCACTCTCATACAGCTGGACGGTCGATGATACGAAAATCGCAGACTCTTCGGGTATCGGGAAAGAAGCGATCATGGTTGCTTCGCCGCTTCAATATCGCGCACGCAATGTTTCGGTTGCCGTTATGAATCAAGATGGCAGTCTCGTCGGCGGCGCATCACTCTCACTTATGCCTCTTGATCCTTCAGTGCGTGTCTACGAGAACGACCCGCTGCTCGGTATCCGCTACGACCGCGCTCTTTCCAATACATACGCCATCAACGGAAGCGAAGCGACTCTCTATGCCGCGCCATTTTCTTTCCCGACGACGAGCGGCGCACCGCTTTTACAATGGTTTCTCAATGGTTCCGCCGCACAGACCGGCAACTCCATAACACTGCGACCAACGGGAAGCGGGCAGGGGAACGCTTCGCTCTCTCTCGTTTCTTCCTCAGGAGGTTTTTCAACAGCAACCATAAATCTTTCACTATCCTTTGGCGAAACACCGAGCTTTAATCTCTTTGGCTTATGATGTTAAAATCCGAAATCCGAAATCCGAAATCCGAAACAAGTTTTAAGTATTTTAATTTTCAAAATTTTAAATTTATTTCGAATTTCGTGCTTTGTGCTTCGTGTTTATTGGTCTTGGCTGTCCCTGTTGTTGCGCTCGCCCAAGGGTTCGTACCGCTCGCGCCGATTCCCGGACTGACCGAAGGAGCGACGGCAGACACGGTGGGGCTCGCCGCCTTTTTCAACAATCTCTACAAATTCGCCATCGGCATTGCCGCGGCGCTCGCGGTCATCCAGATCATTTGGGCCGGGCTCGACATCGCCATCTTCCACAAAGATGCGGTGAGTGCGATAACGGATGATAAAGGGAAAATCTACAACGCCGTCTTCGGGCTTGTGCTCGTCCTCTCGCCAGTGCTCGTTTTCTCTATCATCAATCCGAGTATCTTGAATCTCTCACTTAATCTTCCCGCACTCAATACAACATCGGGAACGCCAGTTGGAACAGGAAATGGGTCTGGAACCGGGGTAGGAACTCAGCCAACCACTGATGCTGGGACCACGGCAGCAACTACGGCTGGATGCACAATTACAGGAACGCTTCTTAAGACGGCCATATGTCCAACTCAACAAGCCGCGCAAGATTTCGCAGCTGCTTGTTCTACCGGATCGGGAAATGTCCCGTTCTTTACAACAGATCACAAAGCTACTTGTGGCACAGAGAAAGGGTCTGTTACTGGTCCTTATTCATTCGCGGACACAAGCTCTGGGGTCTTTGCTACCATTTTTGGATATTCCAAGTATGAACCGCTCGCGAGTACACCAGACAATCCAAACAACGGCACGGCTGTTCTGCAGTTCGCCTCCTCTTGTACCGCTGATGGCGGCACTACTTGTATGGATGCGGTAAAACTACCGTGCACTTCTAGCGTCGTACAAATAGTCACAACACAATCTTTACCGACTACTTCTTGTTGGAATATTTCTCTTTCTTGCACAGATGGGAAGAGTGGGGCGGGAGGATGCGACAGTAGTCCGAAATTCACGATAGTTACCACAAAATAAATATGCGCCGCACACTTATTATCATCGCAATTGTGATAGTCCTCGCCGGACTCGGGGTTGTTGCGTATTTCTACTTCTTCCAGGGTACTGCCGGCATCACCACTGCGCCGAGCCCTACAACGAGCACGAACTTGCCGACGGCAGGGCAGGGAACCCCTCCAGCGGGAGAAACGACCGCCACAGGAGCCATTCCTACTACCACCACAGCCCCGAGCGCAGCAACCCCGGTCACCGCACGACTAGTGAAGATAAGCGCGGGTCCCGTCGTGCCAGGTGAAGCGGTCGTAAACCATGTCGCGAACGCGAGTTCTTCTCCTCCTGAAGCCGTCGTCAATTTTGTCGAACGCCAGAGCGGTAATGTTTTTACCTATAGCACGCTCACACAAACATTGACGCGAACCTCAAATAAAACGATTCCGGGGATTCAATCCGCCTCATGGCTTCCGAATGCGTCGACCACCTTTGTGCGCTATCTCTCGGGTGATAATTTCTCCACCATTAATACCTATGCGTTGCCGGCGAACGGCGCTAACGGTTTCTTTCTTCCTCAAAACCTCGCCGGCATCGGCATCTCTCCAACCGGCATCCTCACCCTCACCTCAGGCGTCAATGGCTCTTCCGTTTCGGTGGCGCGCCTCGACGGCACCCATTCCTCCGAATTATTTACGACCCCTCTTTCGTCTATCCGCATATCATTCGCGGGGAAAAATCAGTATCTCGTGTATACCAAACCATCGGGAACTCTTGATGGCGATGCCTTCCTTGTCGACGGCACGGGTCATTTCTCCCGTATTGCGGGGCCGCTCTCCGGGCTCGTCGCTCTCGCGAGCCCGTCAGGGAAGTGGGTGCTCGTGAGTTATGTGCTTAATGGTGCGATGCAAATGGAGCTGGTGAATACAACAACCGGCGTCACAACTACTCTCCCCGTAGCGACTATTGCCGACAAATGCGTGTGGACGAACAACGACGCGGCCGTGTATTGCGGTGTTCCGGTGAGTCCCTCTGTCTCTTTTAATTATCCTGATGATTGGTATCAGGGCGCGGTTCATTTCAGTGACCGTATTTGGAAAGTGGACATCGCCGGACGCTATGCGCAACTCGTCCTCGATTTCACCGCGGAAACAAAAGTTTCGCTGGACGCCGAATCGCCTGCGATTGATGCTTTACAAACGACGCTCGTGTTCGTCAATAAGAATGACGGTTCACTCTGGAGCTATTCACTCTAGCGTCTCTATTGCGGCCGTTTCGGTAATGATAGTACGACGGACATACCACTCCTGCAGTGACCCTGCGAGATTAGTGGTGATGAAATAGAGTGCGATTGCGCCGGAAGTTGTGTAGGAGATGGTCCCAATAAGAAAAGGGAAGACATATTTAAGCTGGAGTCCCATAACTCTCTGAAAATCATTTTGCATACTTTTTTCCCCCGAAGGTTTCATAGTCCCAGAGAGTGCCAAATGTGCTTGATAAAATTGTGTAATGCCGGCAAGTATTGCAAGCATCATACTCTTGCCCGCGACCGATATGAATCCGAGAAATTCAAGCGATATGGTGTTCGGTGTCGGTGTAAGAGCATAGAGACGGGCGGTGTTAATCGTTGAGAATGGTTCGTTATAAAAAACCCAGTACAGCGCGAGAAGAACCGGTATCTGGATGAATACGGTCAGAATGCTCGCGAATGGATTTACTTTTGCCTCACGATAAAGCGCAAGCGTCTCAAGCGCTTCTTTTTCTTTGTCGCCTTTATGTTTCTCTTTCAGTTCTTTTATTTTCGGCTCCAATATTTTCATCGCGCGCTGGGTACGTGCGGCAGAGAGAGAGAAAGGGAGAAGGACGAGCCGGATAATAATAGTGACGATAATGACCGCGATGCCGACGTCTCCTCCCGGAACGAGCGCCACAAGCGCCACAAGCGCGTTGTAGATCGGATTATAAAAAACGGCGTTGAAGAAAGTTGAAATCACAGAAGAGTGTTAATGGTGGTTTTTAGAAAGAAGTGCGGCGAGTTCTGTTTGAATGTCTTGATAGCTTACACTACTTACCGACGCCTTCGGGAACACAATAAGGGCTCGGGGAAGTTCGAGCGTACGAAGCGCGGCTAACACACGGCGTTTTATGCGATGTCTGGTGACGGACAGACGGGCGGCCTTCTTCGACACAACGATTGCATACCCCCTCCCTTCTGCCGGAATGATGACCGAGAGGTGCTCGGACGACATCCTCCGGCCACTCTTTAGTGCGGAGGGGAAAGCGTCGCGTGGAAGCCGTTCTCGGCGCGGGAACACGGTACATTACTTAGACACGGTAAGGCTTTTCCTTCCTTTACGGCGGCGGCTCTGGACTATTTTGCGCCCAGCGCTTGTTTCTGCTCTCTTAAGGAAACCATGGGTGGTGGCTCTCTTCTTTTTCTTCGGTTGATAGGTCATTTTTCCCATACAGGTAGAAAATTAGGTTGTACACACAATACTAACAGGTTCTCCCCGAAAAACCATAGTGTTTTCTTTTTCCCGGGAAGGTATACTCCAGAAACTATGGACAAAGGAAATCCGCGAGAATTATGGGAATATGTACTCACTCAAGTCGAACTCTCTATATCTCCGGCAAATTTCAACACCTGGTTCCGTAATAGTTTTATTGTGAAGATAGGAGAGGATAGTGTTTTATATATCGGCGTACCAAGTCAATTCTTTAAGGATTGGTATCTCAAGAAATTTCATTCTCTTCTCTTAAAGATTGTTCGAGATGTTTCCTATGAGTTCCGAAATATAGAATATCTCATTGTGAAAGACGAACACCGCAAAATTCCCAAGGAAACTAAGAATGTACGCAGTGCGCTCGAGCTTCCGTTGGATGAGTTCTATATCAACAAGAGCGATAGTTTGAATCCGCGCTACACATTCGACACGTTTGTCATTGGCTCATTTAATAATCTCGCGTATGCGGCAGCTCAAGCGGCGCTCGCGCGCCCCGGTATCACCTACAACCCTCTTTTTATTTACGGGGACACTGGACGCGGCAAAACACATCTCATTCAGGCTATCGGAAATCAATTTAAAAAACAATACCAAGGGCAAAAGGTATTTTATCTGACGTCTGAAAAATTCGCGGTTGACTACACCGACTCGGTCCAAGCAGGAACGGCAAATCGTTTCAAGGATAAATATCGACAATATGATCTTCTCATCATGGATGATGTACAGTTCCTTTCCAAAAAGGAAAAAACCCAAGAGGAACTTTTTCATCTTTTTAATGCTCTTCATGACACTAATAAGCAGATTATTTTTTCCTCGGATAGGTCCCCCGCAGCCATCCCTGATATCGCTGAACGCCTCAAAGGCCGTTTAGCGAGCGGTATGGCTGTGGATATAGGCGAGCCGGACCCGGAGTCCCGTATGGCTATCGTCCAAAAAAAGGCTGCTTCCCATGGTGTTATTCTCTCGGATGAGGTTATAGAATATGTAGCAACCTCTATGTCCGGCTCGATACGAGAATTGGAAGGGATGGTCAACAGCATCATATGCCATGCTCAAGTGAAAGGTTTTGCTCCTGATATCGCCGAAGTGCGTCAGTCACTCCGTTCTTTCACACGACCTCAAAAAAATATATCGGTTAAGAATGTGGTTGATAAGGTCGCTGAATATTATGGTATCGATGAAGAAAGTATTTATGAAAAAACAAGAAGGAGGGAGGTGGTTCGGCCACGCCAAGTCATTATGTATCTTTTGCGTGAGGATTTTAGTATTTCGTATCCAACGATCGGCACAAAACTTGGTGGACGCGATCATACGACCGTTATCCACTCCTGTGAGAAGATAAAGCGTGAAGTGATTGTGGATAGTGAGTTGGCGAAAGAAATACAAAATATTCGAACACTCCTTGTATGACAATACCCACTACATTATCAACACGATATATATTTTCTTCACAAAGAAATTCTCAATGTCTATATAACTATTTTTTACTTTTCCACTTATCAACAGTCCTAATAAAGAATGTATGAATATTTCAATAGAAAAAAAAGAATTCTCTGAAGCAGTTCATATCGCATCTCGTTTTGCTGAAAGAAAAAGCGGAACGCTTCCTGTTCTTTCTTCCATTCTTATTCTTGCTGGAGATGATGGTATAAAAATGCGTGCCACAAATCTTGAAACAGGGATTGACCTTAAAATTAAAGGTGAAGTGAAGTCTGATGGAGTCGTTGCTATTCCAGCTGTCGTATTACAACAAATAGCCAGTTCTCTCACTCAGGAAGGGAATATTACCCTAGAACATACAGGAGATATTGTTTCTTTAGTGAGTGGAACTGGAAGAAGTTCTATAAAAACAGTTCCATATGACGATTTTCCATCAATTCCTTTCCCTGAAAATCCTAAAAACAGGATAGTCCTCCCCGGAGTGCTCCTCCGCACTCTTTTTACTACTGTTGCGTCCTGTGCTTCAACATCAACGGTTCGTCCAGAGCTCTCAAGTATTTATTTATCGATAGAAGGAGGGGTGCTTACTGCGGTTGCAACAGATTCGTTCCGGCTGGCGGAGAAAAAAATTCCACTCTCGAACAAAGGAACACAAGGGAAGTTCCTTATACCGGCAAAAAATGCGATAGAGATTGCCCAAGCCTTACCGGATGACGATATTATTATGTCATTTGACGAACATCAATGTGCATTCGTTGGGAATACCGGAATGCTCGTTTCACGACTCACTAACGCCACCTATCCCGATTATCGACAGATCATACCGAAAGAATCAATTGTGGAAGCTATTGTTCTAAGGAAAGATTTTGAGATGGCCTTAAAAAGAACAACAGTATTCTCGGACTCCTTCCAGAAAGTACGAGTTAGTTTTGATCCAAAAAAGAAAACTTTTTCATTCTTTGCGAGAAATGCGGATATTGGAGAATCATTAGAGACTCTCTCGGCACAAATATCGGGGAGTGCCCTCGATATTTCCTTCAACCACAGATATCTTTCCGCGGTGTTGTCACTTACTTCTGCAGAAAGTATTTCCATCCTTGCGGCAGGTATTGGTAGACCGCTCATACTGAAAGGGGTCGGCGATACCTCTCTTCTCTACCTCGTTTCCCCAATGAATCAATAATTTATTGAGTAGTCGTTGTAGAGAATTCAACCGTTGTTGATAAAGGGACAGGAAGCATCACACCTCCAGTAAATAAATCAGGATGGTTTGCATACCACGATGAGACCCCATATTCCCAATATGCGAACTGGTAGTCTTGTGCCGGATTTGAGGGGGGAGGTCCTTGAGGATTATTTTTATCGGTCCAATACAATAGATCGTGGGGGACGATACTTCCTTGTGCATCAGGAATGCGCCAATTACCTTGCAGCATAGGCGGGACAGTATTTGGAATGGGGCTTGGCTCGCCGAAATAGGTTTTTGGATATTTAGAGAGCGCATATGCCATCGCCTCATGCCACATCGGGGCGGCGATGAAGCCGGCAACGGACTTCACCATTTTTGAATTGTCATTATTTCCGGCCCACACCCCAAGAGCGATGGACGGGGTGTATCCGATTACCCACGCATCGCGCGTATCATCGGTCGTACCGGTCTTCACTGCGACATCGTATCCTTGGAATGAAAGCGGAGAATTGAGAGGATACTCCGGCAAGCGCGCATATGCGTCAGAGAGCATTGCTGACATATCGCGGGCGATGTTTCCTGGAAGGACCTGTGAAGGTTGTGGAGTGAACTGTGTAAGAATATTACCGTTGGCATCATCAACCTCTAATATGCCGGTCGGAGGATTTCCCACACCGTCGTTCGCAAACACCGCGTAGGCGCCCGTGAGGTCAAGGAGGCGTACCTCGCCGCCGCCGAGCACGAGCGTGAGGCCGTACTGACCCGGGTCGCCGAGCGTATTGAGTCCGAATGATTTTGCAAGATTTATTGCGTTCTGTATGCCGACCAGATAGAGCGTTTTGATTGCCGGAATGTTGATAGATTGAGCGAGCGCGGTTTCAAACGTCATCGGGCCACGGAACTTTCCGTCGTAGTCAGTGGGGGCATAACACGGAGGGGTGTTGTTGAAATTGTCCGACGGCCGACATGCGGTTGAAAATTGAGTCGGCGTATCGAAGATGACCGTATTACGCGTATAGCCGCGCATAAGTGCGAGCGCATAGATAAACGGCTTCATGGTGGAGCCCGGCTGGCGCAAAGAAAGAGTCGCATTATATTGGCCATCGATGGCTTTATCAAAGAACTTTCGAGAGCCAACCATCGCAAGAATTTGACCGGTCGCTGGGTCGACCGCAACAAGAGAGGCATTTGAAGCCTTAAAACTTTTTTCATTTTGAAGAGCATATTCATTCACGATCGATTCAGCTCTCACCTCAAGGTCCGCATCAAGCGTTGTCGTTACTTTCAGGCCGGACATAAGGGCGTTCGGGCCGTACATCGTTTCAAGCTGATTAAGGATATAGAAGACGAAATGCGGCGCGATGATAGAGTTTTGACCCGCCGGAGCGAACGACACTTGCTCGGAAGAAGACTTTGCATAGGTCGCCACATCGATAAAACCAAGCATCTGCATCCGTCCCAACACGAGATTCTTCCGTGCATCGAGCTCGGTTCGGTGAGTGCCAGACGGAGAATAATATGAAGGGGCCTGGATCATTGCCGCGAGGTATGCCGCCTGGGCAAGCGAAAGGTCTTTTGCTGGTATGCCGAAATAGGCCTCGGAGGCGGCCTCAATCCCGTAAAGAGTCCCTCCATAAGGAATGTTATTAAGATACGTTTCAAGTATTTGCCCCTTCGAATACACCTGTTCGAGCTTGATCGCGAGTACCCACTCATGGATCTTTCGAATAACACTTTTCCGGCTCGTGAGGAGCGTATTTTTTACCACTTGTTGGGTAATGGTGGAGCCACCCTGGGACAGAGCCCCTCCAGCCACATCAGCGAGCACGGCGCGAAAGATGGAGGTAAGACGGATGCCGCCATGTTCGTAAAAGCTTGAATCCTCGATGGCTATCGTGGCATTGATGGTATTCGGTGATATCTCGGTGATGGGAACAATGTCGCGCTTCGCATCCCGATTATAGTCATAGAGAAGGACCTGCCCGGTGCGGTCGTAGATCTTTGTTGACTGATCTACTTGTCGAGAAGCAAACGAACTGATGTCAGGCACTGGAGTCACCGCAACTGTCACAAAGATGCCTCCCGCAACAAAAAAACCGACCCCGAGGAGCGCGAGTATAGATGCAACAAAAATATGTCGCCACGAAGTACGCGGGCGGGGAAGCATATTCCCTATGGTATCACTCTATTTGATATGTATGGCGAGCGCAGTGATGCCTATTGCTATCGCGTCTAATTCGTCGTCAAGACGCTTCTTTTTTGGGAGAATCAACAGTCGAGGAATCATAGTCGCGACCGCTGCTTTACTTGAACCACCATAGCCAGTGACGGCGAGTTTCACCTGTTGTGGCGAACATTCGATGACCGGTATCCCTGCGACGCCAGCGGCAGAAAGGATAGCTCCACGGGCCTCGGCTACACCGATGACGGTCTTCTTGTTGACGCCGAAAAAGAGTGTTTCAAGTGCGAGTGCGTCGGGGGTATATTTCTCAATAGCATCAGTCACCGCACTCCATACGCGCGCAAGACGATTCTCGCGCGCGCCTTTATCCGGGATAATACAATCGCTCCACAGGAGCATCGGGCGCGATGGGTCTCCCTCAATGACGGCGATACCGAGACGGTCGTAGCCCGGGTCAATCGCCAATATTCTCATAGTTCCGTGCGTTGGTGAACACTTGCTGTACATCGTCGTGCTCATCAAGAGCTTCAAGAATTGCACCGAGACGTGTTTCGTCATCACCACTGACCTCCATGAGAGGCTCATTCGGCGTATAGGCATTTCCGGTCTTGGTAAATGCCCAACTCGCGGCGCCCGGATTTGCGAGCTCCACCCCTTGAAGTACGAGGAGGTGTTTTATTTCTTGCGTCGTGCGATTCTTATTATCCGTGAGTGCGTCGATCATGAGCGCCGTACCGCCCGGTCCATACGCCTCATATACGATTTGTTCGAGGTTGCCGGAATCTTTTGACATACCCTTGGCGATCGCACGCTCGATATTGTCTTTCGGCATGTTTGCCGCCTTCGCACGCGCGATGACAACGGTAAGCCCCGGAGCCGTGAGAATGCCGTTCGCTTTCTTTGACTCAAGTGCGATAAGGCGCGCATAACGCGAGAATACGCGGCTTCTCGCCGAATCAGTAACGGCCTTCTGCCGCTTTATCTGTGACCATTTACTGTGACCGGACATAGCTTGATAATAGCAAAAAAGCTCGCAACTTGTGAAAATTGGTCGCGCACCACAAGAGTACTTCCATTTTTCTAAGCCCGAGTACGGGCAAGAAAAATTGGTCGCTCCTGGGCCGCTCGCTTTTACAGTAAAACCGACTCACCTTGCAAATACGAACGACCTTCCGGTGTGAGGATGCGGCCGCGCGGAGAGCGCTCGATGAAGCCGAGACGGAGCAGATAGGGCTCATACACGTGCTCCACGGTATCCGGTTCCTCGTGGAGACCGGATGCGATAGCGCGAACGCCCGCCGGGCCGCCGCGGAAACTCTTGAGAAGAGTTTC
Source organism: Candidatus Parcubacteria bacterium (assembly GCA_024654305.1). Classification (GTDB taxonomy): domain Bacteria; phylum Patescibacteriota; class Minisyncoccia; order Phycocordibacterales; family Phycocordibacteraceae; genus C7867-001. The sequence goes on from JANLIU010000041.1 coordinate 36,883, forward strand.
CAAGTATCGCCGGTCATCTTTCGTAAGACCATGTGCATCAATGCCAAAAAGTTTACAGGCCTCATCGCATAATTCAGGAGAAAGTTTCCGGTCATGCACTTCGGAGAAGTCGCGCACACGTTTCAGGAGTGCATTCGCAACGCGTGGCGTTGCACGGCTTCGTGCGGCGATGCGCTCAATAACGTTTTCAGGAGCCTTGAGGCCGAGAAGTAACGCCGAGCGCCGGATGATGTCACGCAGGTCATCGTCATTATAAAAATCGAGCTGGAAGATGCCGCCGCCGAAACGAGAACGCAAGGGACCGGAGAGTTCCGCGACGCGCGTTGTCGCGCCGATAAGTGTGAAAGGAGAGAGGGCGAGTTCAACCGTGCGTGCTGACGGACCTTTCCCGAGCACGATATCGAGATGTCCGGATTCAAGCGCGGGGTAGAGAAGTTCCTCGATCTTTCGCGAGAGGCGATGGATCTCATCGATAAAAAGAACCGTACCCGGTTCGAGGTTGGTGAGAATAGCGGCAAGGTCACCCGCGCGTTCAATAGCAACGCCGGAAGTACTTTTTAAAGGAGCATCAAGGGTTACTGCAACGAGGTGCGCAAGCGTCGTCTTGCCGACACCCGGCGGCCCGTAGAAAAGAATATGTTCCGGCATCCCGCCGCGCTTCTTCGCGGCATCGATGGAGATGCGTACGTTCGCCTTCACCTGTTTTTGCCCGACATATTCGTCCCAATTGCCGGGGCGCAGCGCCGCATCGAGCGATTGGCCATTAGGTTCCAGCTTGGAGGCTCCTTGGCCCGAGTTTTGTCGAGGGCTTGACATAAAAATACTGTGTTGCTATTATCCTACCATAGTTTTTTGTTCCTGTTCATACCCCTCTAGGCAAGGCTTGACGGCTTCGGGCGTTTCCCCAAGGACTCTTTGGTTCCGCGACTTCGGTCGTGTTGCTGTGGAAATCCTCAGGTGTCTCGTCCACCCCGCTTAATTGCGGGTTATTGCCTTGAGGACTATGGACGGGATATCGTTCTTTTATAAAAGGAGACGACGATGACAATGCTTGTGTTACATGAAATGCGCAATACGACCAGTTGTGATATGTATATTGCAGTAGTGCCTCATCGAGGGGTTACTCAAAAAGAGATCGGAGAGATCGCGAGGAAGGCAGCTCAAAAAATCCGGAGGAAGTCCTTTCCAACGAGCGAGGAGGTTAATGTTGCGATAAAGCAGGCGCTCGAAGGCAAGGGGAAAGTGCTCCGCTACGACATCATTCACGTATGAATGACGTGCTCACGCCCGACAGGAATCACCCGATCCTGTCGGGCGATTTCTTTTTCTAGCGCGGAAGGTCGACGGTGGCGGCGACTTCGGAAAGGGAAGTAACGCCCGCAAGTGCTTTGATGATGCCGTCTTGCGCCATGGTGAGATATCCTTGTTTTGCGGCGAGTTTCGCGATTTCGTTTTCAGGTGGGTTGTCGCGCAGGAATTCCGCAAGCTCGTCATCCATGAAAATAGCTTCGTATAAACCGATGCGTCCTTTGTAGCCGGTCTCATCTTCGTTCATGGGGGCGGGTTCCCACACCGTTTCTATTTTTTCAGGAATTAAAGATTTATCAGCGAGCGGCTCAAAGACTTTTGTAATCATCTTTTTCTCCTCGACAGTGAGAGGACGCTCTTTCTTTTTTTCTGGATCAAGTGTGCGCACGAGACGCTGTGCCATAGATACGGTGACGGCGGAACCGAAGGACTTTGGGTCCGCGCCGAGGTCGACGAGGCGCGGGAAGGTTCCCGCAGCGTCGTTCGTATGGAGCGTGGAGAAAACAAAGTGGCCGGTGAGCGCGGCCTGGATAGCGATATCAGCGGTCTCGCCGTCGCGAATTTCGCCGACCATGATGATGTCCGGATCTTGGCGCACGATTGACTTCAATCCCTCGGCAAAAGTATATTTCTTTCCCTCCACTTGTGTTTGTACAATACCGGGAAGATGATATTCGATCGGATCTTCGATCGTAATTATTTTTATCTCCGGCGAATGGATCTCGCGGAGGAAGGAATACAGCGTCGTTGTTTTGCCGCTTCCGGTCGGGCCGGTCGTGAGCAGCATGCCGTGTGATTTTCGTATCTCTTGTTCGAGCCGAGCGAGAAGTTTCGGATGGATACCGAGTTCTTTATAGGAGACTTTGGTCGACGCGGGGTCGAGGACACGCAACACGATGGATTCTCCGTAATTCCCTGGAATGAATGAAGCGCGTATCTCAACCTGACTCTTATCTTTTATAACGCTAAAGCGTCCGTCTTGCGGTCGGTTGGTTATGTTCAGTTTGACCCCCGAGAGTATCTTGATGCGTGAACTAAGTTGGTGGTATATCTCCGGGGCGAAGCGGTAGGTATCGGAAAGGAGTCCGTCGATGCGCAAACGCAGGAGCGTGCCGTTTTCTTCCGGCTCAAAATGGATGTCAGAAGCGCGGAGTGCGAATGCTCCCGCAAGGATGAGCTCGAATATATGGGAAACACGGTCGAGCGAACTCGCGGCGACGGCGGCATCGATCTTCTGCACCAATAAACTGCGGGTCTTGCTTTCCAAAGTGAGTTTTTCAAGCGTCTCCGGTGCAACGGTAAAAGCGCCGACTTTTGACTCCGCCGCATACGAAAGATCGCCGTACCGCGAGAACACCCGCTCGAGGCTTTTTTTCGAAACCAGGAATTCTTGCAGAGTGAACCCGCGTGCGACGAGTTCTTCGCGAAGTTTTGTAAGCGCCGGGTTGTTCGGGTTCGAAATGGCGAGCGAGAGTACTTTTGCGGTCTTTTTGAATGCGGCCGCCTCGGCCGTGTGTGCCTCTTCTTCAGGAATGAGACGAAGGGCATCGTTATCAATCTCCCGAAGTGAGAGATCGGCGTAGGGGAGACCGTATTTATCGGAAAGGATGTTCACGACATCCTCCTCCTCGCGCTCGCGTACGTGAGCGAGCTTCGCCTCTTCGCCGACGGTATCAAACGGTGAATCCATTGGCGTATAATAACACTGGAACAAGGGTCTCTGCCGAGGGGCTTGACAAAATGTCATAATTGGTAGTATAATATTTAAACCCACCAAACAGGAGACAGTCATGAGAAATCGCATGTTTTTTGCTCTTTTTATCGCAGTTCTACTCGGCGGCTGTATGGGAGTCCCCGTCGCGCCGGCCAGCGCGTATGTGCAGTCGGCGCCGGTATATGTGGCTCCGATGTACTACTACTCTCCCGTGGTTCCGTACTATTGGGGACCGAGTATCTACTTCGGCGGCGGACGCTATGGCGCGCACGGCGGCGGCGGGCATCGTGGCGGTCATCGTGGTCGCCGTTAGCAACACGGTGCGTCTGTCTCTGACAGGCGCACTTTCTTTTTGGGCGGTACAATGAGCCCACCATGGAGAAGACCATCCGGACGCTCTCAGAATTTGAAGCGGAAGCTGCGCGATTTGCGGATTTACTCGTGCCGGCTACAGGAGGCGCGACGCTCATCACCCTCTCGGGCGAGCTCGGAGCGGGGAAGACCGCTTTTACGAAAGCAGTTGCGAAGGCGCTCGGTGTCGGAGACGTGGTGAACAGCCCGACGTTCGTACTCGAAAAGATATATCTACTTAGCGGCGAGACACCTAAGTTCAAGAGGCTGGTTCATATCGATGCGTACCGTTTAGAAAAGGGTAGCGACCTTACACCACTTGGGTTTGATGAACTGATGCAGGATACAGGAAATCTCATTTTGCTTGAGTGGCCGGAGAAGGTGGCAGAGGCGCTTCCTACACCGTCCGTGAGCATTTCTATAGTTGTACAATCTGATGGCTCGCGCCTCATTTCCTATGCCTAAAAAAGCAACCACGAAGAAACGCATTGTCCTTTTGGACACGCACGCAATCATCCACCGTGCGTATCACGCGCTCGCGGCGGCGGAACTCACGAGCCCCACCGGTGCGCCCACGGGCGCGCTCTACGGTCTCGTCTCAATGTTGTTGAAGATTATTACCGACCTCAAGCCCGATTACATTGCGGCCTGCTACGACCTGCAGAAGCCGACCATTCGCCACGAAGCGTACGAGGGGTACAAGGGGACGCGTGTGAAGACCGATGATGCGCTCGCGCTGCAGCTTGCTGAGTCGCACAAAGTGTTCGAGGCATTCTCCATTCCTATGTATTCGCGAGAAGGATTTGAAGCCGACGATCTGCTCGGCACCATCGCGCATGAATTGAAGGGAGAGAAAGGTGTCGACGTCATCATCGCGTCGGGCGATATGGACACGCTCCAGCTCGTCGACGATGAACGCGTCCGCGTGTACACCCTGAAGAAAGGTATTAACGACACGATTTTGTATGACGAAAAAGCGGTGGTCGCGCGGTTCGGTTTTCTTCCCGCGCTCATTCCCGATTGGAAAGGACTCCGCGGCGACCCTTCCGACAACATCAAAGGTGTTAAGGGCATCGGCGAGAAGACCGCGACCGAACTCATTACCGGCTTCGGCTCAATTGAAAAAATATACACAGCACTTAAGAAAGGCGACGGGGCTTTCATAAAAAAGGGAATCAAAGCGCGAATGGTAGGTCTTCTCAAAGACCATGAAGAAGATGCGCGTTTTTCCAAATCGCTCGCGACGATACGCCTCGACGCACCGATAGCTTTTGCATTACCCGAGTACGAATGGAATAAGAATGTCGACCTGGGCAAGGTGCTCGCACTTTTTGATGAATTCGGTTTCCGTTCGCTCCGAGACAGGGCGCGTACCGTGCTCGCGCATTCCATCGGGGAAGAGCATGTTCGAGATGATTTTTCTGCATCTGCTCCCGAAGAAGTGGATTCGACTCGCTTCGCCGAAGCACAAGTGAAGCTCTGGCTGCTTGCTTCGGACTTCACGAATCCGACACTCGACGACATTCTCGCGTACACCAAGAAGACCAAATTCGAAGAAGCGGATACGGAGCTTTCTAAGCTCGTGCGCGATACCGGCAGATTGCAGGAAGTGTATGAAAAAATAGAAGAGCCGCTTATTTCAGTCGTCGATAAAATGGGAAAGAGGGGAGTGCTTATTGACACTCAGATACTCAGCGGGCTCGCAAAAAAATATCGTGTCGAGCTTGAAGGGCTCGAAAAGCATATCTATAAAGATGCGGGACATGAATTCAACATCAGCTCCCCAAAACAATTAGGAGATGTGCTCTTTGATGAGTTGAAACTGGTTCCGGACAAACACAAGAAGACGGCAGGTGGTCAGCGCTCGACGCGCGAAAGCGAACTCGAAAAAATTCGCGACATGCATCCGATCATTGGAGATATTTTGGAATACCGTGAATTGAAGAAACTACTCTCCACCTATATTGATAACCTGCCGCCCTTGCTCGATGCAGAGCACCGCTTGCATGCCGAATTCCTGCAGACCGGCACCACGACCGGTCGCATGGCCTCGCAGAATCCGAACCTGCAGAATATCCCGCTCCACAGCGAGCGCGGGCAGGCGATACGCCACGCGTTCGTGGCTGCGAAGGGCTTTGAACTTGTGGCACTCGATTATTCCCAGATAGAACTGCGACTCGCCGCAGTCCTTTCGGGTGACAAAAAGCTCTGCGACATATTTAAAAATGGCAGGGATGTGCATACCGAAGTCGCGGTACAGGTATTCCATGTTGCGCCGGATGCGGTCGACCTCGAGATGCGTCGTCGGGCTAAGGTGATTAACTTCGGCATCCTCTACGGCATGGGCGTGAACGCGCTCCGCGCTCAGCTCGGGAGTACGACCGCTGAGGCTCACCAGTATCTTGAAGATTATTTCAGGACTTTTAAAACACTTTCAGACTATCTCGAGAGCACGCGAGGCTTCGCACGCAAACACGGGTATACCGAAACCCTTTTCGGTCGTCGTCGCCAATTCCCCGAAATGAAATCATCGCTCCCATATGTGCGAGCGCAAGCTGAACGCATGGCCATCAATGCGCCCCTGCAGGGGACGTCAGCCGACATCATCAAACTCGCGATGGTGCGGATCGACGAGATGCTCACTGAAGAAAAAGCGAGCGAAGACGCATATCTCTTGCTGCAGGTGCATGACGAGCTCGTCTACGAGATCCGTACCGGGCGTCTTGAAGTGCTCAGTAAGAAAATTAAAGACATTATGGAGTCGGCTCTCTCAGATAAAGAAACGCGCGGCGTTCCGCTCATCGCAACGATGAAAACCGGGCCTAATTGGGGTAGCATGCATGGCACATGATATACCTCTTCCACGGCAGTGATAGCGAGAAGGCGCGTGCGAAAGCGTTCGAATGGGTCGCAAAGGCTCGTGCAAAAGAGCCAAATCTCGCGTATGTACGCCTCGCACGCGAGGAACTCACGGATGCAACACTTGAAGATGCGGCACTTTCGGGAGGGCTTTTCGTACAACGTCTTTTGATACTCATTGATGACCCGTTCCCGGCCGCGCGTGTGAAGAGCGAGGACGAGAATGACGAAGGAGAGATTTCCGGCACTGTGCTTGAAGAACATATCGACAGTCTCGCCGCCTCTGATAATGCCATCATCATACTTGCGCCAAAACTTGCCGCCACGAAAGCGAAGAAGTTTATTGCGAAAGCG
>JANLIU010000042.1 GCA_024654305.1 Candidatus Parcubacteria bacterium
CACCGTGACGTATGCGGTTACCAACCTCCTCGAACCTGGTTTCATCTACGAGACCGGATTCGGAAACGGCTTGATTCTAAAGCTAAACGAACAGAAAAATCGACAGTTCTGGTTCTCTGTCCAAAAAGGAAACATCATCGGAGCAGACGACGCTCCGAAGAAGGAGTTGATTTGGCGAGCCGCCATTAACTTCTCGTTCTGACGCCAGCGCAACTCGAAAGCCCTGCAGCAATGCAGGGCTTTTTTTGTTTTCAAATGTACCTTAATTTACGCTATAGCGTGAAAGATGGTACATGAGATTCATTGATACTGAATGTAAATGGGCGCGGGAGTGAGCTTCAAGACTTCGGCAGGCGTGAGGAGACCGTCCGCCGGCGGCCGAGAGTCGTTTTTATAAAATAGCTTGATGCCCGTGAACTGCACCGGCTCAGGTACGATGACTCTGCTGTAGGTATTTCTTTTTTTCGCTTTCGAGCCGAAGCCGTCCATATCCATCACTATCTGCACTTCTGGCAGAGGTGTGATTTTTTTGTAATTCGTCACCATGTCTTGCGTAAAGCGATGCACGATAAGCACCTTCGGCGGAAGGTGATTATCGCGCACAAGCTTCGCGAGATACTCAGCGGCATAATTGATATCGGCCGCATCAAAGGTCCCAATGACCGTGCCGGGTCGCTCATTGTGCTTCATCGAGAACTCCGGATCGATGGCGAGGTGAACCTGCGGCATCTTGAGATATTTCTCAAGTTGTGGAAGCTCATATTGTAGGGTGCTTAACGCCACCTGCACATCCAGGAACACAATCCCGTGTACTTGATTCGCGAGGTCGAGCGCGTGGTCTATCTGGTCGTCCGGCATGCGGAGGATGTACTTCCCCTCTTTCCCTGCCCCTGCCTGCGCAACGGTCGCGATGTAGTGGATAGCCGGTACTACGGGCGTTGTTGGGTCAGCGGCGGCCCACTTCGCCGTCGTGCTTGCGAGCATCACGAGGAGCTGGTCGGTTGGATATTCTCCAAGCACGCCCATGCCTTTGGAATAAAAATTGCCGTAATACGCGACGATGCGCTTGAACGGAAGAATCGCGTCGGCATTCGGATATACCGTGCTTACGGGCCAAAGAGATGGTGTTGTGGTTGAAATGACACTCACTGATGTTGACGCTGTTGAAATGGTCTCGGTAGTGGTGCTCACATGCGCGAGCGCGAGGAGCCGTGCGTTGTAGTCTGCCTTATTGAGCTCGGGCAACGGAATAAAACGTTCCGTCACACTGGCGGTCTCCGAGCGATACTCTGTCGCGACAAGACCGGAATAGCCAAATGCGTAGACAATCGCGAACGCGGCGATGCTAGCGCCGGCCACTCGTGTCTTGGTAATCATAGTAGGGCTATTCTACACTTTTTTATTTTATTTTTCTTTTGTGTCCGCCCAGAGGAAAAATGCCCCGATGCCAGCCCAAAATGCGACTCGCAACCAATTTTGCGTTTGTATCGCATCGAACGCAGCCACGCCGAAGAAAATAATGAACACTGCGAAATTCGTCCCGAGTTTTAGGTTTTTCATAATTGTTTGTTGTGCTTCGCTTTTATCTTTTCCACCTTGCGCCCGAGCGCCTGCATCACATCCACGTCCATGCTCTTCGCGAGCAAGAAAGTGACGATGACGACATCAGCGAATTCGTCGGCAAGACCCTCGACGCTCCTCTCGTCCATCTTCCCAGTGCGCTGATCGCCAAGCGCGGCAAGCACCTCGTCGGAGAGTTCGCCGAGTTCCTCAGATAGCTTCACCGTCCGGGCCAGTATCCGCTCCCGCTCGCTATAGCCCAGCTGCTTCGTTGTGCGGAAAAGCGCATCCTGTTCGTTTATAAATTTCTGGAAATCTTCGATGGTCATATATTTTGCTGGGGGACTTGGAATCGAACCAAAATTAACGGCTTCAAAGGCCGCTGTCCTACCGTTAGACGATCCCCCATTGTTGGAGGTACGACCCCCAATATGAGCACTCTAGCATTCCTGAGTTCGCATAAAAAGGTTCAGATGCAAGGCACGGGGAAGCAATTTCTTGAAGCGTACTCAGACGTACGGCGAAAGAAATTGCTGGGGCCCGTAACGCAGCAGATAAGCTTTTTAGGCGGACTCGGCTGGGAAGAGTTCGAAGACGGCAAGCTCCAAGGGGAGAGCGGGAATTGGCGCGTAGCGGATGCGGTCGGCGGCGTTCAGAAATGCAAGCATCGTTGCGTGCGTGATGCCTTTGCCTGCCGCGAACTTTTCAAGAGCCGAGAATTCGTCCGCGCCGAGCTCGCTTTGGAGCGAGGCGCGGAGTTCGGGTGCGTAGCGGATGAGAAGCGTGGCGCGTAGCTCCTCAAGCACGAGCTCGAGGAAAAGCTTCATGTCAACGCCGGCCTTCGCAGCGTTTTCAATCGCGGAAAGAGCATTGCCGCGCTCGCCGGAGGCGAGCGCGTGTATGAGCGCGTGTACGTGCTCGCGCCGTGGCGCACCGGTTAATATTTCTACTTTTTCTCGAGTAATCTCCCTGTCTACTGGAAATATATTTCCTCCATCTTCGCGATGCTCCTTTAGATTCTCATTTGTACTCATCTGGTCAACCCCAGGAATAAGAACTCTCTGTAGTATTGATAACGCGTCACGATACGAACCCTCTGCCAGCATTGAGATTAACTCGGCGGCATCTTGGTGCACATTATAATTTCCATCAATCTTACCCCCGATTCGTCTTACGAATTCCGCAAGAAGTTTATGCGTCGGCTTTTTGAATTCAAATACCTGACAACGCGATTGCACCGTCTCGGGTACTTTTTCGAGCTCAGTCGTCGCAAGTATGAAAACTGCATGCGCGGGCGGCTCTTCAAGTGTTTTCAAAAATGCGCTCCACGCGCTCTTTGAGAGCATGTGTACTTCGTCGAGTATGTATACTTTGTACGGCGACTCAAATGGGAGCGTGTACACTCCTTCTGAAAGTGCGCGCATATCATCAACCGTATTGTTGCTTGCCGCGTCTATCTCGTTCAAGTCGTTTTCTTTACAGCCGATAGCACTCGCGAAGATACGCGCAACAGAAGTTTTTCCCAATCCGCGAGAGCCGGCAAAGAGATATGCGTGTCCAATTTTCCCGGCTTTAGCCGCTTCTTCAAGCGGCTTCGTCACCTGCTCTTGTCCCACAACGTCCGCGAAGGTGGCGGGTCGATAGGTTCGATACAAAGACTGATGCGCCATAGTGCCCCGAGTATACCAAATTGCCTTGAATTAATAACGACCAACGGGGTGACACCCAGTTGGTCGTTTCCATGAAGTGGAGCCGATACAGGAACGCTATCAATCTTGACAGTGCTCACACGGACCGTCCTTGGTGGCGAGCGCTACGCGAAGGTTCCTGTTTTCCTCGCTAAGACCGTCGATCGCTTTGAGAAGATTGGTGCTTATATCGCGCAGACTATCGACAGAAGAATTCAGTCCTGCCACCAATCCCATATGGGCTTGTGATGACAGATTTTTGACCCTCCCGATGCGCCCGACATATTCGCTCAATGTATTCAAGATCCGATCGGTTTCCAGTCTGAGCAAGGTCCGATCGATCGCAGGTTTCTCGGCTTTGTTCACATCCACTTTCACTTTCGTGTTCATCTGCAAAACCCTCCGTTGTTGTCCGTCCCCAAGCTATACCTACAATTTGGTAGCGTCAAGCACGATGCGCTCAAGCTCCGCGGCGGACTCGGCTTGCATTAGGTGCGCACGTAGCTCGGCGGCGCCGGCGAAGCCGGTGACGAATGCTTTGATATGTTTTTTCAAAATAGCAAAACTTTTTGCGGGCACAATCTTTTCAAAATCATGCGCAAGTTCGACGAGCGCCGCGAGTTTCTCGACAAGTGGAGTGTCTTCGCTCTCCCTGCCTGCGAAGACCCACGGATTCCCGAACATCGCGCGGCCGAGCATCACTCCGTCGCATCCCGACTCTTCAATTTTTATCTTTGCATCTTTAAGATCCTTGATGTCGCCATTACCAATGAGAAGCACGTTTGGATTTACGCGGTCGCGTAGCTCGACCGCTCTTTTCATCAGTTCCCAATCGGCGGGCACGAGCGACATATCTTTGCGCGTGCGCAGGTGGAGCGTTATGGCGGCGGGATTCGCCGAGAGGAGTACCTTGAGCCACTCGTCGAGCGATTCTTTGTTGTAGCCAATGCGCGTCTTCACCGAGACCGGCAGGCCGCTCGCTTCTTTTGCGGCGCGGATAAGTTCAACTGCGAGTGCTGGATTCTTCACGAGCGCGGCGCCTGCACCCTGCTTCTCGATGCTGCGGTCGGGACAGCCCATGTTGAGGTCAACGCCATCGAAACCGAGCTCAGCGACCAGCTTCGTCGCGTAGGCGATCATTTCTGGCTTATTGGAAAAAATCTGCGCGACGATAGGCCGCTGCCCTTCCCCGATGATGAGATCACGCATCAACGGATTTTCCGCATCCGACATCTTCTGTATCTCTCGAGTGTGATACAGCCCGTCTGCCGAGACGAACTCGGTCCAGAACACGTCCGGCGCGCCGCGCTTGGCCACGAGCGCGCGGAAGGCGACGTCGGTCACGTCCGCCATCGGCGCCATCACGAAAAATGGTTTCTTGAGATTATTCCAAAACGACATATTCAAACGGTATCACTCTTTCTTTTTTAGATATACCTTTCCGTCAAAGCGCAGGTCGATATACTCGATGGATCCATCGGAGAGATTGAGATTCTCGCGCGCGGAAACGAGCGCGGTGAAAGCATCATTTTCGTGCCCGAGAATGTAGATAATGCGCGTGCCGCTCTTCAAATAGCCATCGACCTCGTCCCCGCGCAAAATAACTTGTATGACCGACCCGCCAAGCGTATCGAGCTGACGCGCAAAATCGAATGCGTGCGGCAATCTTTCGGCATGCAGAACGGTCGTTCGAAGCGGTTCGAGAGTTTCTCCTACCAATGGTGCATACAATATAAATGGATTTATGGTTTGCGTTGAACTCGCCGCAGTGGCGAAAATGTAGCCGCTCGCATCAAACACATAGCAATACTCTTCCACGCCCTCCGTGGGAGCGAGACCACACCACCGCGCAATAGGTGCGCGGTCGTTCGTTTTTATTGAAATACCGGTCAGACCATTCCGGAACATAGATACGGCCGCGATGTCCAAATGGTCGGCAAGAATACTGGCGCGAATGCTCGACGCGGGAAAAAAGAAAATTGAGTTCCGCGGAATGATGCCGAAATAACTTCCCTGCATCGCGTTCTTTGCATAGGCGGCGAACGATGCGTCCGCACTTGCTCCGCCGGAGCTTCCGAGCGAAGGGGGGCCATACACTGCAATATTTGAAATTCGTACCGCGGGCTGCCAGAGACCCCAGACGAGCGCACCCATAAGAATGCAGACAAGAATGCAGAAGGCGATGAGACCGCGGCGGCGGCGCAGACGCCGCCGCTCTGCGAGCCGCTCGCTACCCTGCTGTCGGACCGATGATTCTTTTCCCAACATAGGGCACCAAAGCGTCGGGCACCTTGATTGTGCCGTCAGACTGTTGGTAATTCTCAATGATAGAAACGAGAATGCGCGGCGTCGGTATCGCGGTCGAATTCAAAGAGTGCGGGAAACGCATATTCCCTTCCGCATCACGGTAGCGGATATTGAGCCGGCGCGTCTGGAAATCGTGGAAGTATGATGCTGAACTTATTTCGCGATATTTGTTTTCTCCCGGCACCCAGAGCTCAACGTCATATTTCTTCACTTGCCCGAGCCCGAGGTCGCCGCCGCAATTCGCGACCGTGTGATACGGGATGTTCAGCAGTTCAATAAATTCTTCGGTGTTGCGATTGAGCCACTCGTGCATACGGACCGATTCATCGTGCTCTGCCTTGCAGAGTACGACCTGTTCCCATTTGAAGAATTCATGCACACGAATAAGACCACGTACATCCTTGCCGTGCGCGCCCGCCTCGCGGCGGAAGCAGGGTGAGAATGCGAGAAACTTCACCGGGAACTTGCTCTCGTCGAGCGTTTCGTCCATATAGTAGCCCATCGTCGCGACCTCGGCGGTGCCCGCGAGATATTCGCCGTCCTGTGTTTTATAGAGATCTTCTTCGCCCTGCGGTAAGTAGCCGGTGCCCATGAACGGTTCGCGGCGCACCAAGCTCGGCACACTCATGAGCGTCATACCCTTCCCGCCGAAATGCTTGAGCGCCAGCTGCCAGACCGCGTTCGCGAGGAGGACGCCATCGCCCTTGAGAAAGTATCCGCGGAAACCGGCGACCTTCGCTCCCCGTTCGAAGTCGGCGATATCAAGTGCCGTCATGAGCTCTACATGACTTTTTGGTGTAAATGAAAATTCCGGCAGCGTACCCCATTTCTTCACTTCCCTGTTATCCGCATCACTCTCGCCGTCAGGCACCGATATGTCTGGAATGTTCGGTACGGTAAGCATCAGCTTCTGCCACTCAATCATCACTTCTTTCAACTTCTCCTCCCCCTCTGCCATGCCCGCTTTGAGATGTTGCATCTGCTCGATGACCTTCTCGCGATCTTCGCCTTTCAAAACCTGGATTTCATTACTCCGTCGATTCTGTTCCGCACGCTTCACATCGAGCTCCTGCCGGATAAGCTTGCGTTCGTCGTCTACCGCGATGAGCCGGTCAAGATCTACCTCAATATGCTTCTTCACCGCGCCGGCTTTTATGATATCGACGTTCTCCCGAATAAAATGTATATCGAGCATGTGTCTCCTAGTATACCCGAGCACTCACATCTAAACAAAGAGGGCTTGTGCACGTCTTTCTGGTGAGTGCTCGGGTATACTGCACCTATGGATCCCGTTAGAGACAAGACATTTGGAATGTCTGCCGACTCGTCTGCGAGTCGGGTCTCTAACGGGATGGATATTCGAGAACTGGAGCGTGAAGAGTGGCCTGCACAACTTTTGGAGATACCGCAGCCACCGGAACGGCTGTGGATACGAGGAAGCTTGCCGCCAGAGGGACACAAGCTTCTCACCGTCGTCGGGAGCCGCGCAATGACGCGCTACGGGCAGGAGGCGTGCGAGAAACTGATTACCGGTCTTGCGGGTTACCCTATTTCTATCGTCAGCGGCCTTGCGCTCGGCGTCGATACTTGCGCGCACAAAGCAGCACTCGCTGCCGGACTCCATACTGTTGCTATTCCTGGTTCTGGCCTTGATAAGGCTTTCCTATATCCACGCACGAACAGCGGGCTGGCTGACGACATCGTGAACGCTGGCGGTGCGCTCATGAGCGAGCACGAACCGTGCTATACCGCACGCGCATATGATTTCCCTTCACGAAATCGACTGATGGTCGGTATGAGCGATGCGGTACTCGTTATCGAAGCCGGAAATAAATCCGGCACGCTTATCACCGCGCGGCTCGCAAGCGAGTACAATCGCGACTTGCTCTGCATCCCGCATCGCATCGGCGATCCGCACTCATTTGGCCCACACTTGTTTATTCGTCTCGGCGCCGCGCTCGTCACCGAGCCAATCCACATTCTGGAGGTCTTAAAAATACCGCCGCGCGATGGTGCATCCACAAGCACCGCGCCAAGCGACCTTGAAGACGTGGAGTTGGTTATCTGGAATATGCTAGACGAGCCGATGAAGCGCGATGAAATCCTCCGCGAAAGCGAGGCTACCGCGGGTGAAACTCTCACGGCACTCGTCGCTCTCGAACTCCGCGGATTGGTGAAAGAAGAATTCGGCGCGTGGCGCAGAACATAAAATGAAAATCTATTCTTGGAATATGCTCTACCGCAATCGCGAATTGGACCGCGCGTTCGACTTTATCGCGCAAAGCGACTTCGATATCTTCTGCCTGCAGGAAGTGCCGGAAGCATTTCTCGCGCGCCTGCGCACTCTGCCTTTCAATCTTACGGGAGCGGTGGACGTGGACCGACTGTTTGCAAAAACGAACCGGAACCATCTCGTCATCCTTTCGCGCCATCCGATTACCGCTTCCGGCGCTCTCCCGTGGCCCGATTATTGGCCGCATCTACCCTTGCGCACGAAGCTCTTCGTCCACTTTATGCGCCCCCTGCACTGGTCCAAAATCAGGAACCGCAACGGCCTGTACGCAGACATCGCTGCCCCGGGCGGCTCGCTCCGTGTCTTCAATCTGCACACCGCGCTCACCAACCCTCACCTACGCGTACGCGAGTTCGAGCGGGCGATGGCCGAGCGCGACCCGTCGCGCCCGACAATCGTCTGTGGTGACTTCAACTCTATCGAGTCGCCACGCACGGCGCTCCTCAACTGGTTCCTCGGCGGTTCCGTCGCTGATGCGCTCTTCTACCACAGGGAGCGCACTCGCATCGAGAAGCACTTCGTGGAGCACGCGCTCCTCAATCCGCTCCGTGGAGAAATGACGCACGCATTCGCAGGAAGTCAGCTCGACCACATCCTCGTGTCTCATTCGTTTTCAATAAAAAAAGCGGAAGTCCTCCCCGACCGAGTCGGCTCCGATCATCATCCGGTACGAGTTGAAATCTCATAAGCACACTTGACCATATATAGGTATGCGCGTTATGAGTTAATCCCATGAGACAATACAATAGAGTCTCACGGGACAAGCGTGTTTCAAAATAAAATTACAGATGAAAAGATTATTAATTGTTGAATCGCCAACCAAGGCGCGCACCATCGGTGCGTATCTAGGTTCGGACTACACGGTCCTCGCTTCGGTCGGCCATGTGCGCGACTTGCCCAAGTCCAACAAAGACGCGGTCGATATCGAAGGCGGTTTTATTCCACGCTATGTCATACCTGCTGAAAAACGCGAGGTCATTGAGAAAATCCAACACGCCGCAGAGAAAGCGGATGAGATATATCTTGCGACCGACCCCGACCGCGAAGGCGAAGCTATTGCCTGGCACATCAAAGAGGTCGCAAATCTCAAAAAGCCGAAGCGCGTCGTCTTCCACGAGATAACCAAAGCCGCCGTGGAGGAGGCCATCGCCCACCCCCGCGCTATCGACGAGAATCTGCGCCGCGCGCAAGAAGCGCGGCGCGTCCTCGACCGCATTGTGGGCTATGACCTCTCCGGTCTCATCTGGAAGAAGGTGCGCTACGGGCTCTCGGCGGGGCGTGTGCAGTCGCCGGCGCTCCGCATCCTCGCGGAACGCGAGCGCGAAATAAAGGCGTTTCTACCCGTCACGTATTTCGTACTGAGTGCCCTTTTTAAATCAAAGGCGGGCGACATCGCGACCGTCTGCACCGAACAACCGGCGACGAAGGAGGAGGCCGAGCGCATCGTACAGGCAGGGCGAAGCGCGAAGTGGAGCGTCGCCACTGTAGGGGAGAAATCCGAAGAGCGTAATCCTCGCCCGCCGTTCACCACCTCGACGCTCCAGCAGACCGCCTCGACGCGGCTCGGTTTCGCACCGTCGCGCACGATGCGCGCCGCGCAGAAGCTCTACGAAGCCGGCCACATTACTTACATGCGCACTGACTCTGTGAATCTCGGCGCGGAGGCGGTCGCGAAGATGGCGAGTGTTATTGAAAAACAGTTTGGTAAAGACTACCTCCACGTACGCACGTATAAGACGACGAGCAAGAACGCACAGGAGGCACACGAAGCCGTCCGTCCTACCGACGCGTCTCATGAGCGCGCCGGCGCAACACCCGACGAAACGCAGTTGTACGAACTTATCCGGACGCGCGCGCTCGCCTCGCAGATGGTAGCGGCACGCATTATGCGCACATCAGTCGCAGCAAAAGCCGACCCCATTAAAGACCGCGACGACTCTAACGGGGCAAGTATCCCGCTCTTCACCGCGAACGGCTCACGCGTCCTCTTCCCCGGCTGGCTCGCGCTCGATACGGACGCGCGCGGTGAAGATGTGGAACTACCAAAGCTCGCTATCGGCGATCCCCTCACGCTCCTCTCGCTGGCGAGTGAAGAGAAGCAGACCGAGCCGCCGAACCGCTACACCGAAGCGGGGCTCATCAAGGAACTCGAGAAGCGCGGCATTGGGCGGCCGTCCACCTACGCGTCCATTATGAAGACTATCCAGGACCGCGGTTATGTGGAGAAGCTCGGCCGTGCGCTCCAGCCGACCGCGACCGGCATGGTCGTCTCCGGCTGGCTCGAGGAACATTTCCCCGAGTACGTGAGCGACACGTTCACCGCGGAGATGGAGAATGAGCTGGATGAAATAGCGCGCGGCGAACGCGGCTACACCGAGACCCTGGCCGCGTTCTACGGCCCGTTTGAGAAAGCGGTGCGCGCCGGAGACAAGCTGGCGAAGGCGACCTCGCTCGGCGATGTACCGGCGGAGTTCCCTTGTCCCCTCTGCGGGAGCCCGATGGAATTCAAACTCGGGCGTGGCGGCGTCTTCATGAGCTGTAAGAAATATCCGGATTGCCTCGGCGCACGCACCGAAGAAGGAACTGAGCTCAAGGGCGACGAACCAATCGGTTTCCATCCCGAGACCGGCGCTGACATTTTCATAAAAACCGGACGCTTCGGTCCGTATGTGGAGATGGCTCTACCGGCCCCGACGTCAGAAGTCGGGGCTCCGACCGAAAGCGTCGGAGAAGAAAAAGCAAAAGACAAAAAGAAGAAGCCCGCAAAACGTGCGAAAGGCCGTCCGAAAACAGCCGCAAAGCGCGCGAGCATCCCCGCCGGCACCGACCTTGCATCGGTCACGCTCGCCGACGCGGTCAGGTATCTCTCCCTCCCCCGCGAATTGGGAACGCATCCTTCCACCGGCAAAGCAGTGTTCGCAAACACCGGACGCTTCGGCCCGTATGTCGGTAGCGACGGTGAATTCCGTTCGCTCAAAGTCGCCGTCGGCGAACCGTACACCGTCACCCTCGACACGGCGCTCGGGCTCCTCGCCGTTCCCAAACAGCCGCCGAAGGGCGTCGAGATAGTAAAAGAAATCGGCAAACACCCGCGTACCGGTAAAAATCTCGTCCTCTATAAATCAAAACAAGGATTCTTCCTCAAAAAAGGCCTCCGCCGCATCTACCTACCCTCTGCGACAAGTCCCGACACTCTCACTCCTCTTGAAGCCGCCGAATATCTTAAATAATCATATGGCTGAAAGAGAGCCCACTGCGATTGTCTGCTCCGGTGGCGGGATGAAGAGCGCACACGGCGCAGGATTTTTGTATGCACTCGCCACACAGCTCGAGATAACGTCGCCTGATATCATGGTCGGTTCTTCAGGAGACGCAGGGAATGTGATGTATTTCTCGGCGGGAAATTATGAGGGTATCAAACGCATATGGACAGAACTTCTTTCGACGCCAAAATTTATTTCCCTCCTGCGTTATTGGCGTGTAATGGATATAGATTATCTCATCGATACTGTTTTCAAGAAGCAAGAGCCAATGGATGTACTGAAATTGAAGTCTTCTCCGATTCGCTGGTTCGTGCCGATAAATGATTTCGATACGGGACGGACGCGTTACGTCAGTGCCGCAGATGAGCTTGACCCATTCGAAGTATTGCGCGCTACGACTGCCCTGCCGATTGTTTTTGGTCACCAAATACCGATTGCCGGTAAAAGATACATTGACGGCGAGCTTGGGCCCATACTACAAGACCACGTCACACAAGCGCTACGCCAGGGCGCAAAAAGAATAGTACTCATCAATCACACCACTCCGTGGAATATCCTTTCGCGGGCGGTATTCAAAGGATATGCGGCACACATACCACAAGGTATGCATGATGCCGTCATCAGAGATATTTCAACAAGCGTGTTCCAAATGACTGCTCCCGGGGCTCACGTAATCGTCGTCGCACCGCAGAACTTGCCTGCGGGTAATCTCACGCGCGACAAAAGGAAGCTCCAGGCGACATTTGATCGAGGCGTCACTGATGCACTCGCTATCGAGAAAGAATTGCGTGACTTTTTCCAAAACTAAGTCTCCCTTCCCTGAGAGCCGTCTTAGAGGCATCATCTACCTACCCTCTGCGACAAGTCCCGACACTCTCACTCCCGCCGACGCCGCCGAGTATTTGAAATAAACACGGCCCAGGGGCGGGCCGTGAGATGTTTTAAGCTATTCTGATCTTTTCTACTTTTCTGGCTTGAGCGCGTCTCGACAGGCTTGCGTTACGGCGTCGACGCGTTCTTGCGGATAATTTCGAATCGCTTCATCCAATCTCCGCATGCGTTCTGCTCCGGTTTTTTTGTACCTATCGAGAATATCGGCGTGGACCCTTCCTTCCTCTTTCCAGGCAATCCCACTGAAGTCAAAGATATTCGGATACCTTGGGTCCATGGGACCGATTCCTTTCGCAATGGCTTCTTCTCGAGCAGCGACAAGTCTGAGACTATCCTGCTGGAGACGGTACCAGAGATCCAATTTCTCGAGCTCTGTCCGATGCCACTCTATGACTTTCTGCTTGCAGTCGTTGTGACTGAACACCAGACAGAAATGCCGCGTAAACTTTGAATCTTCGGGTAGGAACTCGCCCACCCAGACTACCAAACGCGCAAAGAGCAACATTGTCTTCTCCTTCGGTTGACGAACGGGCCTACTGTACCACGTCCGAGACAAAAGCCAATATCCTTATCTGCATCCGGTCGTCAATAATAAGAATATTTCGATGTCGACCAAAATGGTAAAACAATGCATGTAAAAAATGAAATTGCGGGTGTATAGTAAGCGTCTATGACGACTGTCAAGGAGATTATCGGCGAAATGACGGGAGCGACACCGGAGGACACCACCTTCGTAGAAAAGGCGTACGAATACTCTAAAAAGGCGCACGAGGGCCAAGTCCGCTATTCAGGCGAGCCGTATTTCGTCCACGCGGCGGCGACTGCGAAAATACTCGCCGAATACGGTATGGATGCGACGACCATCGCCGCCGGACTCCTCCACGACGCGGTCGAGGACAAGCGTGTCTCGCGCGAAGAGATGGAGAAAGAGTTCGGCAAGGAATTGCTCTTCATCGTCGACGGCGTGACGAAACTCGGCACGCACAAGTACCGTGGCGCCGAGCGCCATGCGGAATCGCTTCGCCGCCTCCTGGTGGCGACCGCAAGCGACATTCGCGTGCTCATCGTGAAGCTCGCTGACCGCAAGCACAACATGCAGACCCTGGAGCACGTACCGGAACACAAGCGCCGCCGCATCGCGCTCGAAACACTCGAGATATATGCGCCTATCGCCGACCGGCTCGGGATGGGGAAAATGAAGAGTAATCTCGAGGACCTCGCCTTCCCGTACGTCGACCCCGATGCCGCTTCGCATGCCGCCGAAGTGCGCAAACTAAAGACGCAAGAAACCGAGGACGGACTCGCCAAGGTGCAGAAGGAATTGAAACAAGAACTTGCCAAGAAAGGGTTAACGAAATTCCATTCCGACATCCGCATGAAAGGTCTTTGGAGCCTACATCAGAAGCTGAAAAGAAAGCATGATGACATTAATGTGATCCACGACATCGCCGCGCTCCGCATCGTGGTTCCGACCATTGAGGATTGTTATGCGACACTCGGTCTCGTGCACGCGCTCTATAGGCCGCTCCCGGGCGAGTTCAAGGATTACATCGCCTTTCCAAAACCGAACGGCTACCAGTCGCTTCACACGACCGTCGTGACGCCGGAAGCGGGCATCGTGGAGATACAAATACGCACCGAGGAGATGCACCGGCGCGCGATGTTCGGCATCGCATCACACATGTCATACAAACAGTTGGGAAAAAACATTGAAAAATTGGGGAAAAATGTGCAGAAAAGCAGATTCTCCGCACTCTCCTTCTCTTGGGTCCGCTCACTCATTCCTTCGCTCATGAAAATATCCAAGAAAGAAAACGGCGAGAAGACAGTTACAAAAGTGCCGCCCTGGCTTGCCGAGCTTGCGGAAGCGCATACCGATATCGCCGGCTCCGAAGAATTCGTAGAAGGACTTAAAGAAGATTTCTTCTCGCATCGCGTATTCGTTTTTACGCCAAACGGCGATGTCATTGACTTACCTGCGGAATCAACGCCTATCGATTTCGCCTACGCGATACACAGCGACCTCGGCGACCATTTGCAAGGTGCCAAAGTCAACGGGAAAATGGTTTCCTTTGAAACAAAGCTTGGCAACGGCGAAGTGGTTGAAATATTGCGGCGCGATTCTGCACACCCGTCCACGAAATGGCTTGAAGTCGCGCGCACATCGCTCGCCCGTCGGCACATCCGCACGGCACTTGGAATGACCGAACCAACAAAACCAGCCCGCCGACATCATCGGCACGCCGCTAAAAACAAAAGTTAAACGGAAAAGCTACTAATGGAATACAGGTCGTCGTCTTCCTGTTCTTCGGGAGCGGCCGGCGGAATAGGATCGCTCGAGAGCTGTGTGGTGTTTGGAAAAATCTCTGACGCTTCAATTGCGACCTCCTCCGCCTGCTGTTCGGCTGCAAGCGTCGCGACCAATTGCTGCAAATCTTCAGGCGAAAAGAAGTCGATGCGGAGAGAGCCACCTTCAGCATTGGTCTCGATGATGACACGCGTACCAAGCGTCTCGGTAAGCGCTTTTTCTATGTCCACCATCTCCTGCGATTTCCGATGATGCTTGTGCACGCGCTCCTGTGCAATAGAGCGCGCGATGCGTTCCGCGGCGCGGACCGGCAATCGTTTCAATATGATTTCCTTAAAAAGAGTTTCGCGTTCTAGAGGACGGTCGTTCAGTGACATCAGGGGACGCGCGTGCCCCTCGCTTATTTCGCGCCCCACAATGGCACTCTGCATATGTTCGGGCAATGAAAGCAGACGGAGCGAATTAGAAACCCACTCGCGGCTCTTGCCGACCTTTGCGGCGGTCTCCGCATGCGAGATGCCGAACTCGTCAATAAGCTTCTGCAGCGCCTTCGCGCGGTCAATCGCGTTCAGGTCTTCCCTCTGGAGATTTTCAATGATGGCAAGTTCGAGCTTCGTGAGATTGTTGTCGCCCTGGCGGATGACGACCGGCACTTGCCGCAAGCCCGCGAGCCTGCTCGCGCGCAAGCGCCGCTCGCCCGCGATGAGCTCGTACACGCTCGCGAGACCATCTTCTTTCTCTACTTCACTGCGGCTTACCACTAACGGCTGCAATACTCCATACTGACGGATACTCTCCGCGAGCGAGCGCAAGCCTTCTTCGCTGAATTCTTTGCGCGGCTGGTACGGGTTCGGCACGATGCGGTCAACGTCGATCCAGAAGACCGAGTCGTACTTGGTCGGAATATACGCTGCATCGTCTTTCATTGAGACTATTTTAGCACGATGAAAAATCTGATGCGAAATGGTAATGTGAACACCATGCCGGGGTGGCGGAATTGGTAGACGCAACGGATTCAAGACCCGTCGTCGCAAGACATGAGAGTTCGAGTCTCTCCCCCGGCACCAAGACTTGCATTTAAGAAATATCTGATGTAATGTGCCTTCGGCTTGGGAACTCACTAAAGCGATAAAAAGGCGCTGTTTGCCTGCCGAGTTCACTGCTCGGAGTGAGGGCTTCGACTCAGCTTGTGGGAACCGTAGTAGTCAGCAAAGTGGGAGAGGAAGCGTTGGAGACAGCGTGGATTCAAAAATTGAAAGACCACATTGCGGTTTGATGAGTTGTTGAGGCTGATTGAGGGGGAAAAGGTCAAGCCCCTAATTATGCGGAAACATCACAGAAGCTCCCGAGTCTCAGTTCTTCGCCGTCGGCAACACGCCGGCGGTTTTACTTTTATAACTTCCCCACCAGATCCAACCCAGGCTCGAGGGTGTCGTCGCCCGGCTCCCACGAGGCCGGACAGACCTGACCTTTGTGCGTTTCTACATACTGCGCCGCATGGAGCTTGCGCAATGTCTCCGCGGCTTTACGCCCCATCGAGTTGTCATTAATTTCCATAGAACGCAAAGTCCCTGCCGGGTCGATGATGAATGTACCGCGCATAGAGAGACCTTCGTCCGGTGTGAGCACCGCTTCCCCTCCCTCCACGAGCACGCCGAAGGCGTATGCAAGCTTGCCCGAGGGGTCGGCTGCCATCGGATATTTTATCTGCTTGATGCTGTTCGAGGCGTCATGCCACGCTTTATGCGTGAAGACAGTGTCGGAAGAAACGGAAATAATTTCAGCATTCAGTGCCTGAAACTTCGGATAGAGTTTTGCAAGCTCCTCAAGCTCCGTCGGGCACACAAACGTGAAGTCCGCCGGATAGAACACAAGCACTGCCCATTTGCCGCGTAATTTGGACAAGCTCATCGTCTTGATGGCGTCCTGCTGAAAAACCTCAAATTCAAAATCAGGGATGGTCTCACCCACTTTTACCTGCGAGGTGTAGTCGCGCACCGCATCATGGAACTCGCCGCAATTCTCGCAATAGTTGCTTTTGGTCTCTTTCATATGTTAGGTAGTTAGTCTTTAGGCACTAGGCTCTAGTATGATACCATCGCGAGCAATGGCGACACAAATTCTCTGTATCGCGGGGCCAACCGCGTCAGGCAAATCCTCCCGCGCGGTTGAAGAGGCCTTGGCGCGTGGCGGCGAGATAATCTCTGTTGATTCGCGGCAAGTGTATCGCGGACTCGATATCGGTACGGAAAAAATAACGACGGAAGAGATGCACGGCGTGCCACATCACCTCATCGACATTCGCGAACCAGGCGAGAACTATTCTGCCGGAGATTTTGTAACGGATGCAACGCGCCTGATTGAAGAAATATCTGCACGCGGGAAGCTTCCGATACTGGTTGGGGGTACGCATTTTTATTTTGATGCGCTTCTTTCTGGTCTGCCGACCGGCGTTGACGCAAATCTCGCACTGCGTGAAGAACTCGAGAACCTTTCAACCGAAGAACTCTATACGCGCGTCCGCCTGGCGGACGCGCGCCGTGCCAATGAACTCGACCCGAAAAACCGCCGCCGACTCATCCGTGCACTGGAAATAATTGAAGAAAAAGGAATAGTTCCAGCAAGGTTAAACCTTGCTAAAAAATACGAGGTTGAATGGGTAGTGATTGACTCGCCGCGGGAGGAATTGCATGCGAGGATCGAAGCACGGCTTAAAAACGCCATTGAACGCGGACTTGTGGATGAAGTACGCGGAGTACGCGAACAGGTCGGCGATGCACGTCTCAACGAACTCGGGCTTGAATATAGAATAGTCGGCGAATTCCTACGCGACGAGCGCACTGAAGCATCGTTGCTGCCCACCCTTTCAGCAAAACTCTGGCAATACGCGCGACGTCAAAAAGCGTGGCTCCGCAAGCTACGTGAAGAAAAAACTATTTCGGAAGCGGCGTCGCACCAGGACAGAAACTGAATCCGAGATTTCTGTCATCGTACGCCGCATTGACCCAGTACGGCGTTCCGACGAAATAATTCAGGTTGCAAGCATCCTTCCCTGCCAAACCGAGACGATTGGCTATAAACCGTTCTGCTTCAAGGCGAACGGCTCCCAATGGCTCCGCGAGCAAGATAATGTTGAAGAAATGGTTCTTTTCATCGTATGAGACGCTGAAATCCATCGTCGATGCACCCTTGGGACAAGAGCCATCGGCAAGGCAATAGCCGAGACTGCCTGCGAGAACATACGAGCCAGGATTCTGTACATCCTGCACCGTCTCGCCGTTATGAATAAAATCCTTCACTGTCACAACTGCCCCGCTCGGAGTAGCGAATGATATGGTCGGACTCGATGTTGCGGTGCCACCGCCCGACGTCGACGGATTAGGGGTAATCGAACCTGATATCGGCAACCCCGCCGTTGGCTGCGGATTGTTCACACTCTCGGTGGGCGAGCCAGAAAAAAAGACAACGTATGATCCTATCGCGATGATGATAAATGCAGTTCCGATTATGATGTACCATTTCATACTCATATTTTATTTATTCGCATACTGAGTCACGCAGTTCTGTTGTGTCGCAGCCCGCGGATCGGCGGTCCAATCGCTAAAACCGCCGTTCCTGGCTTTAACGAGACAGCCCGCCGCCTGCGCATTACAATTGAGATTCGCTGCGGCGCGTTTGCAGGCCGCGGCCTCAATTTCTTTCCCTGCCCTTGGAAGACCGCCTCGAAATGCTGAATAACAATTGAGATCCCCGCTCACACCGGCCGCTTGCGAACAGGAAGGAATATTGAGATTGTGACAGGTGTCGTTTCCCGACCCGAAAACAATCTGGAACATGCCGCTCGCGCTCGTCGGCGTTCCGTCTGGCTGACGAGCTTGTGATACATTTCTTCCGCATGTACTTTCAGGCACTGCGATGCAAGAAAGAGTGTTCGCCTGCGATTGTGAGAGTGCATATTGACTCCCTGCGGTAGCGGCTAAGAGGCTATCCGGCGTGCAGTTACCATTCGTTGGGAGTGACAAGAATGCTCCGCCATTGGCACTGACGCCCGTAATATTGGCGCCGCTTAAGTCAGATTGATTAAGATTTTTGAGTGCGCCCTCTTGAACCAGACAGAAGGCTTGACCGCCCGAGGTAATGAGCTCCGACCATGCTTTACCGGCAAGGCTTGGATCAGTGGGGTGATAGAGCACCGCCATAATGGCGTCCACGATGAGCCAGCCGGCGAAAGCGATGACAATGCCGATGATGGTATTGAGTAAAACGCTTTTTGCCTTTGCTATTCCGCCGGAATTCACCGGGTTCACCACGAAAAGGAATCCGGAATACGCAATCATCAACGGCGCGACGAAGACAATGACGAGCGTAAGGAGAAACCTGATGATGTTATTGATGACGGTGATGACGGCTCCCCAACCGGCGGCGCATCTGTTTATCTCGTTTGGAACGATGGGACCGAAGAACGGTATTCCCGCGTATGCGACGAGAGGTAGTGCAAGAGAACCCGCAACGAGCAGAAATGTGAAGAGTGTGCGAGAACGCATAGTCATATCATACCGCCCTCTTGCGTATGAGCGAAAGCTTTTCCCCTACTCTCTTATCTGCTATCGTTCACCTACGGGCCTATAGTTTAGGGGTAAAATTTCGGTCTCCAAAACCGACGTCGCTGGTTCGACTCCAGCTGGGCCCGCAAAATTTTAAAAGGTTGTATTTACTGGGTTATTTTTGATATCCACTCACACGGAATCGAACTCTGTGCGTTTCCAAGCTATTGAACCATTACGTGGGGTTGACAAAACGGTGCACTCGTGTATACTTATATCTAGCTTGTTCGGTCTCGTCTCTCCCGGTACAGGACGAAGTCGACCATATGAGCAACGCCCACTCCGGTAATCAAAGAAAGTGGGAGGGCCTGGAGGACCTTGGACGAGGTTCGGAGTTACTTCCAGAAGAGTGCCTAAACGTCACGCCACCGACGCAGGCATTAATGAGAGAGTGGACCCTGTTCCCTAGCAACAGGTGTATGAGGAGTTGATGAGGCGGGTGAGAGAAAGGATGCGCTAGGCTCCAATCTCTCACCCAACACACTCCAGAAATGGGGTGTTTTTATTTACTGAGTTAAAGACTTTGCAAATACTGTGCTATTTCCTGTCGTGATTTTAGGATAATCGTCTTATTTCGATATTTTTCCAAGAACTCTTGTATATTCTTATTCTTTCTGGGATCACGCTTTAGCATCTCTAGGAGAAATTCTATATCTGCCCGAAAAGTCATCTGACCTCGCCTCTCACTGCGGTTCGTAAGTCGCACCGCATGATTAAGTAACCTCCGCCACAAGGGAATATCGAGATAGACTAGAGTGTCTGCCTTCTCAGCAATCTCGGGCTGCACCAGGGAATAAACACCGTCTGAGACCCAGGATTCTGCTTGAATAGCCTCGATTACTTTTTCTCTGAGGTACGCCTGAGTTTGTTCGTGATTAGGAGTGGTGTGGCTACTATGTCCGCCACCGCCTTCACGCCAAAAGCGGTCAATATGAATGTAGGGTATTCCCTGTTTCTCCGCAATTGCCCGTGCAAGAGTGGACTTTCCACTCCCTGGCATACCCAAGATCGTTATACGCATTGACTCTATTGTACGACGAAAATCTTCTTCCATCTCAAGATAGTCCGCTCAATTGTGTTCCAGTCAATTCTTTGTAAGACCTCATCAAGACGCCGCAAGCGTTCCTCCTGCGCGTAGCCAATCATTCAGACCGCCGATATTTTCCGCCTGAAAATCTTGGTCTTGTAGATACGCGGTCGCGGCGCCAGCTCTTCCGCCTGACCGGCAGTAAACATATATTTTCTTAGAAGAAACGAACTTGCCTATTTCGCCACGCAGTATATCTTCCACAGGAACATGTAATGCATGCTCCGCATGTCCGCCCTGCCACTCTTCTCGCGTACGTACGTCAAGAAGTTGTGCTGTGCCTGAAATGACTTCTTCAATCATCGACATGGATTTAGGTATTGTACCGCACCAAAACGAAAACCGCCCTTTCGGGCGGTTTTGATTTATTAGCCTCCCTTACCTTTCCATTTAACTTCCTTATAAACAGCGCGTTTCTTGGCGACCGGGTCATACTTCGTCACTTCAATTTTGCGAGTGACGGTCTTTTTGTTCTTGCGGGTAATCAACATATGCTTCGATGCCGAAGATTGTATGCGAATGAGGCGGTCTTGTGACATAAAGCTAACTTACCAGATTAGCGTTGTTTTCGCAAACGAAACGAGATTCTTCTTTTTCATCCCAGCAGTAGCTTCGCGAAGTTTACTCACGGCGGCGCACTCGCTTCGCTCGGCCTATTCCGGCTCTGCGCCGCAAGTGCTACGAGATTGTGGTGTGTAAAAACGAAATTCCTTATGCTGCCACCGGCGAAGCTACAGCGGGATTCCGCGACCGGCGCTGCGCCGCTCGCTTCACTTCGAAATGCGGCTCGTCGTTCTTGATGGAGACCGTCACCGTGCCGCCTTCCATCACGCCCTGGGCGACCATCATTGAGGCGATTGGCGTGAGAATCTTGTCCTGAATGGTCCGGCGCAAAGGACGCGCGCCGTACTGCGGGTTGTATCCCTTATCGGCAAGCCAGGTGTGCACCGCCGGTTCTATCACGAGTGCGATGCGCTTCTGCGTGAGTCGCTTCATTACCTCTACGACTTGTGTGTCGACAATCCGAGCAAGCGCCTCTTTCGCGAGCACATCAAAGATGATGATGTCGTCGAGGCGGTTAAGAAATTCGGGGCGGAAGTGCTCCTTAAGTGTATCCATTATCTTTTCTTTCGTCTCCTCATAACGAGTCGACTCGGTCGCATCCGCGGTGCCGAAGCCGATATTCGCAAGCCGGTCGATGAATTCGCCGCCGATGTTGCTCGTGAGCACGATGATAGTGTTCTTGAAATTGACTTTACGTCCCTTGCCGTCGGTGAGGTGCCCCGAATCAAGTACTTGCAAGAGAATATTGAACACTTCCGGATGTGCCTTCTCTATTTCATCAAAGAGCACCACCGCATACGGGCGATGCCGAATGCGCTCGGTCAAGGTACCCGACTCCTCATAGCCGACATAGCCCGGCGGTGCGCCGATAAGCTTCGCGACCGAGTGTTTCTCCATAAATTCGCTCATGTCCACGCGCACAAGCGCCTCGGGGTCATTAAACATAAACTCCGCGAGTTTCTTGGAGAGTTCCGTCTTCCCCACGCCGGTGGGACCAAGAAAGAGGAATGAGCCGATGGGACGATTCGGGTCACTGATGCCGACGCGTGAGCGCTTCACGGCGTCCGTCACTTTCTTCACGGCGATGTTTTGGCCGATGATGCTCGCTTTGAGCGACTCTTCCATGCGGGAGAGCTTCGTCGCCTCTTCCTCAAGCATGCGTGCGACCGGAATGCCGGTCCAGCGCGACACCACTCCGGCGATATCTTGTTCGGCGACTTCTTCGTTTAGCACACGCCGCGACTTCTGCAAGGTCTTCAGGCGCTTCAACTTTATTTCGAGATCTTTTTGGATGTGCGGAATTTTGCCGTAGCGAATCTCCGCGACCGTACCGAGGTCGGCGGCCATTTCCGCATTATCCGCTTGTATCTTCAAAGCTTCGAGCTCGGTCTTCGCGGCACGAATGCCGGTGAGCACTTCCTTCTCGTTCTTCCATTTGAGCTCAAGCTCGCTGGTCTTCTCACGCAGGTCGGCAACTTCCTTATCTATAACTTTGATGCGCTCCTTTATCTCTTTTCCGCCGGAGGCGGATCCGCCTTCGGTGGATGCAAGATCTTTCTGGAGCGCTTGTTTCTCAATCTCGAGACGGCGGATTTTACGGTCAGTCTCTTCAAGTTGGGGCGGTTTGTTCTCAAGCGCAATGCGTAGCCCGCTCGCGGCCTCGTCAATGAGGTCGATGGCTTTGTCCGGCAAAAAACGGTCGCTGATGTAGCGTGAGGAGAGTTCTACCGCAGCAACGATGGCACCGTCGGTGATACGAACCCCGTGGAAGAGTTCATACTTGTCGCGGAGACCGCGGAGAATGGCGATACCGTCTTCTATCGAAGGCTCGCTCACAAAGACCGATTGAAAACGGCGCGTGAGTGCGGCATCCTTTTCAATGTATTTCTGATATTCCTTCAGCGTCGTTGCGCCGATAACGCGAATCTCGCCACGGCTGAGCGCGGGCTTCAACATATTCGAGGCATCGAGGGAGCCCTCGGCGCCTCCGGCGCCCACGAGCGTGTGGAGCTCATCCACGAAAAGAATTACCTTCCCTTCCGCACGCTCCACTTCCTTCATCACGTTCTTCATTCGCTCTTCAAATTCACCGCGATATTTCGTGCCGGCGATCATAAGGCCGAGGTCGAGCGAGAGGAGTTCCTTGCCTTTGAGCGATTCCGGCACTTCACCGGTCGCCATGCGGGCAGCGAGCCCTTCGGCAATCGCCGTCTTGCCGACACCGGCCTCGCCGATGAGCACTGGATTGTTCTTGGTGCGGCGCGCGAGTATCTGAATGACGCGATTTATCTCGATGTCGCGCCCGATGACCGGATCGAGTTTATTTTCAGCGGCCATTTTAGTGAGATTGCGCGCGTATTTCGCGAGCGCGCGAAAGCGTTTCGGCTCTGCTCCCTGTCCGTCCTTAGAGGTCTTCAGCTCTTTGAGAATGGCGAGTGCCGCGTCGCGCCCAATGGAGAAGCGCGCGAGAATATCGCCCGCGGGACCAGGATGCTCAATGACCGCAAGGAAAAGATGTTCGGTACCGACGAATGTGTCATTCATGCGCGCCGCTATCTTTCCGGAGACTTCAAGCGCCTGCGCGAGGTCGGGCGTGAGATATATCTGGTATGAAGGCGAGAGTACCGATGCGCTCTCCGGCGCTTCAAGATACTCAAGCACGGCATCGCCGAGCATGTTGGTATCAATCTCCATGCGGTCGAGCATTGAAAACACGAGCGACTCTTCCTGCAAGACGAGAGCGGCAAGTAAATGAAGCGGCGATACGTGATTCTGTCCGCGTTCTATCGCGAGCTCGTGCGCACGCCGCACCGCTTCTTTGGCTTTGGTAGTGAAATTGTTAAAAGGTGGCATTGTGTTAAAGAGGTGTTTTTACGTGGCTGGCGTTCCGGTGGCGGCGAGGAGCTCGGTTATCTTGCTTGCGGGGATAAGGAGTCCTGGCGTCACTCCGGCACCAAGACCGATGAGATTGCCCGAGAGATCAACTGCGGCGCTCCCCGCTCCTATATCAGGCAGTGTGGTATGAATACCCGTCTCGCTCACGCGCGCGACGATACCGGTGGAAGCGGAGCCGTCCGCTCCTATGGCAAGAACCGTTCCGCCGAGCTTCAAGTTGCTTGGAGCGACCAATGTTGGTGCCGATGCTTTTGGCAATGAAGCACTGTCTGCGAAACCATATATCGCAATACCGCCTCCTTGATTAGAAAGCGACGCGGAAATGTATATGCCGCCGGGGAACCCAATGAGCGCCTCCTTCGGCAGAGCGTCCTGTGCCGCCGTCGCAACGACTCGCGATTTTGGAAGATAGGTGCCGAAAGAAATAGCGGGCGTCGAGGTGCCGGTTTCAAGAGCATAGATGGCGGTGACGCGAGTTGCGTCCGCTCCGAGCGCCGCCGTAACAAGGTCTTGATTGGAAGGCGCGGGCGCTTGGATGATCGCCGCAGGCGCCGCCGCTGCGACCGTTTCAATAGTGCGCTCGACCACTCGATTTATCGTCTGAGTGACAATGGCCGGCGAATTGTCAAGAAGCGACACCGTCAAAATGCCGGTCGCAACAGAGGTCACGAAATTCACGAGGATCGTGAGCAGAATGAGCTGGGATTTGGAGAGTTCCTCTATATTCATCCCGTTAGAAATTATTGCCAGTAACTAACCCCGTTATAGCACGGTCTCGACCTCTGTTTCCGTGATTTCTAACGGGATTCATACGACCATAATGCTACCCTTGACTGCCATTGTCAATTCCGCCGGAGGCGGATCCGCCTCCGGCGGAAAATGCGGCTGCTTTTACAAGTTCTCTTGCAAATTTGGCTAATTCGTTTGGCCGAATATCAGGACCCCATGATATTCGGAGGGTCGCGCGAGCTTTTTCTGCGTCGCCCGTGAGCGCTAAAACGGCTCGTGAACCAGTCCAGGAGTCGGTCTCGCATGCACTGCGTGTGGACACCATGAAGCCGGCCTCATCAAGAAGTGCGACGAGATAATCGGTGTCGCGACCAAGAAGTGAAATATTTAAAATGTTTGGCGCTTGAGTACGACTTTCGTTAAAAAATATATTCGGGATCTTTTTGACTGCCTCAATAAGACACGCGCGCAGGGGCAAAGCAGACGCGCGGAACTTCTCGCGCGCAAGCGCGGCGGAGCGGAGCGCACGAGCAAACTCTCTTGCAAGTTCTGGCGCCTCACTTCCGGGCCGCAGTCCGCGCTCCTGTCCGCCGCCGCGATACAGCGGCGTAAGCGGAATGGTGCGATGCGCGATGAGCGCGCCGATGCCGCGAACCTCGCCAACTTTTGATGCATCGAGAACCATCATATCCGCATCGAAATGCGCGCGCGACATCTTCTCCGTCAGCGGTGCTTGGCTTGCGTCAACATGGAGCAATACATCCGCTCCAATGGTTTGCTTCACTTCGCGTGTATTCCAAATAATTCCTGTCTCTCCACATACTGCGTCCATGGCAACTAATTTCGTCTGCGGTCGCAATAATTCTTTCAACTTTTTACAATCGACACGCCCGTCCTTGATTGGCAGAGCTCCAACCTCGACCCCTCGTTCGCTCGCCAATTTCATGTTCTCAACAATCGATGCATGTGCGCTTGGTAGATAGAATGCGTGGTCGCCCTTTTTGAGGACACCGAGGATGGCGAGCGCGTTCGCCTCTGTTGCACCGCTTGTGAAAATGACATCGTCGCTCTGTACTTCCACGAGCCGTGCGATATCCGTGCGTGCATCTTCCAGCATCTGCTTCGCCCGCCTGCCCTCCTCGTGCGGCGACGACGGATTACCGCTTACGCCAGCGGCGATATCGAGATAGGTTCTCGCTTTTTTATTTTTTTGCCAAAACATGATCCAATACTACACGAAACGATTGCGAATATGTAGTTTTTGTGATGAAATAGAGTTCTTATGGCGCGGGAACAACGACCGCCCGTCATCGCGGTGATGGGCCATATAGACCATGGAAAGTCTTCCCTTCTGGATTACATCCGGAAGGCAACTGTTGTCGCGGGCGAGGCGGGCGGCATCACCCAGCATGTCGCCGCCTACATTGCCCTCCACAACGGCCGACCGGTCACCTTCCTCGATACTCCCGGGCATGAAGCGTTCAAGGCACTGCGCACGCGCGGTGCGGCCGCCGCAGACATCAGTATCCTTGTCGTCGCGGCGGATGAGGGCGTGATGCCGCAGACGCTTGATGCGCTTGCCGCAATAAAAGAGGCCGGGATACCGTTCATCGTCGCCATTACAAAGATAGACAAGAACAACGCCGATATCGAGCACGCCAAGAACTCCATGCTTGAACACGGGATATATCTCGAAGGACTAGGCGGCGATATCGCATATGCACTCATATCTTCCAAGACCGGCGAAGGCATCCCCGAACTCCTGGACCTCGTCCTCCTCGCCGCAGACCTCGCGGAAATCACGGCGGACCCCTCCGCGAGCGCGACCGGCTTCGTGCTTGAGTCAACGCAAGACCCGAAGCGCGGCGCTTCGGCGACGCTCATCATCAAGGACGGCACGCTCACACTTGGTGGGTTCATCGTCGCAGCCGATGCATTCGCTCCTATTCGTTTTATAGAAGATTTTCGCGGAAAGCGTATAGAGCACGCGGGACCTTCCGAACCGGCGCGCATTTCTGGATTCAGCAAACTGCCGGCTGCCGGTTCGCTTTTCAGTATCGCAAAGACAAAGAAAGATGCCGAGGCGCTCGCGAAAGAAAATGCGAAAGAACTCGCTGCACTCCCCGAACGTGCCGCATCAGTGGAAGGCATAGCCGAATTGCCGCTCGTCATAAAAGCCGACGTCGCCGGTTCCGTGGATGCCATTCTCCATGAGCTCGTGAAGATAACCCACGAACGCGCATCGGTGCGCATCCTATCGTCCGGCGTCGGAAGCGTATCGGAGAGTGATGTAAAAACCGCATACGCTTCGGGCGGTGTCATCATC
This sequence comes from Candidatus Parcubacteria bacterium, assembly GCA_024654305.1. Classification (GTDB taxonomy): domain Bacteria; phylum Patescibacteriota; class Minisyncoccia; order Phycocordibacterales; family Phycocordibacteraceae; genus C7867-001. The sequence continues at coordinate 26,516 of JANLIU010000042.1, forward strand.
GCTTTTAATGTGGACACCGACGTCATCGCACGCGATCTTGCGGAGCGCGAACACATCAGCATCGAAACGTTCTCCATCATTTACGAACTTTCAGCGAAAGTCGCGGAGCTCCTCGCCAAGCGCGTGCCAGTCGTGGCGGCGGAAAAAGAACTCGGACGCGCGATGGTGCTCAAAACTTTTTCATCGGGTGTGAAGAAGCAAGTGCTCGGCGCGCGCTATATTTCAGGCATTCTCACCGTCGGTAATCGTATGAAGCTATTGCGCAAGGGCGAGGAGATCGCGCGCGGCAGTATCGGAAATCTGCAACAAGCGCGCGCGGATGTGAAAGAGATAAAGACCGAGGGCGATTTCGGCACCGAGATCGAGTGTCGTGAGAATGCGATATATGGTGACGAACTCGTTGCGTTCGTTGTCGAAGTATGAATCCCGACTCCCATTCCAAAAGCCCCCGTCGGCAGAGCAATAAAGCTGCAGAGATAGTCGCGCATGAAGCGGCGCAATTCATCGCGCGCGAGGCGGGCAGTGAATCGCTCATCACCGTTATTCGCGCGCAAAGTTTTGCCCACGGCGACCGGGTCGTCGTATTCGTGAGCGTGTTCCCCATCGAAAAAGCGCGCGCCGCGCTCGCATACCTGGAACGCCAGCGCGAAGCTTTTTCCGACTACTTAAAACAACATGCGCGCCTACGCCTCCCGCGTATCGACTTCCAACTCGATAACGGTGAACTATCGGGCGAATTACCGGAAAATTAGGTATTATCAACGGACGGCCCGGTGGCGAAGTGGTAACGCGACGGTCTGCAAAACCGTCATGCGCGGGTTCAATTCCCGCCCGGGCCTCAAGGAGGATGCGCCAGCATCCTACGGCGGGAGTTGAATGCCGCAGCGATGTTCGGCCAGCAGGCCGAACCGCGAGGCGGGGTAGCGAAAATTCTCGAGCGACGGCGAGGGAATTATTCGTGACCAATTCCCGCCCGGGCCTCAAACGTGTAAGATACGAATACGCCGGGGTGGCGAAATTGGTTAGACGCATCGGGCTTAAAACCCGAAGAAAGCCTTAAAACTTTCATGTGGGTTCGAGTCCCACCCCCGGTACCATGAAGCGAAGCGAAAAATGTACTGGGGAGAGCAGTGCCTGCGCACTGCTCGTGTGGGACTCGAATGGCGGAGGCATGTCGCGAAGCGACGCCGAGCCGGGGTCGAGAATGCGAGACGGATTGCGAGTGCCCGAAGCAATCCGTCCGCAATTCGTGACCGAGCCAACCCCCGGTACAAGATGGTGAAGAACAATAAACGCATAGGAGTGTTCGATTCCGGATTCGGAGGATTGCATGTCCTGCGTTCCATTGTGCGCACGCTTCCCCACTATGAGTATGTGTATCTCGGCGATACCGCGCGCACGCCGTATGGCGACCGCACGCAAGAAACGATATATGCA
>JANLIU010000074.1 GCA_024654305.1 Candidatus Parcubacteria bacterium
TATACTAAACACTATGCAAACCATTGTCGGGGTACTGCGAGGCGGACCGTCGCGCGAGCATGAAGTCTCACTGAAGACCGGTGCCGCGATACTTGCCGCGCTGCCTGAGGAGCGGTACTTGGCGCGCGATATCTACATCGACCGGCAGGGTGTGTGGCATGACCGCGGACGGTCTGTTGCACCCGAGCGCGTACTGCGACAGCTTGACGTCGCACTCATCGGCTTGCACGGCGAATACGGCGAGGACGGGGAAGTGCAAAAGTTGCTTGAGCTTTTCGGCGTTCCGTATGCGGGTGCGGATTCATTCGGCTCGTATCTCGCAATGCATAAAGTGATGGCGAAGGCGCGTGCGCAAGAAGAGGGATTGCTCACGCCGGAATCGTATTTTGTTGAACGAGAAGAGGATACCAATGACGCAGCAGCTGAGATCATTCGGAATTTCCATCAGCCGGTCATCGTAAAGCCGGTGGGCTGGGGTTCTTCGGTCGGTGTTTCCATCGTAGGTGGATATGCGCCGGTGCGCGATGCTATTGCAGCTCTTTTTGCAGACGGCGCGCCGGGCGTGCTTGTAGAGGAACTTATCCGTGGGAAGGAAGCAACGGTCGGTGTTGTCGAAAATTTGCGTGACGAGGCGCTCTACTCGCTACCGGCTATTGAGATAATCCCGCCTGAAGACGATTTTTATAGTTATGACTCGAAATATTCTGGCGCAACGCGACACGTATGCCCAGGCAATTTCTCCCGCGTCGCCGCTGAAGAATTACAGCGTGCGGCAAAGGTGATGCATCGTGCTTTAGGACTACGTCACTATTCGCGTAGCGACTTCATCGTCGCACCAAAAGGTATTTATTACTTGGAAACGAATACGCTCCCGGGGCTCACGACTGAATCTAATCTTCCGATAGCGCTCGCCGCTGTCGGCGTTACGTTCCAGGACTTCCTCTCGCATCTGGTCGATTTAGCGCTCGAGAGATAAACAATGGATTTAAAAGAAACGTATAACCGCATTGCTCTCGATTGGCATAAAGACCATTCGCATGACGAGTGGTGGGTGGAAGGCACAGATTCCTTTATTAAAGAACTTTCTCCAGGAGCCCGTGTTCTTGATGTCGGTTGCGGTAGCGGTGTGAAGTCGAAATATCTCATCGATCACGGATTGAAAGTCACCGGCATCGATATTTCCGAAAAGTTGCTCGATATAGCCCGGCGCGAGGCGTCCGAAGGGGAGTTCAAGGTGTTGTCGATGATGGAACTCGATACAATGTCCGAAATGTTTGACGGTGTGTTCGCGCAAGCATCACTGCTTCATATCCCGAAGAAGGACGCGGGCGATGTGGTAAAGAAAATGACCGGACGGCTCGTGCCAGGCGGTTTTCTCTATATCGCGGTCAAAGAATCGCGCGAAGGAAAACCGGATGAAGGAATTGAAAAGGAAAATGACTATGGGTATGAGTACAAACGCTTCTTTAGTTATTTCACAATGAACGAACTTGAAAGCTACCTTACCGATGCGGGACTTGAGGTCATTTTGAAATTGCGAAATCCAAACCCATCAGGAAAGACCGTTTGGCTTCAAATTATCGCTCGGAAATAAAACCTTGGTGGACCGTACAGGACCGCGATTACGCTTTTCGTCCGCAACTCAAAACCTCGCCGTCGCTCGGTTTTGGTCGTGTCCGCGACTCGCGACCTGTCCTGCTGGACAGGTGCCCGCTCCGTCTCTTCGAATCCTGTACGTCCCTACAAAACAATAGAAGTCCGCAGCTTTCGCTACAGACTTCTTTGTTTTGTGGACCGTACAGGATTCGAACCTGCGACCCCCTCGTTGCAAACGAGG
>JANLIU010000052.1 GCA_024654305.1 Candidatus Parcubacteria bacterium
GGAGGACGCACTTATGGAAAGTCATCTCGCCACCTGTGTCGTGCACCAAATAAAGAAAGGGAAGGAAAGCACGGCAATCGGTGAGATACTGAAGGTGTATAATCTCAAACGAAAGTAATATGGAAACGCGCACCTACAAGGTGAGGGGCATGCATTGTGCAAGCTGTGTCGCAGTGATAGAGCGCGTGCTCACGAAGACCGCCGGCGTACATTCGGCGACGGCGAATTTCGCATCCGAATCCGCCAAAATAGAATTTGATTCGGCGGTCATTTCCGAATCGGAGCTTGCAAAGGCGGTCGGGTCAGTGGGATACCGTCTTGAAACCGGCGCACAGGATGAGTCGACAGTTTCTACAAAGAAGGTCGGCGACGACACAGGAAATCAGACGGTTTCAATAAAAGTGCTCGGCATGGATTCCCCGCATTGTGCGATGGTCGTGGAAGGCGCGCTCAAGAAGCTTCCCGGCGTCAAAAACACCGATGTTGAGTATCCGAACCAGCGCGCGAAGGTCGTTTTTGACCCGTCCATCATGACCGTCGAGACGCTATTCAAGGTTATTAAGGACGCTGGCTATAAGCCGATACGGGAGGAGGGCGGTTCCGAAGACTTGTTGGATAGGGAGAAACATGAGCGCGAAAAGCAACTCAAAGTCCTGAAAGCGAAATTGTTCGTCGGCGGGGTTCTCGCAATATTCATATTTCTCGGCAGTTTCCCCGAGTGGTTCTTCTTCGTGCCGGAGTTTTTGAGCAACAATTGGGTGCTGTTTCTTCTGACCACGCCAGTGCAGTTCTGGGTCGGTTGGCAATTCTACAGCGGCCTCACCTTGCTCGTGAAATACCGAACGGCGGATATGAACACGCTTATCTCTGTAGGGACCTTGGCGGCGTACTTCTACAGCCTTGCCGTCACGGTTTCCCCCGTGTATTTCTCGCAGGGAGGCATAACGCCGGCAATCTACTTTGACACGTCGGCCATTATCATCGTTCTCATATTGCTCGGGAAATATTTTGAAGCGCTTATGAAGGGGAGGGCATCCGAAGCGATACAGAAGCTTGTCGGGCTGCAACCAAAAACCGCGAACATCATGCGGGACGGAAAAGAGATTGCCGTACCGATTTCGGACGTGCAGGCCGGGGACCGTATTGTCGTGCGCCCGGGTGAGCGCATTCCTGTGGACGGGAAGATAACGGAAGGAGAATCGGAAATCGACGAGTCCATGATTACCGGAGAATCCATGCCGGTGCATAAAAAGGTCGGGAGCGCGGTTATCGGCAGCACCATAAACAAATTCGGCACCTTTACGTTTGAGGCGACGAAGGTGGGGAAGGATACGGTGCTGTCACACATCATCAAAATGGTTGAAGAGGCGCAGGGCTCTAAAGCCCCTATCCAGCGGCTGGCTGACCTGGTGTCGTCATATTTCGTACCGGTCGTCTTTGTCATTGCGCTGGCGACGTTTGTTGCCTGGTACTTCTTCGGTCCGGCGCCCGCGTTCACATTCGCACTCGTCAATTTCGTCGCCGTGCTTATCATCGCCTGCCCCTGCGCACTCGGCCTTGCGACCCCGATGGCCATCATGGTCGCTTCCGGCAATGCGGCCACAAGGGGCATCCTCGTGAAGGATGCCGCGTCGCTGGAGATAGCCAATAAAATAAACGCGGTCATCCTGGACAAGACCGGCACGCTGACGCAAGGGAAGCCGCAATTGACCGACATTATCGCGTTTAACAACGAAAAGAAAGTGGACGTCCTTAGTTTTGCCGCTTCTCTTGAACAGCGCTCCGAGCATCCGCTTGCGCAGGCGATAGTGCAGTACGCCGCGAGCATTGACCAGAAGTCTTCGCATCCGCTTGATAGAGCGATTCTGGATGAAGCGAAGAAGGAAAAGATAGAGCCGTATGCGCTCCTGGAGTTCAAAGCAATTTCCGGCAAAGGCCTGCGCGGCGTCCTCAAGGTCGGCGACTCGGGTGCTACGGCCGAAGCGTATCTGGGAAATCGCGCGCTCGCCGCTGACATCGGGATTGATACGAGCAGGTACGAAAACGATATCCAGAAGCTGGAGCACGAAGGTAAGACGGTGATGCTCCTTGTCGTCGATAAGAAACTCAAGGGAGCGCTTGCGGTGGCGGATGTGCTCAAAGAGGAATCGGCCGCCGTCGTGCGCACGCTCAAGGAAAGCGCTATAGAGGTGTGGATGCTCACTGGAGACAATGAACGTACCGCGCGGGCTATCGCGGCACAGGCTGGCATCGACAACGTCATGAGCGAAGTCCTGCCGGATAAGAAATCTGAAAAAGTGAAAGAGCTTCAGGCGCGGGGGAAGACCGTGGCAATGGTGGGCGACGGCATCAATGACGCCCCGGCGCTCACCCAGGCGAACATTGGTATCGCTATGGGCGAAGGCACCGACATCGCCATGGAGTCAGCCAATATCACGCTTATGCGCGGGGACCTCACGCTCATTCCGGAAGTAATAACGCTCTCGAAACGTACGATGGTCGTCATCAAGCAGAATCTCTTCTGGGCGTTCTTCTACAACGTCGCGTTTATCCCCGTCGCCGCTGGCGCGCTGTATCCGTTCTTCGGCATTCTCCTCAATCCGATATTCGCCGGCGCGGCGATGGCGTTCTCGAGCATTTCGGTGGTGGGCAACTCGCTCCGGCTCAAGGCGAAGGTGCTATGATATGACAATCATGCCGTTCATCTTCGAGAAAATTGCCGCTCCGCTCATGCTGGCGTCATTTCTGATGGTGGTGTTCTTCGGGTTTGTCGCGATGTCGTACGGACCGGACGGACGGATGCAGGGCGATTGCCCGTTTTCGGCGACCGGAATCGTGCTTTGCTCTCAAGATGCACTCGTAGCGGCCATGCACCACATCGGTGCTTACCAATCATTTCTCAATGTCCCCGTAGATTCAACCGCGCTCGTACTCATCAGCGCCCTTCTCCTCGCGGCATACCTGCTGGTACTCCGGGTTCGCCCGCCCCTATTCCAGGCAATCGCACGCGGGAACCATTTCAATACCGATCCACCGGTATCCGCTCGTACGCGGAAAATAACTCGCTGGCTCTCACTTCTTGAGAACAGTCCTTCTCTGAACTAAGAGCACTTAGAAAGCGCTTGCTTTTTAAGTGCTCATGCTCGCATTCATTCGCGAGCTTTTATTTTATCCGTGCTCCTAATGCTAACTACCATGGAATCAAGAACTATCAGCATCATCACAGTCGTTCTGCTCATTTTCGCAGGTCTCTTTGT
>JANLIU010000073.1 GCA_024654305.1 Candidatus Parcubacteria bacterium
TAATTCCCCACCCCCTTCCGCATATACACTGTGGTGATGAAAGAATCCTTCCATATGCTGATGAGAAAGAACGCTAATGCATCGCCCCTATTGGCAAGACCCTGAAAGAATTTTCTGATCTTCCACGCCGCCTTGCCGTCCCGTACATGCTTGGCTGTTTCGATAAGTAGCCAATCCTGTTTTGTCAGATTGTAGAACCAAAGCGTTCCAAGACAAAGCAAGATCGAACCACCGGCCGCATACAACCATCCCTGGATAAGACCGTACTTATCGATGAGCGAAGGATAGACCGTGAAATCCCACCAATACACCATCGCGTTATTGGCTGTGAGGCCGAGAGCTAAGATGCCGATTCGCTGTAACCAGCGAATCGCTTGATTCACTGATTTGAGCGCCATCTGGCACCTCCTTTTGTTGCGTTAAAAGACCGCTTCAGCATCCAGAAAACCTCCCGAATACCACCTCCTTATACTATAGCACACCTCCTCCAAAATTGCAAGTTTTAGAGGAGTTTGACAAGTACGCGCAAAAGCACTACTATAGCGGCATGAATCGAAATTACGGCTTCGCAATCCCGATGACCAAGGTCTCAGACCTTGCATCTGCTTGCGCATAGCCGCGATTCTTCTTCCTCCCAGTTTTCAAAAGTAAGAAAAACCTCGGCTCTGCGGAACCGAGGTTTTTCGTTTCTGGAGCAGGGCACGTTCTTTACATTGAAAAGGAGTCATCGTGAACACACACTATCCGATTCACCCCGGTCTGCACGTATCGCTCGGCGCAATGCAACGCGAGTATATTCCCCTCTTTATGAAGGGAGTCAATGACCCGGACGTGATGCGCGGTGTCATCTTGCAGCCACCGGTAACACTTGAGGCAGAATACGCGTGGTACGACAAGATGGTACAAAAAAGTGACATCATTCTTGCCATTCTGCTGCATGAGCGAGATGAAGCAGGAACAACGACTGGATACCGCTACATCGGACATACGGGTCTGCATGGCATCATTTGGCCGGAAGGCTACGCGGCAAGCGGTACTATCATCTGCGACAAGTCCTGTTTCGGAAAAGGATACGGCACTGAAGCGAAGTTATTACTTCTGTACGAAGCATTTCGCAATCGGGGTCTGCGGAAGGTCTGCTCGCGCGTAAAGGCCTTCAACGGCAACAGTTGGGGCCACTTACTCGCGTGCGGTTATAAGCAAGTCGGTCGCTTTAAAAAACACCACTTCCGCGACGGCGAATTTGTGGACAGCATCGAGTTTGAAGTCTTCCGTGAGGACTGGGAACCGATCTGGGATGCGTATCAGGAAACAAAAAGCCTACCAAGACTTACTGACGAACAACGTGCGCTCCTGCAAAAAGAAATCGGTGCTTTGTGACATTTTGCCGCCCTTCGGGCGGCTTTTTTTTCATTATCCTCATCGTGCACTTCTCTTTTACTTTTGATGTTCTACACTTCTCAGTATGAAATACACCATTGAAGAATCCTGGTTCGTACACTTCTTTACCGCAGATAAAGCTTCGGCTCCAATGTGGTTTGTCGTTCGCCTCTACCTCGGCTACGAATTCCTTATGGCGGGATGGGGCAAGCTCGCAAGCCCGGCGTGGTTCGGCAGTGATGCGGGCGCCGCGCTCCAGGGATTTGTCCAAGGAGCGCTTGCGAAGACCACCGGCGCTCATCCGGATGTCTATACCTGGTACGCTTCCTTCCTTCAGAGTACCGTACTTCCTAATCTCGTCGTCTGGTCGAACGCGGTCGTTCTCGGAGAAATAGCCATCGGGCTCGGTCTCATTGTGGGGCTTTGCACGAGAGGCGCCGCATTCTTCGCTTTCTTCATGTCGTTCAATTTCCTCCTGGCCGGTACCGTG
>JANLIU010000077.1 GCA_024654305.1 Candidatus Parcubacteria bacterium
CAAAGAAGTCGGGGCACTGGGTGAAAATGTAGCCTGCGAATATCTTCGACGCCATGGTTTTAAAATTCGAGACCGTAATTTTGCCCGCAAGACCGGCGAGCTAGACATCATTGCAGAGAAAGAAGATACGCTCCATTTTGTTGAAGTGAAGACTATACTCGCGCATAGGTTCCCCAATGAAAACGACCCGAACGACGTGTACGACCCGTCGCTGAACCTGCACGAAGCGAAAATGCGGAAAGTCGCGCGGACTGGCGAGTGGTATGTCCTTGAGAAACATTGGGAAGGGGGGTGGCAAGTGGATGGAATCCTCGTGTGGCTCCGGCGGCAGGACGGTATGGCGCACGTCTCCTACCTGCCGCAAATCGTCTGATGATGATAATGTGAGGGAATTGGGCCACAAGGCCCTGCGAGAGCACGGGGTGTCGTATACCGGTAGTACGCTTGCTTTGGGAGCAAGATGACGGAGTTCGATTCTCCGCACCCCGACTAAGGTAATCCTGCAGTCACTATTTTTTCGAGCACAGGTATGTGCGGTGCGAAATCGGCGATTGCAGTAGAGGTCGGTTGCGCAAGAAAGAGGTCAAGCGCCTGTCCGGTCTCACCTGCATATCCGGCACGAATGTAGGAAGTCGTGATGGCATCGAGCGAGCGCGTGTCGGTCGTACCGGAAACGGTGCTCGTGGTAATGGTACCGACCATTTGGCCGGTCACATCGACCACTCCTCCTCCTGAAGAACCTTCTTGCGCGGCAGCGGAGCCACCAAAGGCGAGTACATCAATCGTTCTTTTCTCAAAGGTAAATACGTCTTTCACCGAACTGAAAACGACCGTGGGGAAAAGGCCGGATTGTATTTGACTTGGCTCGAGGAACTGCGCGCCATAGGTCGCTATGGCTACCGGCGTTCCGGTATCTCGCGGCATCGTTGCAAGCGGTAGCGAGGGAAATGATACGGGGAGTGCGGAGGATGTGATGCTTTTCGTGACCGCAAGAAACGCGAAGTCATATTCCCCGGTTCCGCTCGGCAATGTTTGTGTGAGAATATCCGCATTCGCTTTGAGCCATAAGGGTGAAATGTAGATGAGTGACGCATCATAGGCATCTGCGGCCGGGCTGCCGGTACGAATGAAGCATCTTGCGCCTTTATCTGCGAATAGAAAATATTGAGCGACATGCGCATTGGTGAGAATGATGCCTTTCGGGTCGATGAACACGCCGCTACCGGAAATTGAATGCAATCCGCTTTTTTCGGGAGCATAACAAATGATATTTACGAGCGCATTGCGTAATGCGGTGGCGGCAACATCGAGTGCGGCGTTCGTTTGGGCAACGGTGGGCGGAGCCGGCTTTGATGCCGGAACGGGAGCAAGTGCGGGAGTTGATTTAGGTGCGAATTGTTTGACTTTTTTCGGCGAGGACGTTGCGGATGTCGCGCCGGTACTCGTTGCGGGTTCAAGACTCGGCAATGTTATCGGCGGCAACACGAAACCCTGCTCCACGGAAAGAGTCGACGAAGCAACCGAAGTACCGGAAGTGGCCGGCTGCGGAATAGGTGCACCGTTCGCAACAATCACAATAAATGCAAAAAAAGCGATAGCGGCGACTATGCCGAGATAAGGAGTGAGGCGCTGCATGTTCAAAGGCTAGCGCAAAAATGGTATTCTCGCATTAAGCGGGATTAGTTTAATGGTAGAACATCAGTTTTCCAAACTGATAGCGGGAGTTCGATTCTCCCATCCCGCACACGTACGTATTGACATTTTAGATGATATATGCTATCCTGTATATAGGTTAGTTGTTCCAGAAATTCAACGAAACGAGAAGGAGAATCACATGATTTGGCCTATTGGCTTTGCCATTGCGTTCGTTATTCTCACGTATCTAGAGTTCTATCGCTATGCCCATAGCTTCCTCGAATACTTCATGGGTTCCCTGATCCTCGGGATGATGACCGTGCTGGTGTTCGGCATCGGGCTCGGATTGGCCTTCCTCATTGGTCTGTTCCTGCCGAAAAAATGGTCGGACCCCACCAAGACCAAGATGGTCAGTCTACGAAGCGGCGATGGCGTCAGTGGACAATTCTTCCTCGGCACCGGCCACATCAATTCCGTCCAATATTACTTCTTCTATGAAGAAGCCGGGAACGGCGGATACCGTCCGGGGAAAATCTCGGCCGATGACGATGTCGTTGTATTCGAGACCGACCGCCAAGACGGAGAACTCAAGACCTACCAACTCGGGTTTTCGAATTCGCTGCTGAACGTGATTGCCGTTGATATTGGTAACACGCGGCACGAGTTCTTCATCCCGAACGGCAGCCTGAAGAAAGGTTTCGTGCTGTAATGAATGCAGCATTCTTAGATCGCAGCCCTTACCGGCTGCGATTTTGTTTTATACAGAGAGGAGTACCATAGGCGCATGGAACCGCTTGCCGCAAGGATACGGCCGCAAAAACTCGATGACGTCGTCGGGCAGGAACATCTTGTTGGGCCGGGGAAGCCCTTGCGCGTTGCGGTGGAGAAGAAACACCGATTTTCGTTCGTGCTCTGGGGCGCACCGGGAACGGGGAAGACGACCATCGCGCGCATTTATGCGCGTGCACTCGATGCCGAACTTTTTGAACTTTCGGCCGTTTCGGCGGGGAAGGAAGACATCCGGAATATCATCAAAAAAGATTCAAAAGGAAAAGACAAAGTGCTTTTTCTGGATGAAATACATCGTTTCAATAAAAGCCAGCAGGATTTCCTCTTGCCGTATGTGGAAAGCGGGGAACTCACGCTCATCGGCGCGACGACGGAAAATCCATCGTTTGAAATTATTGCGCCGCTCCTTTCGCGTTGTCGTGTGTTCGTGCTTGAACCACTCTCTGAAGAGGCGCTTAGACAAATCGTCGACAGGGCATACAAGCAACTCAATCCCACGAAGATAAAAGCGAAGTCCGCAGGACGCAGTCCCGTAGCAAAGGCCGGAGGACCTTCTGGTACTGGGATAGGGAAAGAGGCGTTCGATTGGCTCCTCGGCTACGCGAACGGCGATGCGCGCAAAGCACTCGGCATGATGGAGGGTGCACAAACTCTGTATGGAGAAGTGACTGCCGAGGCGTTGAACAAAGCGCTTGAGTCGCCGCACCTACGCTACGACAAGAAGGGTGAAGAGCACTACGACACTATTTCTGCTTTTATAAAATCTATGCGCGCTAGCCAACCGGACGCGGCGCTCTATTACTTGGCGCGTATGGTGGAAGCCGGAGAGGACCCTCTCTTTATCGCGCGAAGAATGGTCGTCTTCGCAAGCGAGGACATCGGGCTCGCACAACCCACCGCGCTCGTGGTCGCCAATGCCGTGTTCCGCGCCTGCGAGACCATTGGCTACCCCGAATGCGCCATCAACCTCGCGCATGGCGTTGCGTATCTCGCAGGAGCAAAGAAGGACCGCTCCTCCTATAACGCTCTCCGCGCGGCGCAGGCCGACGTGCATGAGCACGGCAACCTGGCCGTTCCGAAGAAGATACGAAATCCAGTCACGAAACTGATGAAAGACTTGGATTACGGGAAAGGATACGAGAAATATGACGAAGGATCGTATCTTCCAGATAAACTGAGCAAAAAGAAGTATTTGAAATAAAATACATAGCTGATATGCTCAACATATGTCCACAGAACACATACCCGGTCATCAGGCTGGAAACGAATATGCCGAGGATTACTATCCTGAAATGGCCAGTCTGAAGGAAAGAATAGCTGCGAACCAAGGGATTCTTGAAAATACTAATAATCAGAATGAAATGCAGTTGATCGGAAAGATACTTCGGAGAGATAAGCAGGCGCTCATAGATCTGAAGATAAAACACAATGTTCCTCTCGATGAGGACGAGAAGCTGGCAGCATAATCAAAAAACCCCGCATATGCGGGGTTTTTGATTTTCTTCTCGAGAAGAAACTATGGATCCGTTGGGTCGCGATACATAATTACTTCACTGCATCTTTCAGTGCCTTTGCGGCGCGGAACTTCGCGGTGCGGGAGGCGTTGATGTGAATCGTCTCGCCGGTGCGAGGGTTGCGGCCCTGGCGTGCCGGGCGCGCCTTGGTCGCGAAGATGCCGAGGCCGGCGATGGAAACTTCATCGCCACCTTTGAGACCGTGAACGATGGAGTCAATGACCGTCTCAACAGCGCGCTCAGCGTCGGCCTTGGTCGAACCGAGAACGCCGTGCACTTTATCTACGATATCTGCTTTGTTCATGAGTGTCTGCTAATTGTTAATCCCCACGGCCTCTATGGGGTGGGTATGGAGAAAGTATAGGAAATGCGCCATATTACGCAATAGGGCTTGCCAAGGTGGCGTGGATAGCGTGGAATCAGCGCGCAAACTCTACAACGCGGTTCTCGCGGATGATGTTGACCTTGATTTCGCCCGGATATTTGAGTTCTTCTTGGATGCGCTTCGCGATGTCGCGCGCGAGCTTGTGCATCGCGAGGTCGTTCACTTTGCCCGGGTTCACGAAGACGCGTATTTCGCGCCCCGCGGCGATGGCATACACCTTTTCCACGCCGGGGAAGGTAGTAGCGAGGCGCTCAAGGTCGCCGAGGCGCTCCAAGTAGCGATCCACGGTGTCGCGCCGTGCGCCGGGCCGACTCCCCGATATCGCATCTGCCACCTGCACAATGACTGCCTCTGGTGTTTCGTATGGATGCTCGTCATGGTGCGACTGCATCGCGATGATTATTTTTTTATCCACGCCAAATTTCTCAAGAATGCGACGACCTATTTCCACATGCGTGCCTTGCACCTCATGGTCAACCGCTTTCCCGATGTCATGCAGAAGAGCAGCCGTGCGTGCGACCGTCTGATCGGCACCAAGCTCGGTGGCGAGCATGCCGGCGAGATGTGCCATCTCGATGGAATGCTGGAGCACGTTCTGGCCGTAGCTCGTGCGGAAATGGAGGCGGCCCAAAAGTGCGGTAAGTTTCGGGTCAAGTCCGATAACACCGGCTTCATATGCCGCCGCTTCGCCTTTCTGCTTCACAATTTCCGCAACCTCGGCACGCGTTTTCTCCACGGTCTCTTCTATTTTCGCGGGCTGGATGCGGCCGTCGAGGATAAGCTTCTCAAGAGCAATTTTCGCGATAGCGCGGCGCAAAGGGTCGAATGAGGAGAGAGTGATGCGATCCGGCACGTCATCAATAAGGACGTCCACGCCGGTGGCACGTTCAAAAGCTTTGATGTTGCGACCTTCTTTGCCGATTATCTTTCCCTTCATCTCGTCCGAGGGAAGCGTCACTGAAAGCGACATAACTTCCGCATTCACCGCGTTCCCCAAGCGATGAATGGTAGTGGTGAGGATGGAGCGCGCCTTATCCTCCATACGCTCGCGGCCATGCGCTTCAAGTTTCTGAAGACGCAAAAGGATAGATTCCTCATACGCATGCTCAATTTCAGAAAATAGTTCTTCGCGCGCTTTCTCTTCGGAGAGATTCGCGACCTTCGCAAGTTCCTTAGAGCGCTGAGCGGTTAAATTCTCCGCTTCATTTTTTGCATGGAGCGCCTGTTGTTCGCGGCCGCGCACTTCAACTTCCTTTTCATCCAAATCACGCTGGCGCGAATCAAGAAATTCTTCGCGCGAAGCGAGGCGTTCCTCGCGCGCCGTAATCTTCCCCTCGCGTTCCTCAACCGGTGCGAGACGCTCGGTCTCCACCACCGCACTACGGAATTCAGCATCAGTTAAAATCTTAGCCGCCTGCTCTTTCGCTACGAGCAGTTTCTGTTTGATATCGAGCTCCAACGACCCGCGCTGGGCGAGGCCGATAAGCACGCGGAGCACATACCCGAGCACGATGCCGCCGACGCCCGAGAGCGCAAGCATCAGCAATATGATTTTGAGTGACATACGCCCGTTTAATTATCTACATAGGACAGTCCTATGTATGAAGTAAATCTAAGGAAGGGAAGACGGTCGAGCGGTCAGTAGCAGTCAATCAGCGGGACGGTATGGGTGGACTCTATCATAAACAAGCGCGTCCCGCTAAAAGCGGGACGCGCTTGTTTCCTCTCCGTTAATTGAACACCTTATCTACCAGCCCGTATTTCTTTGCTTCGTCGGCGGTCATGAAGAAGTCACGCTCAACATCTTTCTCGATTTTTGCGATTGATTGACCGGTATTCTTCGCAAGAATGCGATTCAATACCGCGCGGAGCTTGATAATCTGCTTTGCCGTAATCTCGATGTCGGTCGCCTGACCCTCGGCGCCGCCGTGCGGCTGATGGATCATCACCTCGGCATTCGGAAGTGAGTATCGTTTTCCTTTCTGACCGGCAGAGAGGAGTATCGCCGCGCCCGAAGCCGCCATGCCGACGCACACGGTCGAGACATTCGGCTTCACGTGATTCATGGTGTCGACCATTGCCAAGGTCGCGGTGACTGAACCGCCGGGAGAATTGATGTAGAGCGAAATGTCTTTCTTCGGGTCCTCCGCTTCGAGGAAGAGAAGCTGAGCAATGACGAGGTTTGCGACGTCATCGTCGATGGGGCCGCCGAGGAACACGATGCGCTCTTTAAGAAGGCGTGAATAAATGTCATAGGCGCGCTCGCCGAACTGGCTCTTCTCGATGACCATCGGGACAAGCATTGATGCGCGTGGTATGTTTTTGTTCATAAATGTTTATTTAATTTCCTATTGTGCAGTTGCGGCCGGTATCTGATTCTCCGCAATGCGCTGGCCCCACGCGTAGAACGCACCGATGATTATCATAAGGACGATAATGACAATGGAGATGACGACACCCCATTGTTGTTGCTTCGGTGACGGCACACCGGGAAGATTGGGTGGAACATAGCTCGGAACTGGTTTAACGACGGGTGGAATATTCGTCGGCGCCATAGAAGGCGGATTAAAACGCAAAGTGGGTTCGCCCAAGGGGAGCATTTTTTCGTCTTCCATAATTATTTCTTATCCTTATACATCTTCTGCGCGCGCTCAAATGCGGCGAGCGCGGCTTCCTTGCCTTCGAACTCGCCGACGACAACTTCTTTTTTCTGGATCTGTTTATACGTCGCGAAGAAATGAGCAATCTCTTTGAGCACGTGCTGATTCGCATCCTTAATATCTTTCACTTCCGAGTAGCGCGGATCGCCGGAGGCGACCGCGATTATCTTTTCATCCGCTTCGCCGCCATCGGTCATGTGCATGATGCCAATCGGGCGGGCGGGAACGAGAATGCTCGGTGCGAGCGGATACGTGGTGAGCACAACCACATCAAGCGCATCGTTGTCGTCCCACAAGGTCTGCGGCACGAAGCCATAGTCAAAGGGGTAATCCTGCGCGCTGTGCATCACGCGGTCGAGTTTGATGATGCCCGTC
>JANLIU010000003.1 GCA_024654305.1 Candidatus Parcubacteria bacterium
GCGGAGACGGTGGGATTTGAACCCACGAGGAGCTTTCGCCCCTGCCTCATTAGCAGCGAGGTGCTTTCGACCACTCAGCCACGTCTCCCGTGCTTTGCAGAGTATCAAATTTAGTGCGCGAGAGCGAGTGGAATGATATGCGCGGCGCCAGCGGCTCGTAATGCATCAATGGCGGCTTGGAGTGTAGCGCCAGTCGTGATGACATCGTCGATGACTATATACGTGTGCGAAGGGTCGGCAGGACGCGCGGCGCGGAATGCGCCGCGCATATTCTCGAGTCGGGCGCGGCGGGGAAGGGAAACTTGTGAAGCTGTTTCTCGGGTTCGTTCGAGAAGCGCTGCATCCGTTGTGCAGCCAAGCAGCTTGGCTGCGCGGTTCGCAATCTCTTCGACTTGATTGAACCCTCGTTCTTTTCGCCGTTTCTCGCCGAGCGGCACCGGCACGACGATGTAGGACGTACTACGTCCTACATCGTCGGCATCGCGGAGATATTCGACGAGTGCGGCGGACAAGAGTTCAAATGCGTGTTCGTTCCCGCGATATTTCGCTTCATGGATGGCTGCGCGTACGCTTGAAGCGGTAAAAGGCAAGAGCCCTATCGTTTCGGGTTGCGTTTCTTGTACCAACCGCACTCGCATACGCGAGAGAAAATCATCAGGAGAGACATCGCGCAACGCGAATTCATCCACACGCGGGGGGAACAAAAAATCGAGCCAGCGCATGGTACCATTATCCCATGTCGTTCTTCTCCGATCTCTTCGCCAAAAAGGAAAAGAGCGTTCTCGGCGTTGATATCGGCACGTCGTCCCTGAAGATTGTGCAGTTGCGCAAAGAGCACGGACAAGCCGTGCTTGAGACCTACGGCGAGCTTTCACTCGGTCCTTACGGCGGGGGAGAGATAGGACAGGCGACCAACCTCGCTCCGGAACAGATTGTCGAAACGTTGAAGGACCTTTTGCGCGAAGCGAAGGTGACGACGAAGAACTGCGGGGTTTCCGTTCCGTATGCGCGCTCGCTTCTCACTCTTGTTGAATTGCCGTACCGCGCCGACCCCAAGGAGCAAAAAACCGTCATTGAGCTCGAAGCGCGCAAATATATTCCAGTGCCGGTTTCTGAAGTCCAACTCGATTGGTTCGTCGTGCCGGAAGCGAATCCGTCGCAGTTCGTGGGCGAAGAGAAAGCCGGAGATGCTTCCGCGCCGAGCGGGAAAATCACCGTGCTCCTCGTCGCTGTTCACAATGATGAGCTTACGCTGCTCCAAAAAATCGTCGCCGGCGCCGGTCTGGCCGCGAGTTTTTATGAAATAGAGATATTCAGCACCATTCGCGCAGTCGTCGACGAACAAGTGAAGCCGGTCATGATCATAGATGTTGGTGCGGCCTCGACCAAGGTATATATCGCCGAACACGGTGTGGTGGCAATTTCGCACGCCATAAGCGCGGGGAGCCAGGACATCACGCGCGCCATCGCGGTTTCCAGTAACATTTCCATACCGCAGGCCGAGGCGATAAAAAAGACGCAAGGCCTCGCGCAAGACGGAGCCCTTGGTAGTCCGGAACTCGTCTTCTCGCGTATATTTTCAGAGGTGCGACGCGTACTCATGCAGTATGAGACTGTGCACAAGAAATCGGTTGCCGCCATCGTGTTCACGGGCGGCGGCGGCGTCACGAAAGAACTCGGGGTGTACGCAAAGAATATTTTTTCCATCGATGTGCGTGTTGCAAATCCTTTTGCAAAAACTGAAGCGCCGGCGTTCATGCGCCCGGTCCTCGAAGAGATCGGTCCCGAATTTGCAGTCGCCGTCGGTCTTGCGCTCCGCAAACTTGATGAGATTTAACCCGGTACCGTTTTTTGAAAAATGGTAAGGAGTTTTGCACAGTGGGTGCGCGAAGTGCTTGTGTGGATAGCGTATACTAGAAATTGAAATGGCTCTTCCTCCAACGATACCGACATCGTTCATCCCCCATGCGGCTTCCGCGCCGGCGCACAAATTCCGCGGTGACCTCACGGGCGCATTCGGTTTCTTCGCCTACGGAGTGCTCGCACTTGTTTTTGTGCTTGCGCTCGGCGTCTTTTTCTACGGCCGCATTCTCGATTCAAGCAAAACATCTAAAGATGCCGCACTCGCAAGCGCTCAAGCCGCGATCGATCCGATCACCGTTGATAATTTCGTACGATTGCGCAATCGTCTCAGCTCAAGCAAGACACTTCTTGACGGGCATGCCGCGTTCTCCGGCTTTTTTTCCGCATTGGAGAAGCTTCTTCCGGCAAGTACGCGCTTCACCACGCTCCATCTCTCGCGGAGCGATGTGGGGCCGTCAAAAATAGAAGGAGCCGGCATGGCGAGAAGCTTCAATGCTCTTGCGGCGGCATCAAACGCCTTCGCGACCGACGGTCGCATCAAGGACGCGATCTTTTCGAATATAAGCGTGAATAAGGACAGTTCCGTTTCCTTCGCTTTGTCGGCGACGCTTGATCCGAAGATTATCATCTTCGAGCCGAGCGCCGCCGTGAGCGTCTTTGTGCCGGCCGTGCCCGTGAACAATGTCGCGGCAACGTCATCCGCACCACTACCATGAGCACTCGCGTACTTCCACTCGTCGCACTTTTTGTCGCTCTGGGCATATTCTTCCTCTATGTGAGCCCGACATGGTCCGGTTCTATCGGAGCGACCAAGGCTGCCATCGCGGCAGACGACCAAGCGCTCGCGGCGGCGAACCAGTTCGCCGCACAACAAAATACGCTTGCATCGGCTCGCGATGCCATCGACCCCGCAGATCTCACACGGCTTACCGCCTTCCTTCCTAATTCGGTTGATAATGTCGGGCTTATTTTGGACCTCAACGCGCTCGCCGCGCGGTCGGGTTTCTCGCTCTCCAGCATCGACGTCATTTCAAAAACGACGAGCGTCGCGAATGCACCTGCCGCAGGGCAGCAGGGGCTACCTGCCGCAGGAGCGAGCCCGCTCGGTTTTGTGGATATGTCGCTTTCCGCAGTCGGTACTTACGCGGCACTGCAATCATTCCTCTCTGGAGTGGAGCGGAGCGCGCGTCTTCTCGATGTGCGGGATATTGTCGTGAAAGGATCGGACACGGGCGTCTACAATTACCAGATGCTATTGCGTCTCTACTGGCTGCGTTAATTATATGAAACTCGACTCAAACACAACGCTTCTTGTCATAGCCACACTCATCGTGGCGGCCGGTGCCTATTGGTATTTCTTCATGGGGACCGGTAATGAGCCGCCTCTGACCGCAACGACCGTCACCGATAACCAAGCGCAAACGCAATTCGAAACACTCGTCGGGAAATTGCAGCCCATATCTTTCAATACGGCGATCTTCTCGGACCCGCGCTTCATGGTTCTTGTAGACTTGGCGACGCCGATCACACCCGAACCCAGCGGTCGTCTTGACCCATTCGCCGCACTCAAATGAGTAATGAATCCCGTTAGAGGTCAGAACCGTAGGTATCTTGGTGTTATAGTAAATGCGATGGTCGTGAGTGAAAAATTATTATCACTAATCGTACGGAAATCTTCAATTTCCTACCTCTAACGGGATGAACTTCCTCGGACTACTTGTTGACAAAGGATTCCTTTCTTCAGGCGACCGCACTGCGGTTGAAGCTGAGCTGGCCAAGAAGCGCCCGCTTGCCGAAGCGCTTACGGAACACGGCATCGTGCTCGCGGATGCGCTCGCGGAAGCCGGGAAGGCCTACGGCATTCCT
>JANLIU010000027.1 GCA_024654305.1 Candidatus Parcubacteria bacterium
AAAGAGGCGCGAGATGCCGGCATTCCCATCATCGCTATTATGAGCTCGGATTGCGATCTTAAAGATGCGGCATATCCGATCGTCGCCAACGACACCTCAAGGGAGACGGTCGGGCTTATCCTTTCCGAACTCACGGAAGCGTTTGCAAAAGGGCAGGCGGCATAACTTCACAAAAATCCGAAGTACGAAGTACGAAATCCGAAACAAATTCGAATTTTCTAAATTTTAAACATTTGGATTTTGGTGCTTGTTTCGGATTTCGATATTCGGATTTAGTGCTTTACTGGTTCTCAACGTAATTTCTTGATATCATATAAAACATGGAATTAACTACCGATATTATTAAGCAACTACGAAACATGACCGGCGTATCCGTCATGCAATGCAAGAAGGCGCTTGAAGAGGCGGGCGGTGACCTCGCAAAGGCCGAAGTCATCCTCAAGAAGCATTCGGCCGCGGCCGCGGAAAAGAAAGCCGAGCGCACGCTCAAGGCCGGCATCGTCGGAAGCTACGTGCACGACGGCAGTATTGGCGCGATGGTCATCCTCTCCTGCGAGAGCGATTTCGTTGCAAAGAATCCCGAGTTCGGAACGCTCGCGCGCGACATTGCGATGCAGGTCGCCGCGACCGATCCTTTGTATACGGTGATGATGGAGATATCCGAGGAATCGAAGCATGCTGCTATTGCGGTCTTTGAGAAAGAAGTCGCGGGAAAGCCGCAAGAAATGCAGGCGAAGATACTTGAAGGGAAGTTGGCGAGCCATTTCCGCGACCATGTGCTCCTTGAGCAGCCGTTCATCAAGGACGAAAGCAAGACCGTGCGGAATCTTCTCGACGAAGCGACGCAGAAATTCGGCGAGCGCATTGAAGTAAGCCGCTTTATGCGCCTCTCCGCCCGCTAAACGCCGTGGGATACCTTGTCTTCATTCTCATTATGTTCGCGCTCCTCGGCGGGTTTTTTGTGCTCACGAATTATGAGGCGCGTCGGGGCGTGCGCGTATTCGCGGCGCATCGCGTGCGCCTCGATCACAGCATCGAGCGCGTTGAGTTCATTCTCCAACATGTTGATTTCGGCTCATTCCTCCGCACCGAGGTGCGTCACCTCATTGCACGAGCGAGCCACGACATCGCGCACCTTTCGCTCCAAGCGGTACGTGCCACCGAGCGCCTTCTCACACGCCTCGTCATGCACTTGCGCTCCAAACATGCCGTCGATACCGCTCCGCTCGGAAATGTGAGAGAGTTTGTGAAGACCCTTTCGGATTTCAAGGGTGGTCTCAAAGCGACCCATCCGGAGGTGAGGGAGATAAAATAACAGCTCGCCGGGGTAGCTCAGTTGGTAGAGCAATCGATTTGTAATCGATAGGTTCGCGGGTTCGAGACCCGCCCCCGGCTCCAGCATATCGGTGGTGTTATACTTAAAAAGTATGCGGTATTCTTTCTACGATTCACCGGAATATCGAGAAAAACAGGCGCGAATTACTAAAAGCAACACAGCAAAGGGTGTCTACGAACACCTGAAAAGATTTGAGCAAAGACTTTGTGCACGAGATGGTTGCGGTAAAGTTTTCGTTGTATCTCATTCAGACTCGAAAAGATTCTGTAGTCGGAATTGTGCCGCCACAGTAAATAACTCAAAACGAAAGTGGCCTGAAAGCGTCAAACAGAAAATAGCCAAAGCCGCGACAGGCAGACCGAGTCCATTCAAAGGGGTTCTGAAAATTCCACGGGTTACTACCATATGTGCAAATCCGAAGTGCGGGAAAGTGTTTACATATGAACGCTATCGCGCGAGAAAATATTGTAGCGTCCTTTGCAATATGGCGGTCACTGGGAGTCAGCCTACTTCGCCAAAAGCCTCACGAGGGAAAGCCGGAGTCCGGAAAGACGTAAGCGATTCGATCTATTTCTACAGCAGATGGGAAGCTAATATGGCGCGGCTCTACACATACTTGGGGGTGAAATGGGAGTTTGCGCCAAAGTCTTTCGATATCGGCGGTCACATGTATACACCGGACTTTTACCTGCCAAAGACCGATACATATGTGGAGGTCAAAAATTTCTGGGGAGAATATTCACGAATACGCGACGAAAAATTCAGGGCCACTCATCCCACGGTTCGTCTTGAGGTAGTTTTGAAAGAAAATTATCTTAAGCTTGAGCAGGCATATGCGCACCTTATTCCGCATTGGGAGTATAAAAATAGCGCATTCAGCGTACCCTCGAAACAAACAACAATAACCATTTGAAGTATTCGAATCCGAGAGGCGGCTCAAAGTTTAGGAGTAGAAGTAGAAAGCGCTCCTTTCGGGAATTGCTTTTCGAGGTCGGCGAGCGAGGTGAAGCCGTAGTACGGTTTACCGTTGATGATAAATGCGGGCAATGACCGCTGTACTTTGTTCAGGACAATGAATGTTTTCAGGGCGCCGAGGTCGAGATTGTAATCAAAAGAATAGACGCGAAGCGTTGGGTATGTGTTGTGCAGATACGAGAGCGCATAGCCGGCTTTATCGCAATCACTGCAGTCGCCGGCGTTGCTATAGAAATAGAGGACGGTCGCGGGCTTCGCGTCGCCGCACGCGGCGGCAAGCTCCTTCGTGATGAGGTAGTCGCGTATCTCAAGCAGGGAATACTGCTCCTTCAATCGAATGACTTGTGCGTTGTCACTCCCGAGCTGGTTCTCGGCATAGGAAAGTCGGTCGCCCATATTCGCGAGCTCACTGATGAGCGTCGTAGAAGATGCGTTGCTATCGCACGGTGCCGCTTCGAGCAATGAAAATTGGGTATCGAGCGAAAGAATATCAATAGAGAGCTGGTCTTCTACGGCTGAGAGTTCAGTGATGCGTGCCTGGTTCAGATAGTTGATGGCGTACGCGACCGTGCCGACGAGCGCGACGGTAATGAGAAGAGCTATGAGAGCGTTTCGTGCGGCGATGGACATGGTCAGGACGATTTCCAGTCGCGACGTCTGCCGAAGGTGATGTCAGCGGTGGCGCGAATAAGCCAAAGCGGCACTACGAAACCGTACAAGAATGTATACGAAACAAGGCCGAGCGCGATAGCTCCGGGTGTTTTTGAAATGCGCTTGCCAATGGCTATCAAAGAGAGCGAAGCGAGCAGCGTCGTGACGCCGAGGAGCACATAAAAATTGATAGGGACGTAAAACCAATCGATGGGACCGTGAGGCATGAATACGTAAGAAAGAGGAACGCCGGCGCGAATGGAAATAGCCGTGACGATACTTCGGGTGAGTTCATACAGCATAAAAAAGAAAAGCAACATGCCGCTCCCCACGGCGATGAGTGCGCTCGGAAGAATGAGCATGCCGAGCACACCGTGGCGTGTATTGGCGATAAGTCCACGATAGTCGCCGAGCACGTTGCGCAGGAAGCCGGTGGTCCAGCGGGTGCGCTGTTTGATGAGTTTGGCGAGCGTGCCGGGTGCCTTGGTGTACACACGCGCGCGCGGCGCGTTCTCAATGCCGTATCCCGCTTGCTGGATGCGAAGCGCCATTTCCATGTCCTCGGTCTGGTGGCCATAGCGGAATCCACCGAGCTCGTTGATCGTACTCCGGCGATAGAATGAAAAAGGACCCGGTGTCACATACAAGCCGTTTATAGAAGCGATAGCGTGCCGGAAGGTGATGCCAAAAATGTATTCGGCGTTCTGCATATGCTGAAGGAAATTTTTTGGGTTGTGCACTGACATCGCGGCGGTCACCGCCGCGATCTGCACATCCGCAAAACAGGGAATGATTTCGTGAAGCGCATCCGGCTCGACGAAAGAGTCCGCATCGAGGCAACCGATGAATTCGGCATTCGTCGTTGCGATGCCGGCGTTCAGGGCCGTGTGTTTCCCGCCATTTTCCTTGCTGATGATACGCACTTGCGGATGGTCCGCAAATCGCGCGATGACGGCGGCGGTACTGTCAGTAGAGCCATCGTTGACGAGAATAACTTCAAGTTTGTCGGCCGGATAAGAAAGCGCGAGGAGCGATTCGCATGTATTGGCGACGGTCGTTTCTTCGTTATAGCAAGGAACAATAACGGCGACGGAAGGAGTAGCAGCACCGGCGGAGCGCGCGCGCGCCGCGCGCGCGGGCTTTGAAAGCAATGTCACAAGGACGAACGATTCAAAGAATATCGCAATAAAGAGAAACGGGTATGCCAGCATCTCCGGACTCATAATAGCGTCACTGTACCACATTTTACCTTTTTGCTGTTATATTTGCTGAATGACCCAGCCCGGCCGCCTCCACCCCATTTCCATCGCCATCCGCGAGATGGCGGATATTTTTAGCCGCATGGGTTTCGGAGTCGTGCAAGGCCCCGAGCTCGAGACCGAGCATTACAACTTCGATGCGCTCAACATCCCTCCTGACCATCCGTCGCGTGACATGTGGGACACGTTCTGGGTGAAGACGAAGGAAGGCGAGGAGCGCACGCTCCTCCGCACGCACACCTCGCCGATGCAGATACGCTGGCTTGAGAAAAAAGGCGCACCAACGCGTATCATCGTGCCAGGGAAAGTGTTCCGCAATGAGGCGACCGATATGACGCATGAGGCGCAGTTCTACCAGCTTGAAGGGCTTGCGATTGATACCAATATTACGCTCGCGCACTTGAAGGGTACGCTCGAACGATTCTGCAAAGAGTATTTTGGCAGCGATGCGAAAGTGCGTTTGCGCCCGAGCTTCTTTCCCTTCACCGAGCCTTCGGTCGAAGTGGATGTATGGTTTCCAGCGCAGGGGAAGTGGCTTGAGGTGATGGGCGCCGGCATGGTGCATCCCTTGGTGCTCGAGAACGCCGGCGTTGATTCAACAAAATATCAGGGCTTCGCCTTCGGCCTCGGCGTGGAGCGGTTCGTCATGATTAAGTACGGCATTCCGGACGTGCGCCTTTTCCACTCGGGCGATATCCGTTTCAATTACGCCTTTGACGGACCCCGACGCCCAGGGGTTGGGGCCCCGACCGAAGCGTCGGGGAAAACAATATGAAAGTCTCGCTGAAATGGTTGCAGACATATTTTGATACGCCTTTGCCGCCGGTAGAGAAGTTAGCCGATGCATTGACCTTTCATGCGTTTGAGATAGAAGAGACGACCGCAGAAATGCTGGACGTGAAGGTCTTGCCGAACCGGGCTGCTGATTGCCTCTGTCATCGCGGCATCGCCAAAGAACTTTCCGCCATCCTCAACCTCCCGCTTACCTCAGACCCGCTTCGCACAGATGTCGGGACGTACGACGTCCCGACATTGTTGAGGGTGGAGATAGAGGACCCAAAGAAGTGCCTGCGGTATATGGGTGCCGTAGTGAAGGGCGTGAAGGTCGGCCCGTCGCCTGCGTGGCTCAAAGAAGCGATTGAAGCGGTCGGACAGCGCTCCATCAACAACATCGTGGATGCGACGAATTATGTGATGTTGAATATCGGCCAACCGCTTCATGCATTCGATGCGGGCAAACTCGCGCAGAAAGACGGAAAATATTCTATTACCGTTCGCGACGCAAAAGAGGAAGAAAAAATAACCACCCTTTCCGGCGAAGAATTTATCTTGAGCCCGAACATTCAGCTCATCACCGATGCGAATGCGGATACGCCGATCGCTCTTGCGGGAATCAAAGGAGGGAAGTCGGCAGAAGTGACCGCAGACACCGCTGATCTCATCATTGAATCGGCGAACTTCGATGGCACAACGACACGACGTGCCGCGCAGGCGCTCAAACTATTTACGGACGCGAGCGTGCGCTTTCAGAATCGTCCATCACCGGAACTTTGTGCGTACGGTATGCGCGATGTGCTCGCACTCATTCAGGAGGTCGCTGGCGGGGAAATTATCGGTGTCGTTGACGGATACCCGAATCGCGCTGGACAGAATTCGGAAGTTTCGATTTCGCTCGCAAAGATTAACGATGTTCTTGGATCAAGTTTTTCAAAAGAAGAAGTTGAGAATGTCTTTAAGAGACTCGCACTACCATATATGGTAGTGAACGATACCTTCACGATTACACCGCCCTTCGAGCGCACCGACCTCGCTATTCCCGAAGACCTTGTCGAGGAGGTCGGGCGTATCATCGGCTACGACCGAATTCCGGCGACCGAACTTCCTCCGCTTAATGGTAGTTCCGACCAAGCGCGTTATCGGGGTATCGAACACATCAAAGATTTTCTCGTCGAGCGTGGTTTCACTGAAATCTCGACGCAGTCATTTGCAAAAGAGGGCGATAGTATACTCGCGAACCCACTTGATAAAAATATGCCGGCGCTCCGTACAAGCTTGGATGAGAATATGAAGATGGCACTTGAGCGCGCGAAATATGTGGCGCCCTTGGTGCTCCCGCCGAACGAAAAACCAAAGCTTTTTGAAATCGGGAATGTCTTCACGAAAGACGGCGAGCAACTCTCCATCAAGACTTCGGAACCGGTACCGGGATTACCGGAAATAAAAGACGATGCAAACTACGAACCGAAGCGGTATGTACTCGGTGCGTACCAGCCGTTCTCCGTATATCCATTTATCACGAGAGACATTTCGGTGTGGACACCAAATCCAGTTGCGCAAGAATCAAACGATACGATTGTAGTGCTGATGCCGATAGTTAAAAAGTATGCCCCCGCTCCTGAATTCTTTACACCGGTTTTAAAATTTGATTTCTACAAAGATCCAAATAGTGGTCGCACATCTGAAGCATTCCAAATCGTCTTCCAGTCCGATGAGCGAACACTCACCGACGAGGAGGTAAATGGCATTATGGTGCGTGTTTCTGGGGCTCTCACCAAGGAAGGTTTTGAGGTGCGCTAATTTCCTCTTTTCGGCCTGCAAAACAGGGCGTTTTGTGATAGAATAAGAGTACTAAAAACATGGCAAAAACGGCAGAAAAAGACGACAAAAAGCGCGGCGCCAAAGGCGCCGCGGGCCATGCGTACGACGCATCCTCCATCACCGTACTCGAGGGCCTCGAGCCGGTACGGAAGCGCCCGGGCATGTACATCGGGACGACCGGTCCCGAAGGGCTGCATCACTTGGTCTGGGAGATATTCGACAACTCGCGCGACGAGGCGATGGGCGGCTATGCGAACGACATCGAGGTGGCGCTTTTGCCGGACGGCTACGTGCGCGTCGTGGATAACGGCCGTGGCGTACCGGTCGGCATCCATCCGAAAACGAAAGTCTCCGCGCTCGAAACCATTATGACCACGCTCCACGCCGGCGGAAAATTCGGCGGGGAGGATTCGGGATACAAAGTCTCCGGCGGTCTCCACGGCGTCGGCGCGTCGGTGGTGAACGCACTTTCCATCCACACGGTCGCGACGGTGCACCAGGACGGCGGCATTCACCGTCAGGAATACAAGATAGGCAAACCGCTCGCGAAAGTGAAGAAGATTGGCACCACGAAACTTCATGGCACCATCGTGAAGTTCAAACCCGATGCTGAAATATTTAAAGAGGGCATTGAGTGGAATCTAGAAAAGATAGTGGCGCACCTGCGCCAGCAAGCGTACCTCGTGAAGGGTGTGCGCATTACGGTCATTGATGGTCGCGCGCTCGCAAAGGTGGATGACTCCGATTGCTTCTACTTGCGCGACGTGACAGGCTTCTCCGCGCCGTCCACCGCATTTTATTTTGAGGGCGGATTGAAATCACTTGTTGCGTTTTATAACAAGCATCAGGAATCGGTGCACAAGAATATCTTCT
Source organism: Candidatus Parcubacteria bacterium (assembly GCA_024654305.1). Classification (GTDB taxonomy): domain Bacteria; phylum Patescibacteriota; class Minisyncoccia; order Phycocordibacterales; family Phycocordibacteraceae; genus C7867-001. The sequence continues at coordinate 7,693 of JANLIU010000027.1, forward strand.
ACGTAGATAAAGATGCGGAAGGCGTCGCCGTGGAAGTGGCGCTGCAATACGTGGACGACATAATGCCGCGTATCACGGCGTTTGCGAACAACACCTACAACAGCGAGGGCGGGACGCACGTCACCGGATTCAAGACCGCGCTCACGCGCACACTGAACGCGTACGGGCGCACCACGAATCTCATCAAAGAGAAAGATGAGAACCTGACCGGCGATGATGTGCTCGAAGGCATCACCGCGGTCATTTCGGTCAAACTTCCGGAGATCCAATTTGAAGGGCAGACGAAGGCGAAGCTCGGCTCCATGGAAGCGCAGGGTGCCGTTTCCACCGTCTTCGGCGAGGCGCTCGGCGCATTTCTTGAAGAAAATCCGGATGACGCTCGCTCCATCATCAACAAAGTTCTTCTCGCCTTGAAGGCGCGCAAAGCGGCGAAAGCGGCGAAAGATTCCGTGCTTCGCAAAGGTGCTTTGGAAGGAATGACGCTTCCGGGCAAGCTCGCCGACTGTCAGACCAAGAGCGCGGAAGAAGGCGAGCTTTTCATCGTGGAAGGCGATTCCGCCGGCGGCTCAAGCAAGCAGGGCAGAGATCGTCGCACACAGGCCATTCTTCCTTTGCGCGGAAAGATTTTGAATGTGGAACGCGCGCGCATCGACCGCATGCTTGCGTCGGTAGAGATTCGTGCGCTCGTCATCGCGATGGGCACCGCCATCGGCGACGTCTTTGACCTTTCCAAACTGCGCTATCACAAGATAATCATTGCAACCGATGCCGACGTCGACGGTGCGCACATCCGCACGCTTCTGCTCACCCTTTTGTATCGCCACTTCCGGCCCATCATTGATGGAGGGTTCGTCTACATCGCCCAGCCGCCCTTGTACAAAATTACAAGAGGGAAGGCGATTGCGTATGCCTACTCCGATAAAGAAAAAGAAGCCGTGCTCAAGGAGCTCGGCGTCGCGGCGAACGAGATTGCGGAAATTACCGAAAGCGAGGAACCTATTGAAGTCTCCGAAGAAGAAGAGGTTGTTACAACAAAAAAACCGACGAAAGTAAACATCCAGCGCTACAAAGGTCTCGGAGAAATGAACCCGAGCGAGCTCTGGGAGACCACGATGGATCCGGCGCGCCGCGTATTGAAGCGGGTGAACGTTGACGACGCCGAGGCGGCCGATCGCATCTTTGATATCCTTATGGGCACCGATGTCGCAAGTCGCAAATCATTCATCCAATCGAACGCGAAGCTCGCGAACTTGGACGTTTAGTTCCCGATGATGAAGGTGAGGGAGATGCTGTTGTTCGCAGTATTCGACTCGGAAACGAAATTGGAGGTAACGGTAATGGTGAGCGGCTGACTCGATTTGTTTGTTCGGTCGAGGTAAATGATGAGGTCGCGCTGCCTATTGGGGAGGAGAGATGGCTGTTCCTCTTGGGAGAAAGCCAGTTTCGGGTCGGTTGAGATCTGCCACGTGCCGCTTATGTTGGTGCCGACATTCCGCACGGCAAATTTCACCGCAGGCTGTTTGTCTGTCGGTACCGTCGTGCTTTCAACGAATGAATCGAACTGGCCATCGATCGCGAGGTACCCGGTCGCATCCCTCATTACAAAGAGGTCAGAAGAGCCATAGAGGGGTGTAGGAGCTGGCGCCGCGGCAATTGTCGTTGCAGGTTTTGAGGGGGCTGGTGTCGCTACGACCTCTGTGACCGTCGAACTTGCATTTGTTGAAATAGTTGAGCTTGCTTCGCCGAACGAAATGATGGTGGAGGATGCCGTCGACGCCGGGATGACAGAAAGGGTGGGTTCCGAAGAAGGAGTGAAGACCGAGCCGAGGTAGACGGCGGCACTGCCGAGGCGTCCAACGACTCCCGGAACATAGCGCGTGGAATAAATGGCGAGCCACATAGAAGCGCCGATAAGCGCCACGAAGCCCACTATCGCGAGAGTGTTCACTATCATTCGACGGTTGTCCGAAGGAGTGACGGTCGTCGAACGGTTCGAGGTAGTGAATACCGACGAACTATTCGGAGTATTGACCGTCGTCCGGCGATCCGAAGTATTAGTTTCTGTGCTATCCATAGAAGTATACATACCACGTGCTACTTTTTATGTCAAGTCTCTGGTGCTCTTGACAATATCGATACAATACTGTATGTATGAGTAAGAAGATATGGAGCAAATTGTCGACTTTACGGTCCGGCTCATTCGAGCCGGAAAGGAAGCGTATGCGAAGAAGTGGAGCTTCTTCGGAGTTTTCTTTTTCATGTTCTTCGGAAGTGTCGTTGTGCTCGCTCAACTCGGTCTTTTGCCGAATACCACACCGGCGCCAATCGAAGCGGCTGCAATTGTTGCGGCTCCGAAGGTGTCGCAGAGTGCACGCACATCAGAACCGATCGCTTCAGCGGAGTTGCCGACGAAGATAGAAATTCCCGCGATCAATCTTGCGGCGACCATTGAGAACCCGACGGTCACCACGGTTGCGGTTCTCGATGGAGGGTTGCAGAGAGGTGCCGTGCGGTATCCGACCTCGGCTTCGCTCGGTGAAGTTGGTAATATTGTCCTTTTCGGCCACTCGAGCTATCTGCCGGTTGTGGGCAATCCGGCGTATAAGACCTTCAACGGCATCCAGAAGCTTGTGGCGGGAGATGTTATCACCGTGTACTCCTCACGAACGGCATACACCTATAGGGTGCGCAGTATGGCAAAGGAGAGCGCGAATGATGGCGCAATACCGCTCGATGTCTCTGGCCGCGTGCTCACGCTCGCGACGTGTAATTCTTTCGGCACGAAGACGGACCGGTTCGTTGTCACGGCAGATTTTGTTGAAAGCCATTCGATAGCTACGTAAGTAGCTATCGAATGGCTCTCCGCAACACGAAGGGAGGCACTGTTCTTTCCGCAATAAATCCGATCAACCAACGCCGCTCGCGGCTGGAGGTAATAACGATGAGTAAATTCATCAGCATGTTCGTCGCGCTCATTTTGAGCACGGCGTTTGCAAGTTCGGCTTACGCCGAGTTCAGGTGGAAACATCCCGGAGGAGATCCGTACGCTACCTCGAGAGAGGCGGCGATGCAAACGCGCGAAAGTGCGTTTCGCAAACTGGGTTTTCCAAATCCAGTCATCGAGCTCTTCATGCAAGCTACGAAAGTTGCTGGAGAGAAGGTCAAGCTCTCGATGGGCAGTCGCCTAACGACGATGTTGTCGAAAGGCAGTGTTCATCAAGATGTTGTCATCGACTGGCAGGCGCCGATACGCGGCACCGAGTTAGTCGCACCAGCGGAGAAGTGGCAGGTCACCTGGGAGGGGAAAGTTTTTACGGCCTTCCTATTTGAAGTCTGCCAAAACTGGAGCAGCATTGTCGCTTCAACGCCTCCTCCTGTCGCAACGGCAACGTGTCCGTGGACACTCATGCTCCGAAATTATTCGAAGCAGATGCTTCCGCCTGACTTACGTAAGCAGGAAGAAGCGCTCGTTGCTTTAGCAAACGGCCGAAGTAGCTACCGAGGCGATGCGTTGTCTCGGACAATGGGAAGAGACCTGTATTACAAGGTCCAGCCCACGGGTAACGACGTTGTTCAGGTACAGCTCCTCGATCCGCAGACAATGTCCGTGGTGGAGAAGCTCGGTACCGTGCGTCTAGTCGGGGGAGTTGGTACTGCCAAATTGTCCGATGAGCAGCATAAGAAAGTCATCGAAACAATTTGGCCGGATAACTCCGAATCCCCGACCAAGTCTGGACCAAGCGGTCTCCATCTCAACCGGGCTTTCCCGGACGAATGGGGTGACAATCCTTGTCCTCCGAGAGTCATCTCGGGAGTCTCGGTGCCGTAACTCCTGACGCAAAGCTCTTGGGAACGTGCTTAACGTTCCCTCTCTTTTCCGGAACATCTCAAAGCAGAGGTATTTCGGAAATAGGAAATCATATGCGTTCACAATTCAACACAATATTCATTATATCTATTACAGTACTCGCATTTTCGAGCGTTTTCGTGTTACCCAACTACAATTCTTTTTTTAATATTCCTCTTGCGCATGCGCAGTTCGATCCTATATTTATCGGCGGCGATGCTGGTGGCATGCTTCCCCCCATATTTATCGGCGGCGATGCTGGTGTGTTTATTCCAGTTATTATTCCCGTTACTACTCCCGTTTCTGGCGGCACCGATCCTGTCTTTATCGGTGGCGATGCCGGTACCGCGGCACCTGTTTTTATAGGCGGTGACGCCGGTACCGCGGCACCTGTTTTCATTGGTGGGGACGCTGGAACTGCTGTTCCTGTATTTATAGGCGGTGACGCTGGCACTGCTGCCCCCGTATTTATCGGTGGCGATGCTGGTACGCCCATTGTAACTCCAGTAGTGGATACGCCGATCGTACCAATTATCATACCTTCCGCAGCACCCGTTGTTGTAGCACCAGTCGTTACGTATCCGCCTTCTCCCGCCACCATCCGTGTCAACAAAGTTGTCATCAACAATAATGGCGGCACCAAGGTGATTGCTAACTTCCCCCTGTTCGTTAACACGACTGCAGTGGTGAGCGGCATAGTCAACACCTTCAGTCCGGCAACATACACCATTTCGGAAACCAACCAACCGGGATACGCCGCCTCCTTTAGCGGTGACTGTAGTGCAACCGGCACTATCACCATCACGGCAGGGCAGAACAAAGTTTGCACAATCACCAACAATGATATTGCCGTCCCACCGTCACCCGCCACCATCCGTGTCAACAAGGTGGTCATCAACGATAACGGCGGCACCAAGGTCATCGCTGATTTCCCACTCCTCGTCGATACGACGTCGGTGGTGAGCGGCATAGTCAACACCTTCAGCCCTGGTTCACACACCGTCACCGAGACGAATCAACCGGGATACGCCGCTAGCTTTAGCGGTGATTGTGACGCAACCGGTCACGTCACGATTGCGGCAGGTCAGAACAAAATCTGTACCCTCACCAACAATGATATTGCGGTGCCGCCTGTACCTGCCACCATCCAAGTAATCAAAGTGGTCACCAATGATGACGGCGGCACCAAGGTCATCGCTGATTTCCCATTGTTCATTAGTACGGCGACAGCGACGACGTCGGTGGTGAGCGGCATAGTCAACACCTTCAGTCCGGAAACATACACCATCTCTGAGACCAACCAACCGGGATATGCCGCTAGCTTTAGTGGTGACTGTGACGCAACCGGCACTATCACCATCACGGCAGGGCAGAACAAAATCTGTACCCTCACCAACAATGATATTGCGGCAGTAGTCACTCCTCCTTCTGGTGGTGGTGGTGGCGGTGGCGGTGGAGGTGGAGGTGGAGGAAGGGCACCAACCGTAACGCTTGCACACGTGCTCTCGCAACCGCTCGCCTATCTCTATCTTTCGCAAATTCCATACACCGGTCTTGATCTCGGACCTATCGGCACTGTGCTCTATTGGATTGCGCTCATCGGGTGGTCGCTCGCGCTCGCCTATCTCGTTCTCTTCGGTGCGGTACCGGTCGCAAAGCGCCGCATGAGCAATTTCGGTTATCGAGTGAACGAAGCGCTCAATGTGCGCCCCGTTAGAAACAAGATGCCAGAGGCATCTGGCCTGGCTTTTGCAGGCGTCTCTAACGGGGTGCGCGAAAGTATGAACACGTCTATGCAATTCGCGCCCGTCGTCGCGCAGCGCTCGGCTCCGGCTCCGGAAAGTCAGTCCTTTCAGAACAGCGTCATGACTCCCGAACCGCCGCGCAGCTATTCTTCCTATGACGGATTTAAGTCATATGCGAAAAATGGAGCGCTCTCGGTGGACGACATCGTGAAGGGTTTGTCGCGCCATCATCACGCGGTTGCCGAGCACACTGCGCACGTGCAGGCGAATGTCGAACCGGTGTATGAAAAAGTTGAGCCGGTGTTCGAACATGTCGAACCGATCTACGAAAATGTTGAGACAATCGTAAGCAATGCCACGGTTGAATCAGGCGCCGTGCAGCCACACATCCGCGGTTTCGCTGCCGCGCTCTGCGAGGGAGATCGTGTTGCGGTCTTCGCCGGACTTCGCCAGCATTTGCGCGGCGGAGGCGTGCCGGAGCACCTTCTTTCAAAGACGGTCTGTCTCATTGACGACGTGTATCGTTCTCGTGTCGACGGCATTCCGTGCGACCCTGATATGGCGCGAATGACCGCGCGCCTCGACACACCGACCTTGGAAAAGCTCGTCACCTCACTCACGACCGCCATTGATTCCAGCTATTCTACCGGCGTGACCGGCGCGAAGCTTGCGCTTACGCGTGCACTTTCAGTATTGGGCGCTTAATCAATCCCAAGCTTTAAAAACGAGAGCTCTGCGTTACGGGATTTAATGTCACCTGTGGTTTGTCTAATGAAGGCGTCGATACTCATTGAAATAGATTGACCTTTGTTCCCGCCGCGAATATCGACCGAAACCGTATTGTGCTCAATTTCCGCATCTCCGACCACGAGCAGGTAGGGAATTTTTTCCGTCTTTGCGGCGCGTATCTTTTTCCCGAGCGATTCGTTTGCATCGTCGGCATCCGCGCGAATGTTCGCGGCTTTAAGCATATCCAAAACTTCTTTTGCGTACGCATTATGTTTTTCGGATACCGGCAGTATGCGCACCTGCACCGGTGAGAGCCAGAGAGGGAAAGCGCCTTGCAGGTGCTCAATAAGGACAGACAAGAAGCGCTCTATGGAGCCCATGATAGCGGCATGTATCATGACGATGCGTTCTTTCTCTCCTTTTTCATTGATGCAGGTGAGGTCAAAGCTCTCCGGCATGTTCATATCCAGCTGGATGGTTGCCACTTGCCAAAGGCGGCCGTGCGAATCCTCCGCCATAAAATCCAATTTCGGACCGTAGAAAGCAGCCTCACCGAGACCGTCAATGGTTTCGGCGCCTTTTTCTTTTGCGATGTTCGTCAGGATATCCTCGGCGATCTTCCAGCGCGCTTTGTCACCGAGATACTTTTCGGGGTGCGCTGGGTCGTGGAAGGAAAGTCGTATTTTTTTTGGATTGAATCCGAAGGTGCTGTAGAACTTTTCAATGATGTTCCAAATATTCCTGAACTCCTCCTCAACCTGTGATTCGCGACAAAAAGCGTGCGCGTCGTCCTGCGTGAAGGCGCGAACGCGCGAAAGGCCGTTCAATTCGCCCGATTGTTCGTCGCGATAGCACATCGTCGTGTTCGCGTACCTCTGCGGCAGTTCGCGGTAGCTCCAGGGCCGACGCGCATATATCTGTGTGTGATGCGGGCAGTTCATCGGCTTCATCGCGAACTCATCTCCTTCGCGTGTGGTGATGCGGAAGAGGTCATCTTTAAACTTGTCCCAGTGGCCGCTCTTTTCATACAGCTCGCGTTTCGTGATGTGAGGGATCTCGACTTTTTCGTATCCGCATTTGTATCGCAATTCCCACACGAAATTATCAAGAAGATTACGGAGAATCGTACCTTTCGGCGTCCAGAGAGGAAGGCCGGAGCCCACGAGTTCGGAGAAGGTAAAAAGGTCGAGCTCTTTGCCGAGCTTTTTGTGGTCGCGTTCTTTATCCTGCGGTGTATCCATATCTGTCGAATATATCACAAAACTTAAAGGGGCTTTAGTTCGTCGATAGCGAGCGAGGGTTCGCCGTTCCTAACCGAGACTTTGCCTTTTACCAAGAGGCAAGTGCCGGGCACGACGATGCCGGCATGCTGCTTGAAAAGCCGTGGGAAAATGACCGCTTCTATGGAGTCAGTTTTATCTTCCACCGTGACGAACGCCATTTTCTCGCCGCTTTTGGTGAGAAGCGTGCGCACGACGGAAACCAAGACCGGCAGAATAAGGAGCATTCCCGGCTGAGGTTCTGCTTTTACTTTTGCAATAGAAAGATGGGCTTTGTTAGTAACAGTTTCGTGCGCATCGAGCGGATGACCGGAGATGTAAATGCCGAGAAGTTCTTTCTCCCAGGTGAGCTTGTCGATGAGCGAGACTGGTTTTCCCGCAGGAAGTTTGAGCTCGGGCGGTGCGGCGAAGGCGCCAAAGAGGGAATCCTGTGGCGCCTCGGCGGTCGCTTCACGGTGGAAAGCAAGCATCGTCTCTACATTTTCGAGCAGCGTGCCACGGGATTCGCTCAGGGAATCGAGCGCGCCGCATTTGATGAGCGACTCGAGCGACTTGCGATTGAGATTTTTTGAGCCGACACGCGAGAGGAAATCGGAGAGAGTTGTGTAAGGTCCGTGTGTTTTCCGCTCGGCAATGATTGATTCTGAAATACCGTCGCCGAAATTCTTGATGGAAGAAAGTCCAAACCGGATTGCGCCGTTCGACATCCCCACTTCCGGGTACGCTGTTTTCTTGCTAGAAAACAGCTCAGTCCTCGCCTCGTTACCACAGGAGTACTTCAAGTTTTCTAATTCGCTTCGCTCATAAGAAACTTTGGTCGCACTCTGCGGAGCCCCTTCAGCAGGGACGTCTTCACGGCTAATCACGGTAAACACCGTTCCGCTTTCGTTCACATCCGGCGGGAGGACAGGTACTCCCATGCGTTTTGCTTCGGCGACGAATATCGAAATTTGTTCGGTGTCGCCCGAATCGGCGGTGAGAAGCGCCGCGAGATATTCCACCGGGTAATTCGCTTTCATATAGGCGGTCTGGTACGCGACTTTGCCGTAGCTCGCGGCGTGCGCCTTGTTGAAGCCGTAGGCGGCAAATGGTTCGATGAGAAGCCATAATTTTTCCGCAGTATTCTGCGAGAGCTTTCCGTATTCTACGAATCCTTTGAGTAGCTTCGCCTTTTCCGCTTGCATGACCTTCGGGATTTTCTTACCCATCGCTTTCCGAAGCGCGTCTGCCTCGAGCCAGGAGTAGCCACCGAGCTTGATTGCGGTGAGAAGCACGTCGTCTTGGTAGACCAAAAGTCCGTAAGAAAAATCAAGATACTCCTTCATGCGCGGATCCAAGAAATGAATGAGCTTCGCGTTATGTTTGCGCTCCACATATTGCGGAATAGTTTCCATCGGCCCCGGGCGATAGAGCGCGACCATCGCGTTGATGTCGTGGATGGTCGTCGGCCGGAGTTCTTTCAACCAGCGGGTCATACCGGAACCGTTCAGTTGGAATATGCCTTCGGTCTCGCCGCGCGCGAGCATTTCGTAGGTTTTCTTGTCATCAATAGGGATATTCTCAATGTCGACCGTGATACCACGCGTTTCCTTCACGCGCAGAACCGCGTCGGCAAGGATGGCGAGATTTTTAATACCGAGAAAATCGAATTTCAGGAGCCCCACGCCGCCGTACTCGTCGGTGATGGAATACATATCGTATTGTGTGATCATCTTGCCGGTGCC